>CANHIG010000043.1 GCA_947461105.1 Bacteroidota bacterium | reverse complement strand
GGAGCGATAACTGCTGCTTTTATAAATGCTACAGGAGCGGTCACCTATAACTGGAGTCCTGGTGGTGTTCAACCGCCAACAAGAACAGGGCTTGCATCAGGAGCATACTCCTTAACTGCTACTGACAATAATGGTTGTACCGTGGCTAACATCACTACGATTAATGAGCCAGCCCAAGTGCTGTCCAATATGAGTAAAACAGACATTAATTGTTTTGGGCAAGCAACAGGAACTATAACTTTAAATCCATCTGGCGGAACTCCGACCTATACTTTGAGCTGGAATCCTAATACGCTATCTGGCGCAAATCAGACAGGCTTAGTTGCCGGAACTTATTATGTAACTGTAAGTGATAATAAACTATGCAAGCATGTTGATACTATTATTTTATCACAACCTGCTGCAGCGCTGAATGTAGTGACCTCACATACTGATGTTACCTGCAATGGAGCAAACAACGGAACAGCAACAATTACAGTAAGTGGAGGTACTGCTCCTTATACCTTCCTGGGCAATCCAGTACCTGCGGGAACAACTACACTGCCGGGGCTAGCACCAGGCACAGTGGCAGGAAATGTTATAGATAGCAATGGTTGTACTTTTGCCATCACAGAAACGATTATAGAGCCGGGACCACAAAGTTTAACGCTGACAAGCACGGATAATGTTTGTTTTGGAGATATAGCAGGAACTGCAAATGCAAACTTTGTAAATGCAACAGGAGCGGTAACCTATAATTGGAGTCCTGGAGGTATTCAACCACCAAACAGAACAGGACTCGCCTCAGGAGCATACTCCGTAACTGCTGCTGACAACAACGGCTGTACTGTTGCTAATAACACAACCATAAATTCTGCTTCTGCAATTATAATTGCGCCAACCATTACAGATGTTACATGCAATGGACTGGCAGATGGATCTATAACTTTAGGAGTCACAGGCGGTGGAGGCAACTATGGATACTCTTGGTCGCCAGCTGTGAGTTCAGGTGTTTCTGCTACTAACCTTGCAGCAGCAACATATTCAGTAACCGTGACAGACGCAAATAATTGCACAGCGAACGCTTCACCAAAAGTAAATGAACCTCAAGTACTCGTTTTAAATACTCAATCAATAGATATAACGTGCTACGGATTTAATGACGGAAAAGTAATACCATCTGTAACAGGAGGTACGCCAAATTATTTAACTGAAATAGAAATAAGTGGTATATGGAGTAAAGCATTTACTAACTTGGGAGCAGGTATTTATAATATCAGAACAACCGACTCAAAAGGTTGTAGTACAACATCTATAGCTTCTGTTATAGAGCCTCTGCCAATTACGCCTCCAAATTTGGGATACGATACCACAAAATGCAAATCAGAAACAATCAATCTAAATCCAGGAACTTATGCATCATATCTATGGCAAGATGGCTCTACGGGTTCTACATATGCTGCAAAAGCATTTGGTACATATACCGTAACTGTTGCGGATGGAAATGGATGCGAGGCTACAGATGAAATTATAATTACAGAAAAAGATTGTGATATATCCATTGCAATGCCAACCGCATTTAGTCCAAATGGCGATGGAAAAAATGACATTTATTTACCTGTTTTCATTAATAATCCAATCGCCTATGAATTGCGTATTTATAACAGATGGGGCGAAAAGGTTTTTGAAAGTATTGACATAACTATGGGCTGGAATGGCTATTACAAAGGCTCAGAAGCACCAATGGAAATGTACACTTGGTCAATTACATATACTAATCAAAATGGAGATACTAAGAGTGATATTGGTAATGTGGCACTGTTGAGATAGAATAGTTAACTGTCAAACTCGCTATCATTTCAACAAGAATGTTTCATTTGGAGCTAAAGCTCTTTAATCATAAGTTGCTTCTTGATTTTTTCTGAAATCATATTGCCTACTTCCATTGCTCTCAATCCGTCATGAAAAGAAACAGGAACAGCTTTGTTATTTTGTATGCTTTCACAAAAAAGTTCCAATTCCATTTTTATGGCATTAATATCTGTAGGCTCATTTAGCTGATATTGAATATATTTTTTGGGCTTCCCCGGCAACTCCAACTCAAAATAATTAGTATCTTTTTCCGGAACTTCATGAATAGAGAACATCTCTGATTTTTTAGCTAAAAAATCTATCGATATGTAAGAGCCTTGTTGGAAAATACGCATTTTTCGCATGCTCTTCATAGAGATTCTGCTGGCAGTCAAATTTGCTACACAGCCATTATCAAACTCAATACGCGCATTTGCTATGTCAGGTGTATCGCTTACTATGGCAACTCCACTTGCACTTACCTTTTTCACTTCACCTTTCACCAAACTCAGAATAATATCTATATCATGTATCATCAAATCCAAAACAACAGAAACATCGGTGCCTCTTGGATTAAACTGTGCAAGCCTATGCACTTCAACAAACATTGGATCTACTTTAGTCTTGTCTATACTTAGCAATGCAGGGTTAAATCGCTCTACATGACCGACCATAGCTTTCACATTTGCCTCATCCGTAATTTGCGTAAGTTTTCGAGCTTCAGCTAAAGTAGTTGTTACCGGTTTTTCCACGAAAATATGCTTGAATTTATAGGCAGCAAATTTTGCGTATTCGTAATGAAAAACTGTAGGCGTGACTATATCTACAGCATCACATTTCATAATCAACTCCTCTCCACTGTCAAATGCCTTTATCCCAAATTCCTGCTCAAGAGCGAGCCTCTTATTTTCATCTGTATCAAAAAAGCCAACCAATTCAAAACCATCAATTTCCTTTAATAATCTAAGATGGATTTTCCCTAAGTGCCCAACTCCGATAAGCCCAATTTTTACCTTTTTCATACTCCGCTAAAATAGCAAGTGGCGTTTCATCCGATTTGTTTTTCAGGTGCTAAAGGTGAACGGTGTTCTGTGGATTGTATATAAATAAGGAATTAAATGTCTAAATTCGCGCCCATGAATTATTCCCGTAAAGTAGCACTCACGACACTTGGCTGTAAACTTAACTTTTCTGAAACTTCTCAGATTGGTCGAGTATTAGCTGATAACGGTTTTGTGAAAGTGGATTTTTCAGAACCTGCCGATTATTATGTAATCAATACTTGCTCGGTTACCGAAAACGCTGATAAGCAAACAAAAGCAATTGTGAAAACTGCACTGAAGACCAATCCTCAGGCCAAGATAGTGGTGATTGGCTGCTACGCACAATTGAAACCTGAAGAAATTGCTTCTATTTCGGGTGTAAGTATGGTGCTTGGAGCAAAGGAAAAATTCAACATTCATGAGCATCTGACAAAATTAGAGGAAACTTCATCCACACTTGTATTTAATTCTCCCATTGATGATGTGAATACTTTTGTTCCTGCATTTTCCGCAGGTGAACGCACACGCGCATTCCTGAAAGTGCAGGATGGCTGTGATTATATGTGTTCTTTCTGTACCATTCCATTGGCGCGCGGAGCAAGCCGAAGTACATCTATCGCAAATGTTGTTGCCAAAGCAAAGGAAGTAGCCGCAAGCGGCATAAAAGAAGTAGTAATAGCCGGAGTAAATATTGGCGACTTCGGTAAAACTGAAGATGGCAGTAAACGAACCAATGAATCGTTTTTTGCTTTGGTAAAAGAATTGGAAAAAGTAGAAGGCATAGAACGATGGAGAATTTCATCCATTGAGCCGAATCTACTTACTGATGAAATCATAGATTTTGTGGCACAGTCTGAAAAATTGATGCCGCATTTTCATATTCCTTTGCAGTCGGGATCAGACAGGATTCTGAAATTTATGCGCAGAAAATACCTGACAAAATTATATCGTCAACGAGTTGAGAAAATAAAAGCTGTAATGCCGCACGCCTGTATCGGAGTAGATGTAATTGTTGGTTTCCCGGGCGAAACTGTTGGGCATTTTCTGGAAACATACAATTTCATCAACTCATTAGATATTTCATATCTGCATGTGTTTACATACTCTGAACGAGACAATACAAAAGCATTGGATATAGCTAATATAGTGCCTGTGGCAGAACGCAAAAAGCGAAATGAAATGCTCCGCATTTTATCGGAGAAAAAGCGCAATGCTTTCTATCAATCACAGCTTGGCACAGTACGCAAAGTATTGTGGGAATCAGAAAATGATATGGGGCTGATGTATGGCTTCACCGACAACTATGTAAAAGTAGCACAACCATTCAAGGCAGAGTCAGAAAATGAAATTGAGTGGATTAATCTAGAGAAGATTTCAGGAAATCATGTGGATGTGAAGATTACAGAGACAATGGAAGTGTTATAGGTTTTACTTCTTCGCCCACTTCGGCTTCCCTTGCGATTTTTTATTAGCGCTATTTGCAGGTTTTGATTTACTATAGCTGCCTTTTGCCCGTGGTTGTTGCTTTGGAGCTTTTACAGGATTATGATTGATCAGTGGATAAGGATGGTTCTCGATTTCAGGAATTTGCTTCTTGATTAGTTTTTCAATATCTGCCAGATATTCCTTTTCTTCTGCATCGCAAAATGAGAGTGCTGTCCCTTTGTTTCCCGCCCTGCCCGTTCTGCCAATTCGGTGCACATAAGTTTCAGGAATATTCGATAGCTCATAGTTGATTACATGTGCCAACTCATCAATATCAATCCCTCGGGCTGCAATATCAGTAGCTACTAATACCCGCGTAGTTTGTGCTTTAAAATTGTTTAGAGCGCTTTGCCTTGCTCCCTGTGATTTATTACCATGTATGGCTTCAGCCTTAATATTATTTTTCCCCAGCATCACCACTACTTTATCAGCACTGTGTTTGGTTCGGGTAAAGACAAGTGCTGTTTTGATTTTTTCATTGCGGAGCACACTCACCAGCAAAGCATTTTTATTTCCTTTATCTACAAAAAACACAAACTGATTAATCGTATCCACAGTAGAGGAAACCGGAGTCACTTCCACTTTTTCCGGATTCACCAAAATGGTATTTGCTAATTTCACGATTTCAGGCGGCATAGTTGCAGAGAAAAAAAGTGTTTGCTTTTTTTTCGGCAAAACCATAAGCAGTCTCTTCACATCATGAATGAAACCCATATCGAGCATACGGTCTGCTTCATCAAGCACAAATATTTCAATATCGCGCAGCGAAATAAAACCCTGACCCATTAAATCTAATAAACGTCCCGGGGTAGCAATTAAAATATCAATTCCCTTTTGTAAAGCATCTGTTTGACGCTTTTGAGTAACACCCCCAAAAATCACAGTATTTGTGAGCCCGGTATATCGCCCATAGCTGTTGAAGCTTTCTCCTATTTGAATAGCGAGCTCTCTAGTTGGTGTAAGTATTAAACAACGGATACTTCTTTTGCTGCTCTGCGATTTCTGCTCGCTTAAAAGTTGCAGAATAGGAATAGCAAAAGCTGCAGTTTTACCCGTTCCTGTTTGCGCACAACCAAGTAAATCCGTTCCTTTGAGAACGATTGGTATGGCTTGTGCCTGAATGGGAGTTGGAGTGGTGTAGCCTGCTTCTTTTACTGCTTTCAGTATTGGAGTTATGAGGTTTAGTGATTCGAATTGCATGAATGGTTTCTGAACGAAATATTGTATTTGACTCTAAAGGTATCATTTATATCTCAAGTGTCTGTTTATTTAGGTTTTGTTGTGCTGCCGGCAATTCCAAATAATAAAAAACACATCTCGAAATCTGTGCACTTTGCTAAAGCGTAAATTCCAGCCTAAGCCTCCGGCAATTTTCAATTCATATAACAGAACTGTTTCAAGTGCGTTACCACTAAATTCTCAGGCAACTCCCCGCACTTTCACAAAGAACCGAAATATAGAACCCACATAAACATTTAATCCTGCTGTAGCTGAAACAAGCGGTGCAAGTCCTGAAGCTTTTTTGTAAATATTTTCAGCATCATGATAGCCCACATTCACATAAGCAACTCCCGGACTGAGACCGATATATGGGTCAAACCTTCCCTTCTTTACAGGATGATAATTTACACCACCAAAGACCGAATGTAAATCGCGAACTCCGTCATTGGCATTATCTTTCAAGCGTATGGAAAGCCAAACATCTCCGCCAATACTCAGATAGTTTTGTACAAAGTATTCCGGATCGCCACCGAAATACGTCAATGTCTTTTTTTGTTTAAACAGATAACTTCCGGCAATATTTCCCTGTGCTAAAAAACATCCTTTGCGCTCTTCGTAAATTTTTTGCGCCTGTGTTTGTGCCATATAAATGATGGCAATCAGCAACACAATTATTTTTTTGGTTTCCATAGTCTTGCGAGTTTATAGTTTGCCGTTAAGCTAATCAGCAAGTGTCCCTACCATCCAGGATTTTTCTCCTCTTGAATTTCCCATCTGCCTTCATTTTTTTCTACATGAAGCTCTTTGCCCAGATGCCACATATATTGCGCCTTCAGGCTTAGGTCAAATCTTGGTGTAATATTAAAATGAGTGCCAAGTCCAGCCTGCACAGCTGTACTGAACTTTGTGCGGCTTTGTCCATCTACCCCGAGAATTTTCAATTGAGTCCAGTCAAAGCAATGTGCTGCTTCCACATAAGGTGTCACAATTCGTTTGAAAACATGAGGGTCAATAATGTAATACATAACACTACATCCGATGTGGTAATCTGTGCGGTGAACATTCTTGTCTAAATTTGTAGTAATAATGTCAGCATACCATTCGGTATTGACTCGTTCTGTGGGCTGTGTCCGCCCATGCCGTATCCGACTTCTTTCAGATTACCATGGCCAAAAGCACTAGTTACAGTTCTTACGCCAAGGCTGAAATTACCGGCTTGTATTTCATATTGGGTTTGTGCATTGATGCATTTTGAAAAATACAACAGCACAATCCACAGCAGCATTTGATTTTTCATATGGTGTATGGATTTGGTGAAGTAGCTGCTGTAGCATAAATAAATTTTTTGATGAATGTTAAATAGCAAACGCTTTGTTGTATATCATTTATTTGATTGATTCAGAAATGCGATTTCCATACTGTTTCTTTTGTGCATTAGATTAAGTTTTTAATTTGCACAAATACATTTCACAAAATTACTGTTTATGCTTTTTGAAAGATGCTATCCGAGAGTTACAGACTGGTTATTTGACGTTACCAATCAGTCAATTGACTTAAGATTTATTCCGCTTTATAGCTATGGATTTTGGGTAGCAACAGGATTCCTCATGGCGGCACTAGTGATAGGCAGAGAGATGAAAAACAGAGAAAAAATCGGCATGTTTTCTTATAATGAGAAAACTGTCACTATCGGAGGAATTGATTATAGCTCCGTTATAATCTCTGCTTTGATTGGCTACTTTCTTGGTTTCAAATTTTTATCAGAACAGTTGAATGGACTATCTGCAAATATAATCGGCTTAATTACTGCTGTTTTACTTTCCGGAGGGAAGTATGCCTATGATTATTACAAAACAAAAAAAGAGGGAATACGAGAGGAGACAATTCGTGTTTTTCCGTCAGAATTGGTGGGTGATTTTGTGATGATATGTGCCATATTTGGGGTGCTTGGTGCTGTATTGTTCAATTACTTGGAAAGTCCTGATTCTTATGATGGATTTTGGTGTGATCCGATTTCATATTTATTCAGCGGACTGTCTGTATATGGTGGTATGATTTGTGCCGGATTGGCATTGCTTGCATATAGCTATGTGAAAAAGATTAATGTTCCCAATTTATTTGATTGTCTTGCCTATTGCTTCATTCTCGCAAATGGTATTGGCAGGGTAGGCTGTCAGGTATCAGGCGATGGAGATTGGGGAATTGTAAACTTGAATCCTAAACTAGATTTTCTACCGCAGTTTTTATGGTCAACATATTATTCTAACAATATTGCCGATGTGGGAGTTCCAATTGCAGGGTGTGTTGAGGAACATTGCATGACTTTGGCGCAAGGTGTTTATCCAACTCCTATTTATGAATTTCTGATGTGTACCGCCATATTTCTAATACTGCATTTTATCAGAAAAAGACTTTATACAATGCCCGGAATGTTGTTTTTTATCTTCTTTATTTTAATTGGAATACAACGCTATTCCATTGAGCAAATAAGAGATTTAGCCGGTAGAAATTTGTATTATATTTTCACTATTGGACTCAAGCAATCTGAATTAATATCTATTCTACTGGTAATTTTTGGAATACTTGGAATAGGCTGGACTTATTACTATTACAAAAAAATTGCTGCGAAGCCTGTTGTATGAGCTTAACAATTCATCAAAAGCCCCGCAATTAAAATCATATTGATTCGTTATTTTGTTAATTTTCTGCGATGAAAAAATCATTGATTTATCTGGCAACAGCAATTGGAATATTACTTACATCTCATTCGTGTAAGAAAGAACCCAATGGAGGTGTTCCTATTTATCTGAAAATTGATTCTGTCTCACTGAATACAACAAATACTCAGGGTTCTGCTTCACAAAAGATTACAGATGTTTGGGTAACTGCAAATGGAAAACCAATCGGAGCATTTCAGCTTCCCGCAAAAATACCCATACTTGCAAGTGGTGATGTGCGACTCATAATCAGTGCCGGAATAAAAGATAATGGCATAGCAAACACAAGAGTAGAATATCCTTTTTATGCAATTGATGAGCATTTGCTTTCAAATGCACAAAGTGGTGAAGTCTATACATACACACCTCAGTTTACGTATGGCGATTTTGCAAACTTCTCCTACAAAGAAGACTTTGAAGCTTCTAACAGCTTTACAAAAGTAAATGCGGTGAATGGAGCATCAGAAGATGTTTTTGAGGGAAATAGTTCCGGGAAAATAACGCTTACATCTTCCGATAGTATCCTCACTGCATACAATACCAACGGCTTCACCATTCCGGTTACTGGCAGAGAGGTGTATTTGGAAATGAACTACAAGTGTGACAATTATTTTGAAATGGGTTTGCTTTCAGTAAAAAGTGGCGCTTTAACAGAAACATACAAAATCACCCTCAGTCCTAAAACTTCTTGGAATAAAATCTATATAAATCTGAGTAATGAAGTAGGGCTGTTACAAGCTGACAGTTACAGGCTATATTATAGATTGGTTCAGTTTACAGCAGGCTCTGGAGTGAATGTATCTATAGATAACCTTAAGATAGTGAATTACTAAAAAATGCTGCGAAGAAAGAAGTTTGTTTTTTTCTATTTCTTGTTGGATATAGTTGCGGCATTATTGGCATGGTCTGTCTTGTATTATGTTCGCAAAGTCTTTATTGAAAATGAATCTATTCAGCAATTTTCTGCAGTAGAAGACAAAAAGTTTTTTGTAGGATTACTTGTTATTCCTCAGATATGGATTGCCCTTTATTACTTTTCAGGCACATATATTGATGTTTTCCGGAAGTCTCGTTTACAGGAATTTTTAAAAACATCTTTCATTACTATACTGGGCAGTGTAATAATTTTCTTCATCTTTTTACTTGATGATTTGGTACAAGGATATCGTGATTACTATATTTCATTTTGCACTATATTTTTCGCACAGTTGCTATTTTCTGTTTCACTTCGACTTGCATTTTTAAACTACACAAAAAGTGTTTTAAGGGCAGGCAAAGTCCACTTCAACAGTATTATAATAGGCTCTCATAAAGAAGCAGCAGATCTCACTCAATTGCTTCAAAAGAAAAAAACACCCGGCTATTTCAATATTGGAATTGTTGCGATTTATGAAAATGAATACGATGCCAATCCTGATTTATTTATTGGCAAACTATCTGATATTGATAGTTTAATTGAAAAATTTGATGTAGAGGAAGCCTATATCGCTATAGAAACAAACCAACATGAACTACTCGGTGATATCATACATAAAATCGGAGATAGAAATGTTTACCTGAAGATTGTACCAGATATGTATGATATTCTTTCACGAACTGTAAGAATGAATCATGTAATTGGCGAGGCTTTCATTGAAATCCCTCCGATTCTGATCAATGAATGGGAGCGAATCATGAAAAGATGGTTTGATGTAATAGCCTCATTCATGGCAATTGCCATTTCTTTTCCGTTATGGATTTTTGCTGTAATCAGAATAAAAATTGATTCGACAGGACCTGTTTTTTACACTCAGGAAAGACTTGGGCAATATGGACGACCTTTCAGGATAATCAAATTCAGGTCTATGTATATTAATGCTGAACAGCACGAACCTAAACTCACAACCGACCAAGATCCAAGAATCACCAAAATTGGCCATATTATCAGGAAATACAGAATTGACGAATTGCCTCAGTTTATCAATGTTATCAAAGGAGATATGTCCATAATAGGCCCGAGAGCAGAACGTGCTTTTTTTGCCCATCAAATTGAAAAACTAGTTCCGCATTATACCCACATCTTCAAAGTAAAACCCGGTATAACATCACTCGGCATGGTAAAATACGGCTATGCGTCCTCAGTAGATGAAATGGTTAAAAGACTGAAATACGATTTGATTTATATCGAAAACATGTCTATGCTCATGGATTTAAAAATCCTGATTTATACAGTAATAACAGTAATAAAAGGAAGAGGAAAGTAGCGGGATTAAATTAATTTGTCAGCTATTCTATCGCAAATTCCATAAGCAACAGCCTCCTTAGCATCCATCCAATAGTCACGATCAAAATCTCCCATTACTTTTTCATAAGTCTGCCCGCAATTATCTGCAAGAAGCTGGGCACTCATTTCTTTAGTCTTTTGAATTTCCTTGGCTGTTATTTCAATATCGGTAGCCTGACCATACATACCGCCAATAGAAGGCTGATGAATCATCACTCTGCCATTTGGCCAAATAAGTCTTTTGCCTTTTTCACCACCGCTAAGGAGAATTGAACCCATAGAAGCGGCCAATCCCATGCATATTGTAATCACAGGAGATTTTATCAATTTCATGGCATCATAAATTACCATACCGGAAGTAACAACACCCCCTGGTGAGTTTATATAAAAATAAATTTCCTTGCCAGGATCATTCGCATCTAAAAACAAAAGTCTGTTCACTACACGCTCTGAAGATTCATCAGTTACAGCGCCCCAAAGAAAAACTCTTCGTTGCTCCAAAAACTTGTTGTCAAATTTCATCATGCCACCGGCAAATTTCTCAATCACTTCCTCTGTGCCACCTTCACTTATTGTATTCGTATTCATCTGCTCATTATTTTTGTCAAACCTAAATGAAATTTTATTAATTAAAAGAACAGATTCTTCAAAATTCGTTAATCATTTATATTACCAGCTCTTTTGTGTATTACCCATCACTTTATTATTTTGCCGTACTTAAGCCAAAGAATTGGATCACAAAGCTTTTTCAGAAACCTATCGCGATAAAATCCCCGGACTACCGGGTGTTTATCAATACTACGACCTGAATGGCGAATTACTGTACATAGGCAAAGCAAAAGATTTAAAAAAACGCGTTAGCTCCTATTTCGTAAGTACCGATTTATCCTACAGGATTATCTCTATGGTGAAACGGATTCATCGTATTGATTTCACAATAGTAGAAACAGAACAAGATGCCTTTTTATTGGAAAACAATCTAATCAAGGAACTCAAACCAAAGTATAATATTATGCTGAGGGATGATAAAAGCTATCCATATATTGTAATTAAAAATGAACGCTTTCCCAGAGTATTCCTCACCAGAAAAATTATAAAGGACGGCTCGGAATATCTTGGTCCTTATACATCCGTAAATGATGTTAGAAATATTTTGAGCATGTTGATTGCTATTTTCCCATTGCGAAATTGCAATCTGAATTTATCTGAAAACACAATCGCAGCAAGCAAATACAAAGTGTGCCTGGAATATCATATCAAAAATTGCATGGGCCCTTGTCAGGGACTTCAAACTGCTCAGGACTATGATAATTCCATTGACCAAATCAGGAATATTCTCAAGAGTAACTTCCCAAAAGTGCTGAGTTATTTAAAAACTAAGATGAATGAACTTGCCGCAAATTTTGAATTTGAAAAGGCTCAGGAGTTTAAAGAAAAAATTGAATTGCTTACTACCTACCAAAGCAAATCTACCATAGTAAATCCACTGCTTAGCAACCTTGACATTTACGGATACAGCGATACAGAAGAATTTGCATTTGTCAGCTATTTGAAGATTTCAAATGGCTCTATTATTCAATCGCGCTCCATTGAAATAAAAAAAGTATTGGGCGAAACGAGTGAGGAGATATTGCAAAGTGCTATCATGCGCTTTTCGATTGCGGATATTGAGACCACAAAAGAAATCCTGCTTCCATTTATGGTAGAATTGCCTTTTGAAAAAGTAAAAATATCAGTTCCGATAATTGGCGATAAAAAGAAGCTTGTTGATTTGGCTTTCAAAAACGCATTTTACACCAAACAAAATAAGCTGAAACTGCTTGCAACTGCAGAGGATAAAAATCCTTCATTCAGAATTATGAAAACATTGAAAGAAGACTTGAAACTCAAAGATCTACCGGTTCATATCGAATGCTTTGACAATTCTAACCTGCAAGGAACAAACGCAGTTTCATCAATCGTGGTTTTTAGAGATGCCAAGCCATCAAAAAAAGATTATCGCTTCTTTAATGTAAAAACCGTGGAAGGTCCCGATGATTTTGCTACAATGGAAGAAGCCGTTTACAGGCGTTATAAAAGAATGATTGAGGAAGGGCATCCGCTACCTAATTTAATCATAATAGATGGAGGAAAAGGGCAACTAAGCGCAGCAATAAACAGCTTGGAAAAACTTGGAATATATGGCAAAGTAACCGTTGTTGGAATTGCAAAAAGGTTAGAAGAGATTTATTTCCCGGAAGACAAATTGCCGTTGTATATCAACAAAAAATCTGAAAGTCTTAAACTGATTCAGAAGATGCGTGATGAAGCACACCGATTCGGAATCAAAGCACACAGGAATAAGCGAAGTAAAAATTTTACTAAATCCGAACTCAATCAAATTTCAGGAATCGGAGAGAAAACTTTTGAGCAGTTGCTTAAGCATTTTAAATCACTTAAGAAAATTAAAGAAGCTTCTAAAGACGAATTAGAATCAATAATCGGCAAAGCAAAAGCACAAATAATTATAGATTATTTATTGATTAATAAAACCTGAAAGTTTTATTTTAGAGATTCGATGAGTATAATCCTTAGTGAAATATTAAAATTCAGTTTGAGATGAATGTGCTCAAATCTTTTTCGCTACTATTCGAAGATGTGCTTTCCATAGCATTTCCTAATAATTGTGTGCTGTGTCATCAGTCCCTTTTTGAATCTGAAGAAACGATTTGCTATCAATGTATTCAGAGCTTACCGCTCACCCATTACTACAAACATATTGACAACCCAACAGCTCAGCTTTTTTGGGGCAGATGTGAAATAGCAAATTGTGCATCACACTTCTTTATGAATAAGCATAATCATGTTCATGATTTGATTCACCTGCTTAAATACAGAAACAAACGAACAGTTGGTGTCCGTTTAGGCAAATTGATTGGAACAAAGTTGAAATCCGATGAGAGCATTTTCACGAAACAGGATTTTATCATACCCGTACCATTACATTTCAAAAAAGAAAGATTGAGAGGATATAACCAGTCGTTTTATATAGCCAAAGGGATTGGGGCTGCAACTGGCTGGAATATAATGGAAAACAATCTGATCAGGCAGAAGGAGAATATTTCACAGACAAAAAAGACTAAGTACGAACGTTGGGATAATGTGGATGGTATTTTCAAACTGAAAAATTCTGAAAAATTAGCAGATAAAAATGTTTTATTAGTTGATGATGTAATTACTACAGGCTCTACATTGGAGGCCTGTGTTCATGCACTCAAAAAAGCCAGTGGAATAAAAATAAGCATAGCCTCAGTGGCAACTGCCGGAGATTAAATTTGCTTAATAAATGCCACGCTCTTGTCAATTACCCACTTCAAATCTCCGGGCAGCTCATTGCTCTCCCACGGATGCTTTGCACCAAAATTATGATTGGCATTTTCCACTGCAAGCAGCAATGCATTTAAATTCCAATTGCACAACTCTTCCGCAACTGAAAAAGACACGGTCGCATCGGCAGTGCCGTGAACTATAAGAATAGGTATATCCAAAGCTTTAAAACGAGTTGGGATATGAAGCCGTTCCAGATTGTCGAAATAATCCTGATACATCTGCCAGTATATTGGCATCTGTTGGTTTGTTCTGGCATTTGGTACAAAAATTACTCCTTCCTTTTTAATTTGCTCCATCTGGTCTTGCTTCCAGAATTTCCCAAATTCATTTACGCTTCCCCATGTAATTAAGTTCTTGACCCGCTTGTCCTCTGATGCCTGCAAAATACTTATGCCACCACCTCTGCTGTGACCAATGATTGTGACGTTTTCTTTGTCAAAATCATCTTCGTCCAACTCAAATCTATTTTCGATTACGGCATCAATCACAGTCTGGTAATCATTCAGTTCAATAGAAAAATTATTATTCCCAAAAGCTTCTAAATCATCAAAGTAAGTTGGTTTTTCTATAGTGGTGCCATTGTGCGAAAAATTAAATTTTACGAAGACTAAACCTTCATTTGCAAAATATTCAGACATCAGGTTGTAAGCTCCCCAATCTTTAAACCCTTTAAATCCATGAGCGAAAATCACAACAGGCTTATTAATGCCATCCCTTTTATAAGCGATATCTGCCAAAAACGCTTTCCCATTTTTATTGTGGAGTACCATACTTTTCTTAATCATTTCATATTGTTTAAAAGCGTTATTTACGCCTACTAATTTATCATTTCATATTTATTTTCGGTTACATTCGCAACTGCATGCCTAAGTCGCTTAACGAAATAAAAAAAGTAATAGCCCCCGAGCTTTCGGAGTTTGAAATCAGATTTAAGCAGTCACTCAAAGGAAACACCCCTCTCTTGGACATTATCATGCGATATATTGTTTCCCGAAAAGGAAAACAGATGCGCCCGATGTTTGTGTTTTTATCTTCAAAAATTTGTAGCGAAACAAATGAGGCTACTTATGTTGCTGCATCACTTGTAGAGCTACTTCATACAGCTACTTTAGTACATGATGATGTGGTGGATGATTCCTATAAGCGCAGAGGTTTTTTTTCCATCAATGCCCTTTGGAAAAATAAAATTGCAGTGCTTGTTGGTGACTTTTTGCTGGCAAAAGGATTACTCATTTCTATAGAAAACGAGCAGTTTAGGTTGCTGCATGTATTGTCTGATACTATTCGCGAAATGAGCGAAGGGGAATTGTTGCAATTGGAGAAAGCCCGAAGACTGGATATAAAGGAGGAAATTTATTTTGATATTATTCGACAGAAAACTGCATCGTTAATAGCTTCGGCTTGTGTTTGCGGAGCTATATCGGCTGGTGCAGATGAAGAGACTATTCAAAAACTAAAAACTATTGGGGAACAGGTCGGCATTGCCTTTCAAATAAAAGATGATTTGCTCGATTTTGGCGATAGCGAAACAGGCAAACCCAAAGGCATTGACATCAAAGAAAGGAAACTTACACTGCCATTAATATACACGCTAAACAAAGCAAATAAAGAGGAAAGACGTAAAATGATCTATATCGTTAAAAACGAAAATACGAATACTGAAAAAGTGAATTGGATCATTACTCAAATTGAGCAGAGCGGAGGGTTAGAGTATGCAAAATCGAAGATGAATAATTGCATTAATGAAGCATTGGCGCTGCTCAATACCTTTCCTGATTCAGAAGCTAAAACTTCATTTAAAGATTTGATTGAGTTTGTAGTTACCCGCAAAAATTGATGTTTATCAGATTCTTCACACTAATTTTTATTTTCACCCAAAAAATCAACTATGTCCAAAGTAAGAGTAGGATTAGTGCAGATGAGCTGCGAGAAAGATGCAGCGCAAAACGTTGCTAAAGCCATTGAAGGCATTAAAGATGCTGCGCGCGATGGCGCACAAATTATATGTCTTCAGGAATTGTTCACTTCACTATATTTCTGTGATGTAGAGGACTATGAAAATTTTAAATTGGCAGAAGCTATTCCCGGACCCACTACAGATAAGTTATCTTCAATTGCAAAAGAATTAGGTGTAGTAATTATTGCCTCACTATTCGAAAAACGAGCAGAAGGATTATATCACAATACTACTGCAGTAATTGATGCAGATGGCTCTTACTTGGGAAAATATCGCAAAATGCATATTCCGGATGATCCTGCTTTTTTTGAGAAATTCTATTTCACTCCAGGCGATTTGGGTTACAAAGTTTTCCAGACAAAATTTGCCAAAATCGGAGTGTTGATTTGCTGGGATCAGTGGTATCCTGAAGCAGCACGAATTACAGCTTTGATGGGGGCTGAAATTCTTTTCTATCCAACAGCAATAGGCTGGGCAACTGCACAGGATGATGACACTAATACAGAGCAGTATAATGCCTGGCAAACCATACAGCGTGGACATGCAGTAGCAAACGGGGTGCATGTGGTAAGCGTAAACCGTGTTGGTTATGAGCAGGACGGGCTGATGAAATTCTGGGGCGGAAGTTTTGTATCCAATCCTTTTGGCAATGTGATTTATCAGGCTTCGCATGAAAATGAAGAAACCAATGTGGTAGAAATTGATTTACACAAAACTGACTTTTATCGCACGCATTGGCCATTTCTACGCGATAGAAGAATAGATAGCTACGATCCGATTTTGAAGCGATATATTGATTAAGCACATGGCAACTCCCAAAGAATTAAATCTTCATTTTCCTGCAGAATTTGCAGCGCAGGAAGCTATGTGGCTTTCGTGGCCGCACAAGGAAGCATCTTGGCCAGGAAAAATTGATACCATATTTCCTATTTATGCAAAGTTTATTGGGCTAGTTGCTGAAGGGCAAAAAGTGCGTATTAATATTACTGATGAAGTAATGAACGCATTTGCTGAAAAGCATTTGCTTGCAGTAAACGGCAATCTGAATAATGTGGAATTTTATTTATTCCCGACTAACGATGCATGGTGCCGCGACCATGGACCTTCATTTGTGGTGAATTATGAACAAAAGAAAAAAGCAATTGTTGACTGGGGTTACAACGCCTGGGGCGATAAATATCCTCCTTACGATTTGGATGATGTGATTCCGACAAAAATTGCGAAGCAGTTTGATCTTGATGTCTTTCATCCCGGAATAGTGATGGAAGGCGGCTCTGTAGAACTTAACGGCAAAGGAACCTTGCTGACTACTACTGCCTGTTTGCTCAATAAAAATCGCAACCCTCATTTAAATCAAAAGCAGATTGAAGAATATCTGACAAACTATTACGGAATAAATCATATTCTTTGGCTTGGAGAGGGAATTGTGGGAGATGATACAGATGGTCACATTGATGATATCACTCGTTTTATAAATGAAGATACGGTCGTGACTGTCGTTGAAGAAAACAAGAGCGATGAGAATTTTGAAATTCTTCAGGAAAATTTGCATGAGCTAAAGAAAATGCGTTTGGAAACCGGAAAGCAAATCAATATTATCGAATTGCCCATGCCGAAGCCTGTAATCTATGAAGAACAAAGACTTCCGGCATCCTATGCAAATTTCTACATCGCAAATAAATATGTGGTAGTTCCCACATTCCGTGACACCCAAAATGATGAAAAGGCTTTAATGATTCTTCAAGATTGTTTCAGAGATAGAAAAGTTGTAGGATTAGATTCCACTGATATTATTTGGGGCTTGGGTAGTTTTCATTGCCTTTCCCAACAGGAACCCCTTATCTAATTTTAAGCTTCTTCCACAAATGAAAAAGGACTCAAAATTGAGTCCTTTTTCATTTGTATTTTTTTAATTAATTACTTATCTGAACCTGCTTTCAAACCAGGGTGAGGTGCCGGAGGATTGCTTTCGCCAGTTTCTCCATCCACAGCATATCTAAACTCTACTCTCCTGGCTTTTTTCAAATCTAGAGAAGTCGCATTTTTTGCTCTTGGAGCACCGTCATATTTCACGATGAATCTATCGCGAGAGATGCCATATTTCTCTACCAAGTAGTCTACTACTGTAGCACTTCTGTTATAAGCCAATTGCTCGTTGTATTTCCTATCTGTTTTAGAGCCATCCTTTCCGGAGATAACAAGCTTAAAGTCAGGACACATTTGCAGACGCTCTGCTATGCTGTGCATTGTTCCTTCTGCACTTGGTTCCATATAGTACTTATCATCATCGAAGTAAATACTTGGCAACTCCATTTTGGTGCAATCATATCCGCCTT
>CANHIG010000042.1 GCA_947461105.1 Bacteroidota bacterium | reverse complement strand
GCATTCTTGCGCCAGTTTGTGAAAACTTATACTCTGCTATTGAATCCTGCATACTTTCCCTATCTTGAATTCCAAGAAAAAATGCTGAAATGACACGCGCTGAATTTAACCGCTTATCTTTTGCTTTGTTGTACGGCTCGTTTATGCCTGTGTCTATTTTCGGTCAGGAAAGCAGCAAATACAAATCAGCGCGTCCGCCACAGTCAAAGAGAAAATTCAGAAGCAGTGCTGTAGATAATTTCATTGAAGCATTTAAAAAGAACAGCAAAGACGAAGAGTTCTCGTGGATATTTGAAAATTGCTTTCCGAATACACTCGACACCACCGTTTTCTTTGAAATAAAAAACGGCCTTCCCGATACTTATGTGATTACAGGTGATATTGATGCTATGTGGTTGCGCGATTCATCGGCACAGGTAAATCCTTACATAGAATTTTGTAATCAGGACGAACCACTTTCGCTGATGATTGAAGGACTCATCAGGCGGCAAACGCGCTGCATTTTACTCGACCCTTATGCGAATGCTTTTTATAAAGACAGTCACAAAATAAGCCCGTGGAAAAGCGACCATACAGAAATGAAACCTGGCGTGCATGAAAGAAAATGGGAGCTCGATTCACTTTGCTTTTGTATCAGGCTGGCATATCAATACTGGAAAACTACGGACAACACAAAAATGTTTGATCCACAATGGCTCGAAGCCATGAAGCTGGTGGTGAAGACCATGAAAGAGCAGCAGCGCAAAAATGATAACGGGCCTTATCACTTTGAAAGGAGAGCTGGCTCCGAGACTGATACATTGAAGGGCAAGGGTTACGGCAATCCGTGGAAACCAAATGGAATGGTTTGTTCGGCATTTAGAAACAGCGATGATGCCTGCACTTATTTGTTCAACATTCCCGAAAATCTTTTTGCCGTGGTTTCGCTGAAGCAGCTCGCGGAAATTATTTCACACACATCAAAAGATGAATCTTTTAGAAATGAGTGCATTGCTCTTGCAGATGAAATAGAAACAGCGGTGAGCAAATACGGAACAGTGGAGCATAATGATTTCGGAAAAATGTATGCTTATGAATGTGACGGCTTGGGAAATTATTTGCTGATGGATGATGCCGGAGTGCCGGGATTAATTACCATTCCGTATCTGGGTTATGGAAATTATACGGATGAAATATACAGGAACAGCAGACAATTTGCGCTAAGCGAAAAAAATCCTTTCTTCTACAAATCGGGCATTGCAGAGGGTACGGGCAGTCCGCATCTGGCATGGAAGAAAGCCGAAATGATATGGCATCTGGGAGTTGTAGGTCGTGCAATTACTTCAACAGATAATAACGAAATAAAACATTGTCTTGCCATGCTGACAAGCACACATGGTGGCAAAGGTTTTATGCACGAAGGTTTCAACAAAAACAATCCGAATGATTTTACGCGGCATTGGTTTGCGTGGGCAAACAGTTTTTTCGGAGAGTTGGTGGTGAAAGTTTACAGAGAGCAAAAGCTATAAATTCGTTTAGCTAACAATTACGACTTCTTCACAAATTTCGTCAGTATCACAATCGTCTGTTCGTTCACTTTACCTTCGATTTGCTCTGTGTTATCGTGAACTAATTTTATCTTTTTCACTATTGTTCCTTTAGGCGCCATGAAGTTTGCACCTTTCACATTCAATACCTGAGTAAGCACTACATTATCTCCGTTTTCTAAAACATTGCCGTATGCATCTTTGTGAACATCAGCTTTCTGAAATGCGCTCAATGCCCAATTTACAACTTGTTCACTGAAATCAAGCGATTGCATAATATCACTTGCCCATTCTTCATCTTTGTGCTGATAGAGTATTCTGTAGCTCAATGCCTGAACACTCGGCTCGGCATTATAAACGCTTCCGGCAAGACATTGCCAGTGATTGCTGTCTTTTTCTTTTTCAAGCGTAGCCAGACAAGTATCGCACAATGCCACTTCGTTTTCAATCGCATCGTTATCTTTAGGACTTACCGCATAAGCTGTAGCAGCTGTTTCTGATGAACACAATTCGCATAAACCTCCGCATCTTTCTTTCAATGAATCTGTAATGATAGACATGTATTAATTTTGGGCAAACATAACAATATCACAAACAGCCTGCTTGAAAATTAATAATCAAGGTTCATGATAATTATCATCCTGATATAAAGTGTTTTCTGGTCAGTGACAAAACGATAATGTACATCGCCTATCAGCATCAGTTTGTGTCTTGCATGTTTTCGTCTGTCTCCATTAAAACATAGGGCGCATTAAACCTTCTTGCGATACGCTTGCCACCAACTTTCCCGAGCGGGTGAAAATGTTGCCTGTTGCCAATCCGCGTGCATGTGCTGATACAGGTGAAGTAATATCAAACAGCATCCAATCATTTAAATCGGTTTCGTTGTGAAACCAAATGGCATGATCTAAACTGGCTACTTGTGTATTCACAATATTAGCTTTCAAAGAATGAGGACGCAATGCTGTAGTGAGAATATTATAGTCGGAAGCATAGGCTATCAACTGCTGAATGGTGGGCCAATCAATCGTTTCAGGCAATTCTTTAAACCTGAACCAAACTTGATTATGTGGAATCATGGCTTCATCAGAACTGATTCGCGGCCTTCAAGAACGCATTTCCAATGGTCGGTCAATGATTAAATAGGCATCCATCAAATTTGCCATTTCAGGATATTTCTCTGCATCTATTTCTATCCAACTTGTTAGTGTTTCAGGAGCAGGTACATCTGGCATCTGAATCTGGTGTTCGTATCCCTCTTCGCGTTTTTGAAACTAAGCGGCCATTACAAAAATAGGAACATCGTTTTGCTTGGCTATGATGAAACGGGTAGTAAAACTTCCGCCATCACGAATTTTCTGCACTTGAAATTCGATAGGTAAACTGAGGTTGCCGGGTAAAATAAAATAGGCATTCAACGAATGGCAAAGCCTTTCAGCAGGAACCGTTCTTGTGGCTGCATTCAAAGCCTGCGCTACAACCTACCCTCCAAACACATTAGGGCTTCCCATAAAATTGCTCATTCCCTGAAAAACCGTTTCACTTTCTTGTTTCAAATAGATTAAGTGAATTAACTCCTTCGTTGTTTGCATATAATCGTCTATAATGTTTTCAGGTCAATTACAAAGCGGTAATGCACATCACCTTTCAAAATTCTTTCATAAGCATTATTGATTTCACTCATCGGAATCACTTCCACATCAGACATAATGTTGTTTTCTGCGCAGTAGTCGAGCATTTCTTGTGTTTCTTTAATACCTCCAATTAGCGAGCCGGCAACCCTTCTTCGCTTTCCAATGAGATTAAATACTTGCAGTTGCGGAGTTTCCGGTGGAACACCCAGTAATATCATAGTGCCATCTAATCGAAGCATAGCCAGATATAGATTCAAATCATGCTGAGCAGAAACAGTGTCAATGATAAAATCAAAATAGTTTTTTACTGAAGCAACTGCTGCTTCATCTTTAGTTACCACAAATTTGTGTGCTCCTAATTTTTTTGCGTCAGCTTCTTTAGATGGAGAAGTGCTTAGAACTGTAACTTCGGCACCCATTGCTGCTGCAAATTTTACTGCCATGTGACCTAAACCACCCAAGCCTAAAACCGCCACTCTATGTCCTTTACCAACTTTCCACTGGCGCAACGGAGAATAAGTAGTAATGCCGGCACACAAAAGCGGAGCAACACGCTCTAATGCCAGCTTATCCGACACATGAAGTACAAAACTTTCATCTGCAACTATTTTATCTGAATAGCCACCATAGGTCAACGTTTTTTTATCTAACTCATAGCTATTGTATGTGCCTACAGACCCTGTTTCGCAATATTGCTCATATCCTTGTTCACAGTTGGAGCAAGTGCGACAAGAATCTACCAGGCATCCGATTCCGGCTAAATCACCTACTTTGAATTTTGTCACGCCCGAACCGACTTCTGTTATTCGACCTACAATTTCATGTCCCGGAACCATCGGGTATTTTGAACCGCCCCACTCATTGCAAACCTGATGGATATCGGAGTGGCAAACGCCACAATACAATATTTCAATAAGCACATCATGTGCTCCGGGTTTTCTGCGTTCGAAAGTAAAAGGAGCAAGAGGTGTTGTTGCGTTTTGGACTGCGTATGCTTTTGCGGGAATCATGGTTTGTGTTTTTATAATTGATTAAATGTATGATTATGCTTCGATTCATAATAAAACAAATCTTGTATTCGCGGTTGATTTAGAAACAATAACATTTCTGTAGAAAGTTTTGTCTGATAAATAATTTCTGAAAGTTAAGTGCAATCAAGACCCAATATTTTGTGAGTTCAAATTTTCCAGCAAATAATTAAGACTATATTTATGATTATGAACAAAACAAAACTTGCGGGAGAAATTTTAGCAGATGCTTTCTTGCACTATCCGCTTATGAAATATGCCTTTGAAGGGCAAAATGAAATAGCGCGCAGCAAAAACCTGCTTCACCTATACAGCAATTGCGCCAATGCCTGTGCCAAATATGGCAAAGTGATTACAACAGAAAATAATAAGGGTGCGCTGATTTGGCTTCCCGGCAGCAATTTTCCATTAGGACTTTATCGAGAAATAAAATCAGGAATGGCGACTATTCCTTTGAAAATTGGCGTGAAATCTACGCTGCGCTTAATGAACCACGACAGTGTTCCTGAATCATGGATTAAAAAAAATGCAGGTGGAAAAATGGGCTATATCTGGTGTTTAGGCATAGTCGAAAATGAACGAGGCAAAGGACTCAGCCGACATTTAGTAGAAGAGAGTATTGCTCAAATGAAAGCAGAAGGAATAAACGAATATTGGTTGAAAACCGAAGACCCCAAAAACGTAATCATTTATCAAAAATTTGGATTTGAAATAATGCACAAAACTATAGTGAAAAGTAGCGGAATCAAGAGTTGGGTTTTCAGAAAAATATAAGTCAGCTTATTTCTAAGATATAAAAGACATGAAAATAAAGATTTTGATTCTTGGTGGAACTATGTTTGCAGGCAGAGCGCTTGTGGAGAAATTGTTACTGAATAAAAACTATGACATCACCTTGTTTAACAGAGGCAAATCAAACAAAACTCTTTTTCCTGATGTGCTAAAAATTAACGGTAGTCGAGAGACGGAAGATATTCTTCAGATATGTAACAAATACTGGGATGTTGTTATCGACTTTAGCGGATACTATCCAAAAACATTTGAGCAACTTCTCGTGAAACTAAGTGGCAATGTTGGCCGATATATTTTTATCTCTACAATTTCTGTATTTCAGATTGGCAACTCAGCAGATGAAATTATTTATGAAAACGATGAGACGCTCCACTGCTCAGAGGAGCAAATGATATCAGCCTTACCTGATGCTTATGGTGAGAAAAAAGCAGCTATGGCGCGTATACTGCTATCGCATATTGAAATGGATAGCATTATTCTTCGCCCTAGTTTTATTTATGGTCGCTATGATTGGACAGATCGCTTTTATTACTGGCTATACCGCGCAAAACATGCTGAGCAAATACTAATGCCTGAGGCGACGTTGCTATCCCTTACTTATGTTGAAGATTTGGTGTCAGGGCTGCTTAAAGCAATTGAAATAAAAGAACACAAGCCCATCTATAATGCCATAACACATAGCGGTATTAGCCTAAAAGAAACAATTGATGTAGTATCGGAAATCCTAAATAAGAACACAGAAACAGTTGTACTCCATGAGAATATAATGAAAGAAAAGCAGCTTGATAATAACTCCTTTCCACTTTCACTTCCATTCAATCTTAGGATTGAGGGCAATAATTGGTTAAATGATTTTTCTTTGACACCAACCTCTTTTAGGGATTCTATATCACAAACAATAAGCTATTGCGATAGTATTGGCTGGCCACTTCCCAAAGCAGGAATGTCTATAAACGATGAAAAAGCGTTGTTGCTTTCTATATCATAGAATAAATAAATCGCTGAAGACCTGGAAGTAAAAGATGAAGCTGACCCGCAATCTGTTTACTTATTCTATCTTTAGCAAATTAAAATCAAAGATGACTTTTGAAGAATTAAATATAAAACCCCCTGTGCTGAATGCGCTGAAAGACATGGGACTGCATACACCAACCACTATTCAGGAGCGCGCATACGCTGTGGTGATGTCTGGACGTGATGTGGTAGGAATAGCGCAAACAGGAACGGGAAAAACGCTCGCTTATCTTTTGCCTTGTATCAGACAGTGGACTTTTTCAAAAGATGTATCACCTCAGATTTTGATACTTGTGCCTACAAGAGAGTTGGCGGTGCAAGTGGTAGAGCAAGTGAAAAAACTCACGGCATATATGAGTGTAAGAGCCGAGGCGGTGTATGGCGGTGTAAACATCAACACACAAGCAAAGCTTATTGAAAATGGTTTGGATGTTTTGGTAGCAACACCGGGAAGATTGATTGATTTCCTGATGCGCGGCACTGTAAAAACAAAAGCCATCAAACATTTGGTGATAGATGAAGTAGATGAAATGTTGCAGTTAGGATTTCGTCCGCAGCTTACTACTATTCTTGATTTATTGCCACCAAAGCGTCAAAACCTTCTTTTTTCAGCAACTATGCCCGATGAAGTAGAAACTTTGATTACTACTTTTTTCAATCATCCAATAAAGATTGAAGCAGCGCCTACCGGAACGCCATTAGAGAATATTGAGCAATATGGTTATGCGGTTCCTAATTTCAACACCAAATTAAATTTGCTGGAAATTTTATTGAGTGATACAAAAGCCATGAGCAGAGTTTTGGTTTTTGCCGCTACCAAAAAAATTGCCGATGCACTCTATGAAAAACTGGCGCTTAAATTTCCGGAGACTATTGGTGTAATACACTCTAATAAAGATCAGGGTTATCGTTTCAGAAGCGTAAATAATTTTAAAGACGGCAGTTTTAGAGTTTTAATTGCTACTGATATTATCGCCAGAGGTTTAGATATTTCTGATGTCACTCACGTCATTAATTTTGATGTTTCCGATGTAGCTGAAAACCACATTCACCGAATAGGACGAACGGGCAGATATGATAAAAGAGGAACAGCTGTTACTTTGATAGCGGACAGAGAAAAGGAAAATCTCGAAGCTATAGAAGCGCTGATGAAAATGAAAATTCCTTTGCATGATTTACCGGAAGGCTTAGAAATTTCTGATGTATTGACTTATGATGAAATGCCTGTGATTAAAATGCCGATTGGCAAAGCCAGAACGCCAAAGCGCGAAGCAGCAGGACCGGCATTTCATGAAAAGAAATTGAAGAATCAAAAAGTAAATGTGAAAGTAAGACATGCAGATGTAATGAAAGCAAAATACGGCAAGCCTAAAAAGCGAAAACCCAAAGACAGACAATAGTTTTTCTAACAAACACAACTTCCCTAATGAGCAAAAAAGATAAACCGCTTTTAGAAATCTGCTTAATCTATGTAATCATTGGAATTAGCGGATTGATTGCTTATATACTCCTTCCGCTGGAAAATAAATTATGGAAATTTCTGATTGCAGACCTAGTAATGACTGTCGTAGCGTATGCTTTTTCCGTTTATAAGAAAAACAGCAGCGTGTATGATGCCTACTGGTCTGTGATTCCATTTTATTTTCTTTTAATGTGGTGGATAAATAGCCATGATTCATGGAGCTTAGCGGAGTACATTACCGCACTCAGCATTTCATTTTGGTCTTGGAGGCTAACGCATAACTGGTACAGAAGCTGGACAGGTTGGGAGCATGAAGACTGGCGCTATGTAAACTTCAGAAATCAATTTGGGAAACATTTTGAATGGGTCAATTTTTCTGCTATTCATCTATATCCAACACTAATTGTTTTCCTGAGTATGACAGGCTTATTCTTTCTTTATAACGGGACTGCAAAAGAGTTTAATACATGGATTCTTTCCGGAAATATTATTGCATTTTCCGGAACACTATTTGAGTTTTTTGCAGATAATGTTTTGTATAAAAACAGAAATAATCCAAACAGGGTAAAAGGAACGTGTATCAGGATTGGTCTGTGGAAATACACGCGTAACCCAAATTATTTGGGCGAAATACTTTTCTGGATTGGAATGGCGTTAATTGGATTTGGAGCAGACGCTCCGATTTGGACAGGGCTTGGCGCAGTTGGAATGACACTCATGTTTTTATTTGCATCTATTCCTATGAAAGAAAAGCAACTTCGAAAAACACGAATTGATTTTGATAAATACAAGGCGGAAGTTTCTATGCTAATCCCACTACCTCCGAAACTATGAAATGACACAAATCATTTTCTCATGTGACTTTAGTCACAAAATCAGAATCCCCAATTAGAGATACTTGCATTCAAATAACACAGCAATGAGCACATCTGCAACTATAATATTCGCAGTAGTAATGCTTCACTTAATAGTGGGTTTTGGATTTGTGATGTATAAGCTAAGACCTACTTCAAAAAGCAAATAACCTTGTTAAAGAATAACTCTCATTTGTAGTATTATAGCAAGTGTAAGACCATAAATAACCTATAGACAACTATAAGTTTTCTGTAATGTTTTAAAAAGCTTTATCGTCTCTTTTTTTATTCATTAAGTTGTTTTATTCTTATCAGATGCTTTTACAAATTTTTATAGGAGTTATTTTACTTCTAACAATCCTCATAGGTGCGCTTTATTATCAGATTTTTATTCATGGGAAAGAGCGGAAACAAATTCTTTTTGATGAAGAGTATGAAAAGAAACGTGCAGAGAAATATCCTCCCCCTTTTCCAAATGGTTGGTATAGCTTATGCAGTAGCGACATGGTTCCTGTAGGAAAGGTTATAGAGGTTGATGCCTTGGGACAAAAATTTGCAGTTTTCAGAGGTCAGGATGGAACAGTGGGCGTTCTGGATGTGTATTGTCCCCACTTGAATGCTAACCTCTCTCAGGGAAAAGTAGTAGGCAATAATTTAGAATGCCCTTTTCATGCTTGGCAATTTAATCAGAAAGGTAAGTGCTCCCATATTCCCTATTGTGAAAAAGAAATTCCGGCAAATGCCGCTACACGCTCATGGATTACCAAAGAAAACTGGGGACTAATTTTAGTTTGGCATCATGCCTTGAATGAAGCTCCTTCGTGGAGCACTGAAGGATATTTGCCTGAAATAAATTCATATAAATTCCACTCAAAAACGTCTGATATTTTGAGAATCCATTTACAGGATTTTGCGGAAAACGGAGCAGACTATGCCCACTTTGAATTTGTACACGGACTCATGACTATTCCTTTTGCAAATTGGTTTGTAGAAGTAAAACACAGATTGGAAATAGTGTTTTGTGAGGGGGTAGAAAAACACATGGCATATTTTACTGATTATGCCGATTTGGTTTGGAAGAAAAACAAACAGCCAATTCCACATGCCGGAGGCAAGGCGGTAGTTACTTATTTCGGGCCGGGCTTTCTTGTTTTTAAGTTTGACACAAAAATCGGGAAAATGCTTCTTGTAAAAACATTTACGCCTCTTGATCCGCTTAAATTGCGCATGGACGATTATGTTTATGCTCCCAAAGGTACATTTCCGCTTGCAATAAAATATTTATTGGGCGAAGCCGGTGCTCAGTTTAAAGATGACATTGCAATTTGGGAGAAAAAGAGCTTTACCAATCGCCCGCTTTTGGTAAAAGGCGATGGGCCTATTATGAAAATGCGCTCATGGTATAGCCAATTTTACAGCCAATCAAATGCAATGACAGAAATTGTAAAAGAGGAGGTAAATAATATTTCAATGAATTAACGTTAACTGTTTATGAAAATAATATTTGCCCTTTTCTTATTAATGGTTTTGAACTCCAACCCTTTGTTTGCCGGAGATCCTTTTTGCAGAGTTTGGTATTCTGAAGATAGCCTGAGTAAAATAAAAATATATAAAGAACCAAACGGAAAGTACAATGGCATATTGGTTTGGATAAAACATGCTTTCGCTCATGGTAAGCCTAAAATCGACTCCAAGAATCCCGATAAATCGCTTCGTCATAAAGAATTAGTTGGGCTCAAAATTGTTTCTGACCTGCAAGTTGAAGCTCCAGGTCTTTTGAGCGGTGGGAAAGTTTATGACCCAACTAGCGGAAACTATTATAATTGTCGGATGACACTTAAGGAAAATCATTTGCAGTTAAGAGGCTTCATAATGGGTATTCCATTTCTTGGTAAAACCACATCTTGGTGGCTGGCTGAATAAGCGCATAAAGTACTACTTTTTCAAACTAAACTGATTGATGGCTTTTAATCAAATCAATTTTCTGCATCTCCAGTTCATATAGTTCACCAAAAACCAAAAGTTTTTAAAGGCTTTGTTGGTCGTTTGTCCATGATGATAGCGGAAATAAATCTGCTGCATAATTACCGCCAATCGAAAGATGCCATACACTTCATAAAAAGTAAAATCCTTGGCATCAAAATCCATTCGCTCGCAATAATATGCTATCACTTCTTTTCGCTTCAGCATTCCGGGTAAATGGGTTGGTTGTCTTCTTGTTTGGCGTGCAACGAAATCATCATCTGCCTGAACCCAGTATGCAAGAGAATTTCCCAAATCCATCATCGGGTCGCCAATAGTTGCCATTTCCCAATCTAAAACGCCAATTACCCTCGTAGGATTGTTTTCATCCAGCACTACATTATCAAAGCGAAAATCATTGTGAATAAAACAGCTCCTTTCTTTTTTCGGCACATTTGCTTTGAGATAATCCATTACATAATTGCATGAAGGTACATTCCATGTTTTTGCTTTTTTGTATCGCTCTGTCCAGCCATCTATCTGTCGCTGACAATAACCTGCGCCTTTTCCCAATTCATTCAGCCCTGTACTTTCTATATCTACACTGTGCAGTTCAATCAATTTATCAATCACATTGGTGCAAAGCGTTCGAACTTCTCTTTCGCTCAATGATAATTCCTTTGGCAGATTGGCTCGTGGGATGATGCCCGAAATTTTCTCCATTACATAAAACTCTCTGCCAATAACCGATTCATCGCTACATAAAGCAATCATTTGCGGCACATAAGGATAACTCGGCTTCAAACGCTGCATGATTTTATATTCCCTTGCCATATCATGTGCTCCTTTTGCTTTTGTTCCTTTTGGTGAAGTGCGCAGGATAAGTGAAATGTTTTCAAAGTTGAGTTGGTAGGTAAGATTTGAAGCGCCACCTCTAAACTGTTTTATTTCAAGATTGCCTTGAACACTTGGATAGTGTGCTTTCACAAATGCATCAACTGCATTTATATCCAGCGCATCTTCTGCTCGCACTTCCTTTGGTTGGTCTATTAATTTTGAACTCATCTTATCATTATTTTTCTTTCCCTTTGGGGAAGTTTGATGGGGTGTATTTCATTAATTCCATTTTTGCTACTACTCCGCGATGCACTTCATCTGGCCCATCAGCTAACCTCAGAATTCTTGCATAAGCATACATCGCTGCCAATGGTGTATCATTACTCAAACCTTTACCACCAAATAGTTGTATGGCTTGATCTAATATTCTGCAAGCCACATTTGGAACTATTACTTTGATTTGGCTCACCTCGCTCAGAGCGCCCATTGCACCAACAGTATCTATAAGAAAAGCTGTTTTCAATACGAGTAAACGAGCCATTTCAATATCTATTCTTGCATTAGCAATCAAGTCGCGATTGCCGCCTAAGTTTATCAGTGGCTTACCAAAAGCTACGCGCTCCATACCGCGGGCTATCATCAACTTCAACGCTCTTTCTGCAACACCGATTTGCCTCATGCAATGGTGAATCCGTCCCGGACCTAATCTTCCCTGTGCTATTTCGAAGCCTTTACCCAACCCTGCAATCACAGCAGTTTTGGGTAAGCGAACATTGGTAAAAGAAACTTCACCATGACCGTATGGCGCATCATAACCTCCAAAAACAGGCAACATACGCTCTACTTTCACGCCAGCTGCATCCAGCGGCACCAAAACCATACTATGTTGCAAATATTTATGAGCGTTGGCATCTGAAAGCCCCATGAATATTACCACTTTGCAATTCGGATGACCAATTCCCGTACTCCACCATTTAGTTCCGTTCAGAATAATATCATCACCATCTTCCACAATAGTGGCCTGCATATTAGTAGCATCGCTGGATGCTACGTCAGGCTCTGTCATACAAAATGCGGAACGGATTTTCCCATCAAGTAAAGGTTTGAGCCATTGCTCTTTCTGTGTATCGCTGCCATATTTCCACAATACTTCCATGTTGCCGGTATCGGGTGCATTGCAGTTAAATATTTCAGGAGCTAAAAGTGAGTGTCCTGTAATTTCTGCTATTGGAGCATATTCCAGATTAGACAATCCGCTGAGTGGCGGCAAAAACAAATTCCATAATCCGGCTGCTTTTGCATTCTCTTTGAGCTTTTCTACCCGCGGGTCAAGTGTCCAGCCTTTCCAGTTTGGGTCTTCAAAGCGCTGTTCTTTCAGATATTCGTTTTCAAGAGGTAAAATATGTTCATCCAAAAACTGACGAACTTTTTTTATCATCTCTTTTGCCTTATCAGAATGTTCAAAATTCATACACAGAAATTTATCTCATGAAAATAGCAATTATGAAAAGAAAGCAAGGGTAAAAAAGTTTTTGAATTGCAATTATTCATTTATATTCAATAAAACAATTCAGATGAAAGAAGTAACTAAAGAATATACCAATGGCGAAGTGACCATCGTATGGCAAAATGCGCTTTGTACTCATTCAGCAAATTGTGTTCGCGGTTTGCCTGAAGTATTTAATTCTCGTGAAACCCCTTGGATAAAACCTGAAAACGGCTATACCGAAAAGCTGATTGAGCAAGTAAAAAATGTCCGAGCGGAGCGCTGAGTTTTTATTTGAATGCTGAAAAGAAATAGTAAGCAAGATTTCGGGCTATACTTTTATCGCTTTCAGCTTTACTATAATCCCATCACCAGGCTTCAGCGTAATCAATGGTTCGGCTTTTACTTCTTTGCTCACTAATTCCATATCTACTCTTGCACAGAACATCGCATTAATCAGTTGCATTTCCATCATGGCAAAATTGTTGCCGATACAAATATGCGGCCCGCCACCAAATGGCATGAAGATAAAACGGTTGTCACCTTTCATGTCGAAGTTCTCAAATCGCTCTGGCTTGAAATCAAAAGGATTTTCCCAGTTTGCAGGATGATGGTGCAATCCGGCAATATTAATGAGCGTTATAGTATTTGCTTTGATGAAATAGCCATTCACTTCCTCACTCTCTACGGCTGCCCTGCCGATAGCGGCAACAGGCGGATAAATGCGCATAGATTCATTCATTACCCCAAAGCCATATTTCAGATTCGGAATGTCGTAGAAGCCCGGATTTTTATCTGTATACTGTTTTGATTCTTCATATAATTTTTGCTCAGCATCAGGATTTTGCTTTAGCAGATACCATGTCCATGAAAGCGCATTCACCGTAGTTTCGTGACCGGCAAGAAACACCGTCATTACCTCATCGCGGATTTGTTCATCAGTCATAGATGAGCCATCTTCATACTTCGCTTCAATCAGTAGTTGCAGCAAATCGCGTGGGGGATTTTTTTCGTTTTTTCTGTTGCGAATAATCCCGTAGATCATTTTATCAAGTTCGGCAATATATTTTCTGCCTTTGATATATCGTGGCAGTGGATACTTAAAAGGAATATGCATGGGATTCATCGCCATTTTGCTTCCAATGGTATTCATATAATTCAGATTGCGCCAAACCATTTTTATCTGCTCGTCAGTTACGTTGGAAGTGAACAATGTTTTACAAACAATATCAATGGTAAGCCGAGCCATATCATGCGTGAAATTAATTTCACTACCTTCTTTTGCTTTCCATCTTTGCAGCAATTGCTCCACTGAAGTAGCTACAATGTTGCACATATTTTGCAAGCTCTCTCGGTGAAATGGCGGTTGCAGCAATGTGCGTTGTTTGCGCCAGCTGGCATGATCAGTATTAGTGATGAGTCCTTTGCCGAGTAAAATCGCAAGCACTTTGTAACCATGGTCTTTTTGGTAATTGCGCATGTTGCGTACCAACATGTGCTGCACCATTTCGTGATTATTTACAACGATAACATCACGCCCCGGAACTTTGAATCCAAAAACATCAGGATATTTTGAAGGCGACTTTGCCATGAGTCCAAATCTGTCAGCCCGGGCTTTCCATAGTTCAATAAAATTGAGTTTGGTAATTGGCTTATATGCTGCTGCTTTTGTCATTTTATTTAATTAGTAGAAAATGAAGATACAACGAAATTCACTGATAATATTTCGTTTATGGTAGCAATTCACAAACAAAGATTTCTTTTTGTATAAATTGCCTTTATTTCTCAATCAACAGCAAATGGAAACATCAGACAAAAATTACTATGATGTCATCATCGTAGGCGCAGGCCTCTCAGGAATTGGCGCAGCTTATCATATTCAAACAGATTGCCCGAACAAAACGTTCACCGTTCTTGAGGGGCGCGAAACCATGGGCGGCACCTGGGATTTGTTTCAATATCCGGGTATTCGATCCGATTCAGATATGTTCACGCTCGGCTTTCCCTTCAATCCCTGGAAAGACCCAAAAGCCATTGCTGACGGTCCTTCTATTCTCCAGTATATCAAAGACACAGCCGCCAAATTCGGCATTGATAAAAAAATTCAGTACAACCATAAAGTAGCAGATGCTTTATGGAGCGATGCAGAAAAAATGTGGACGCTGAAAATTGCACCTCATGCCAATGCAAAGCAGAAAGAACTGAAATGTAAATTTCTGATGATGTGCAGTGGTTACTATGATTATGAAAACGGCTACTCGCCAGACTTTGCCGGTAGCGAAAGTTTTCAGGGGAAAATAGTTCATCCGCAGAAATGGACTTCGGATATTGATTACGAAAACAAAAAAGTGGTAATTATTGGCAGTGGAGCAACGGCTGTAACACTTGTTCCCGAAATGGCAAAGAAAGCTGCAAAAGTAACTATGCTGCAACGTTCGCCAACCTATATTGTCAGCATGCCAAGCAAAGATAAAATCGCCAATTTTTTCAGAAAGGTTTTAGCCGAACAAACAGCTTATGAACTTGCACGTTGGAAAAACATTTTAATGGGTATCGCATTTTATGGCGCTACCCGCAAATGGCCAAATACAGTGAAATGGCTCATTCAAAAGGGAATTAAAAAAGAAATGGGTAAAGACTATAACATGAAAAATTTTGACCCGCCATATAACCCTTGGGATCAGCGTTTATGTTTAGTGCCCGATTCAGATTTATTCAAAACACTTAAAGAAGGTAAAGCTGAAATAGTAACTGACCAAATTGAACGATTTACACCAAAAGGAATCTTACTGAAATCGGGCAAAGAACTGGAAGCAGATTTGATTGTAACTGCCACCGGACTGAAACTGCAACTACTTGGCGGCATGACCATGCACATTAACGGTCTGTTAGGTGACACTTCCAAAACACATGCTTACCGCGGAGTGATGGTGAGCGATGTACCGAACTTTGCCATTGCAATCGGCTACACTAACGCATCGTGGACGCTGAAGTGCGACCTGAGCTGCCAGTTTGTGAGCAAAGTGCTGAACTACATGGATGCGCACCACTACACCACCTGCACTCCTCGATTCGATAAAAACAAATTCCAATCAGAACCATTACTGGATTTCAATGCAGGTTATGTGTTGCGCGCAGCAGATGTTTTACCGAAACAAGGATCAGCTCATCCGTGGAAAGTGTATCAAAATTATGTGCGCGATTTAGTGTCGCTGAAAATGGAATCTGTAGCTGATGAGTACTTAGAATATAAATGAGAGAACGGATTTGATAATGCTTTTCACATTGGCCTATATGGAATGACAGGGCTTGGCGCTACTTCATTAATTGCCGGTCTGATGTTTATTCTGGGATAAAAAAAGAATCATTTCTATTTTAGTGATACCATAATCACCCCTGCCGTAATCACAAAAATTCCTGCTATACGCATTGTAGTTACCGGTTCATGGAAATAAAAATGCGCTACCAAAAACAATCCTACAATTGTTACTGAGAAAAATATAGAACTGGCTACTTGCAATGAAATATATTTCAAGCTTTCTGTAAACAGAACAGAGTTAATCAAACCAAACACCAATCCTATTGCAAGGAATCCCCATTTTTTCTGAGGATCTTTATCGTGTATTGCCGAAAAGTTGAAGCCAACATTAGTAAGTATGTTAGCGATGATTGCAAGATACAACAGCATGTACTTCATAAATTGATTTTTATGAAGATATGCAATTATTGACACAGTTATAAAATCAATAAACCATTTTCACGAAGCAATTGCCATGCTGGCGAAGAAATAAAATCTTCAAACTTTTTATCCGTAGCACTTTCATAGCTTTCTGAAAGTTCTTTGTAAGTCATATAAATTTGATTGACTACAATCAACTTTGGCATTACGGATTCAATCCATTGTCCGTCAATAGCTCTGGTTTGCAAAATCCAGTCTTTCTTTTTATCGAAAAAATCCAGCTCTGCGATTTCTATTTGCTGCCCTTTTTGCTCAGCTTCAAAAATGCTAAGCGTTGGCAAATTGCCAATCCACACAACTATGTTTGCAGGCTTTGGTGTTTTCTCTTCTTCATTAAGACTTTGTTCAATAAAATCAGGAGCAACAGTTGTTTCCGGCACTTCATGTTCAAACCATTCCTGCAACGGAAAATCCAAAGCCACTCCGTGCATATAATTGAACAGAGACTTGCGCAACCCTTCTGCGAACAAATCGTGTTCAGCGCCTTTGGGGTCTTCATGAAACAAATCATTATCAGCAAAGCCTCCAAAATCGGGACCAACTCTTTCTACTTCAAACTGTGCAGGTTTTAACCCAACAGGACTATGAGCCGTCATGGCAAAGCGATGCCAGAAACCTGATTGCAATACGCCAGTTTCAAAAAGTTGGCGCACCATTTCTAATGAGTCAATTGTTTCTTGTGCTGTTTGAGTCGGGAAGCCATACATCAGATAAGCGTGCACCATAATTCCGGCTTTGGTGAAGCCATCTGCAATACGCGCTACTTGCGCCACGGTAACGCCCTTCTTCATCATAAACAGCAAACGGTCTGATGCCACTTCCAGTCCTCCGGCAACTGCAATGCAACCACTCGCTTTCATCAATATAGCCAAATCATTTGAGAATGTTTTTTCAAAACGAATATTCGTCCACCAGTTTACCACTAATTTTCTACGAAGAATTTCCAGCGATAATTCGCGAAGCAATTTTGGCGGAGCGGCTTCATCTACAAAATGAAATCCGTTTTGATTTGTCTGTGAGATGATTTCTTCCATCCTGTCACAAATCAAAGCGGCAGTGAGCGGTTCATATTTTTTTATGTAATCAAGCGAAATATCACAGAAGCTGCATTTACCCCAATAGCAGCCATGCGCAAGAGTCAGTTTATTCCATCTTCCGTCACTCCATAGCCTGTGCATAGGATTCGCAATTTCAATCACAGAAATGTATTCCTCCAAAAGTAAATCGCTGTAGTCGGGAGTGCCTGTATCTTTTTGCGGAACATCTTTTTCGGTTGCGGCATTGCAATAAATCACTTCGCCATTTTCGCTCAGAAAAGTGCGTTTAAGATCTTGCTGTTCGCGCTTGCCTTTAATGTATTCCAGCAAACAAAGCACAGCTGCTTCGCCATCATCCAGACAAACGAAATCCAGAAAATCAAAAACCTTTGGTTCGCGCAGCGAACGTAATTCTGTGTTGGCATAACCGCCACCCAACACTACTTTTATATGCGGATAATGCTTTTTGATAAACTGTCCGCACTTCAGCGCAGCAAATAAATTTCCGGGAAAAGGAACAGATAAGCATACAACCGTTGGCTGCCAGCGCTGAATTTTTTCGGCTAACAGTTTTTCTAAAATATCAGATACAATAGTGTTTGGTGCAAGCAGCGACTGATGCAGTTCATCGAAATGTGTGGCTGTTCTTCCCAATCTTTCTGCATAGCGACTAAAACCAAAATGGGAATCGGCAGATTCTTTAATCAAATCGCCCAGGTCTTCGAGATAAAGTGTAGCAAAGTGGCGCGCTTTGTCCTGAATGCCCATTGTGCCAAATGCCCATTCCAAATCTTCCAACTCTTTAAAGCGCGAAGCTTCAGGCAAAAAAGTTCGGTCGCATATGGAGTGCGCCAATGTGCTATTTTTATTTTGCAGAAAACGAATCACGGCATCTATAGTCTGAAT
>CANHIG010000041.1 GCA_947461105.1 Bacteroidota bacterium | reverse complement strand
TTTGGCTTCCTGACGCAAACTACTTGATTCATTAATATCTTGTGTTGAAACAGACTTTGCCATTAGAGCTGTTGCAAGAAGATTATTTGCTTGAACTGAATTTGGAACATTCTTTATATCATGTCGAAATAGTGTAACCTGATCTTTCCAATCCATATTTCTGGAAAAGGTGAGAACAGCATAGGCTAGTAAAATTGCAATAAAGGTGTATTTCGGTGCAGGAGCTACTTTTTTTATATCTATGTTCTTGGAAAAGTCAATTCGAAATATTTTTCCTAATGCCCAGACTAGCATGATACAAAATCCAAGTGAAGGTATTAAAAGAAATCTCTCCGCAAACATCCCTGGCACAGGAGCAAAATAGTTGGCAAAAAAGATAATGGAGAACAAATAAATCAGAATACCTGATGCAAGAATTTTATCGCGAAACCATCCATATACAGCTAAGAGAAATAACATCAAATAGACAATTACTCCAATTAAAGGTTTTGTTTCTGTAATTGAGACCGGCTCAATTTCGCTATATCCATAATAGAAAGCTAAAGGGTAAGGAATAATAACTTTTTGAAAATACTTCAGCAATATTGAAGCGGATGTTCCGATCTTTACCTGCCAAATATCTGTTGGCTGAATTGATTGCTCGATAAAGCCAAGGATACGATCATTGCCGGTGGGAATAAGATTACTATATCTACTGCTTTGGGAAACTCCTAATTGAATATTTGATTCGGATTCTTGATGAATCTTTCCTTTTGTTCGACTACCAAAATACAGATCATAACTAATAAGAAAAGATATAACTACAATTAAAAAGGGAGTAGCAATTTTCCTTACTCTGTCGAAATTAAGTAGAACAAAGAAAAAGGGGATAATGATATCGTTAATTTCAACCCATATGTTTTTGTTTGCTGATAATGGAAATAGTTTGATAGAATAAAATAGAAAAACTGGTATTTGAATAAAAATGTTCCATTTTCTATTTTTTGTTGATAAAAAAAATAAAAATAACAAAGGTGTAATATTTTGTTCCCATAGGGATGTCATACCCACTGCCCAATATAAAAAGGCTATTGTTGCTATAATCCATCTATATCGAACATTACTGAATAAATAAAACAAGAGAAACATCATTAAGCTGTTGTTATAGCCCCACGCAGCATGATTTAGAATAAAAAAATTCGTAATAAAGAGTGACGTGGAAAAGAATATAATCATCCAAATGCGATACTCTTCTTTTAAAAACACTATTCCGAATCCAAGTAGAAAAAGAAAGGGAATTGCTGCGGCAAAATTATTTGAAAAAAACAAGGCTAAATACAATAAGAAAAAAGCAAAAGGAAACATCAAATACTTAAAACAAGGAAGTTTATAACCTTCGCTAAATTGCAAAAATGAAAATGACTCAATGGTTTCGAATTTAAATGAATTAAGAGATAATCTGAGATTGTCTCTTATTGATAAAACCACAACTTTGAAAAAGCAATAAATCTGACTACTAACATGTTTGAAATTATTTATTACAAAAAACAATATTAGCGTTAAAAGTATCGCAATGCTTATATAAATATGCTTTTCAAAACTCCCAATATTTGTAATAAAAAAGTGATTGGGGATTATCATAGAAATAATCATTTTCAAATATGAGAGAAATGAAGGGGTTCTATACAAAACAATAAAAATAGGAACGATAAGAATCATTGACATCGCTGTAACCTTACTCATGAGAGATGCGACATAGAACATCGGAATCAATATAAGTGCCCATTTCTTTCCATCTATGAATACAAATGAAAACCGCAATGAGATTATGCCAAATAAAAACGCAAGAATTTCATCTCTGTTCTTAATACTGCAAACTGCTTCAGTGTGGATTGTATGACTAACAAAAAGCAAACACACTCCTACGATGAACCATAGATACCTCTTGCCATATATCTGAAGCAACGCTTTAAAAATAAGCAAGCATAAAATGGCGAACAACAGTACATTAAAAAAATGGCCTAAGTGCGGACTGTCCCCAAAAAATGCATGCTCAATCGCAAAACTTGCAAGAACCATTGGTCGATACTCGTATGAGTATCCCATATCATCCTGATAATATGGAGATTTAAAAATCTCAGAAAGTGCAGATATTCCCTTAGAAGTTAATCTGTGGTTTTGAGTTACCAGTACATCATCTAGGTTGTATTCATGGGAAATGGTGTTCGCATACAACATAAATGCATAAACAAAAATAATAATTCCCCAAAAATTGCTTGCTTTTAAAAAATTTGTTTTAGTTAATTTGGCTGAAACAGCATTGAAGTTTCCGCTTTTTATTTTCCTCACTTTCATGGCTTCTACAGAACGCTTTTATTCTTCAAATATTTGCCCATTCTTGAGATTTTATTACTCCCAGTCTTGCAATGTAAAAAAATCTAATCATAACCTCTTCTGAAGTATCAAATAGTTTATGTTTTATTATCTCGATGGATCCTAATTAATTTTGGACTCGATATTTTAAAACCTAATATTCGGCTTAAATCTTATCACTACAATCCAAAGCTTTGCAATATCCGCTATAGCTTTTTTAAGGGTAAACCAGCTTCCGCCTCTGGAAACACCAGACTTGCGATTCAGATACTTAGATGGTATTTCAATAGGTGTGATTCCTGACTTATACAGTTTAGCGCATATCTCACTTTCAATCAACGAGCTGGTTAATTCGGGCTTTATAGCATTTAACTGCTCGTTGCGGTATACTTTAATCCAATTAACGTCACGCAAATAAATTCCTAAGGCGTGCTGATTAAACAGTCTGTTAAACCTAGTAAGACTTTTTCTATAAAAACTATAGTTTGTCTGAGTTCGATAGAAAGAATAAAAAACCTTGTTTGTAAAAGGTTTAATTGCGCTCAATTCATAAATATCAAATTGTCCATCTCCAGGTATAGCGCATACATATTCCATTTCTGCAAACTCATATCCACTTTTTAAAGCCATTCCTATACCAACGTTTCTTTCATGATTTATAAGTGAAATCCTCTTATCTGAAAAGCAAAATTCAGAACAGATTTTCATTGTATTATCAACGCTACCATCATTCACAAGTATAATCTGAAACCTATCTGCAAAACGCTCGAGAAACATTTTAGCTGAAGAAATTGTATTTGCAACAGCACCTTCTTCATTATAACAAAATATTATTAATGCTATTTCCAAGACAAAGGAAGTTTTAAGCCATTTAGTTTCAGCGATTCTTGGGCAGCTTCCAAAATACTCACTACCTCCATAGCATTATACCCATCAGCAACAGGTTTTTTATTCGATAAAATACAGTTGTAAAATTCATCAATAACATTCTTCAATGCTTCTGAAAGCTCGTATTTGGGAATTGTAATATCGCCAAGCCTATAATCAATAAGCTTTGAACTTTTATCATCTGGCGATGTAGAATGTTCGTAATCGTAGATGACTAATTTGTTTGTTGACTCTATATCGTCATAAATTATCATTCTTTTCTCTCCCCCTATTATCATTTTCCTCATTTTCACTGGCGATGCCCATGAAGAGTTTATCTGAACAAGAAGTCCGGAAACATAATACAGAAATAAATAAGCTATATCTTCTACACCATGATTAGGATTAATCCTGCCCACAGCTCTTACTTCATTTGGTCTTTCTTCAATTAAATAATTAACAATTGAGATGTCATGACAAGCCAAATCCCACAAAACATTTACATCATTTTGATAAATCCCTAAATTTATACGGGTCGCATCAATATAATTGATACTTCCAAAAAAATCCCGAGTCATGTATTCCTTTAAAAGCCTAACTACAGGATTATACAAAAAAACATGATCAACCATCAACACTAATCTTTTAGCTTTTGCAATAGAGATTAATTCTTCAATTTCAGAAAGAGATGTACAAAGAGGCTTCTCAACTAATACGTGCTTATCATTAATTAAAGAGGCCTTGGCCAAGTCAAAGTGAGTTGAAGTCGGTGTAGCAATTATTACAGCATCAATTTCCTGATCATTTAAAATATCTTCGTAACTGACTGTTGTTTCAACACGAAAAAATGTCGAGTTCAACATTTCTATACGACTACTATTAACATCACAAACAACTATTTTGTCTGAATACTTTTGCTCAATAATCTTTCTTAGAATATTATTCCCCCAATACCCATATCCTATTAAACCAATATTTATTTTAGATTTCACCATTCAATTCTTTTCTTTTTTCAAAATAAAGATTCACATACCCAAATAATTCACAAAGATTTTTAATATTATCTATCTTATATTGATTATACTCTCGCAGCATAGTAACCGTTATAACAATCGGCTTTGTCAAGTTAAATAAAATATCAATCTCAATGCAATCTTTGTGTTTTCTGGTTTGCAATATATGAGTGGGGTATGGCTGAAACACATTTCCAATAACTCTTATATAAGCAGCGTCATCTGAAATTCTATCATCCTGTAATGAAAAATATTTTTTGGCGTCATCATTCAGGCAGTTGAATGATGCTAAAACCTGAGATTCCCCTTTTTCTGTAAAAAAACTGGTTTGCCCTGATTCATCGAAAATAGCTTGCACAATCCTTACTTGCTTTGCTTCTCTCCAGGTATAAGTGGCAACAGTAATTTGACCAATTATTATTACGAATATGAAAAAATATTTGATGCGCATTTTTTTATTTGAACCTATTACTTGTATCTCCTGAAACAATTATTTCATCTATCTTAAAATACTCTTCATGGTATTTATTCCAAATAGAGTTTTGTCGATCCACTTCTACATCAGGATACTTATATATTGATGTAGGATAACCATCCTCATCCAATTTAGGAATTAGCACGATATTATGGGATCCTTTTAATTGCGAAGCCTCTGTTAGTTTACAAATTCTACTATCCATAAAATCCTTAAAATGTTGCATTTTTCTGGAACGGAAGTCACTAAACAAAAGAGCAATATTATTATTGCCAAATATCATATTGAATAAAATAATAACCAGTAAAGTAGGTTTTAAATAAGGTAGGATTTTTTTTAACAACAAAGAACTTCGAGTTCTATTAGAAATACTAATCAACTTCCCAGATAATAAAAAAAAAGTAAACAAACACAAAAAAAGTATAGGAGGATATATGCGCTCTGGGTATCCAGACAACTCGCGTTTAGGAAAGTAGTATGCAAATGCCATCAAGTAAGCGATTGACAATATTCCGATTATAAAATAAATCGAATGTGTCAGGCTGATATTCCTTTTTAAATAAATTACATTCTGATTAAAAAGAACAGCTGTATATAAAAAAATACAGAATGTAATTGGTTTGGATACTGCCTCAAATAATGTAATAAACAGATTTTTAAAATTATTTGAAAATAACTGCATCGATATTGTAGCTTCAGAATTTTCTAATCTGAAAGAAACGCCTGGTGTGAATACAAAAAACAATATACTGGTATATCCAATTATAGTTACTGGTAGAATTTTAAAAAAAATCCTCTGATCTTCATGCCAAAAAAAGTACAATAATACAGTTAGGCTAATTGAATAAAAGGGCAAAAACATTTCATTGAAACCAATGCCACCAATTAAGGATAATACTGAAATTAAAAAATATAAATTCTCATATATTCGCTCGCATCGGACATAAGATATTAAGGAGGCAGCAAATAGCATAAAAAATATACAAGGATACAAATACACAAAAGCTCCTCCCACCCAATATAAAGAACAAACTAGTGAAGGAAGAGATGCAAAAAATGGCAATGTGAAAAGAGCAGATAATAAAAAAATATTATACCCCCTCTGTGAATTTATGAATGGAATTAAAAATAAATATAATCCGACAACAAAGATAAAAACTGACAAAACTGGCATTAGCTTATATCCATATATCGAATTCAAAGTCAAAGGGTTAAGGGCATGCATAATATTGGTAGCATATCTGCCATCATAACTAATCATAAGGTCAACTAAAGAACGTATGATGCCAACATCACGGGGCGCTGCTGATAATTCAAACTCCTCGGCATTGGGATATGTATGCCATGCTCCAATAGCAAGCATTCCATATCCGAATATGAATATCATTAGTATCATAAGCGCCTCAACTTTTTTTAAAATTGGGTGATGATTTTCATTGAATGTTTGATCTTTCATATTTCTTGTAGCAATTTATTTTCTTAAAAAGAGGACAAAGATTTTCAACACTTATCAAAGCGGCTGAATCGCCAATTTGTATAAATTGAAATAAAACTTTAAATGGTTTTGTATCATTCATTGCAATCTCTATTTCAAGTGTGGAATCTGCTACCATTATTATATTGGTAAAACTGCGTGTTTTCATCATATATTTTACTGAATATTCAAAAACATTCCTAGGATAAGAAGTAGAATCCTTTTTAAACTCTTTTACCCAATCAAAATTATCTGTTTGAGCACATTGTAATTGCTGTTCAATATCTAAGAGCAGCTTATTATCATAGGACTCAAAGTTTCTTTTTATCTTACCATTCATCACAATTTTAGTAGCAAATTGTGATGCGCGAGAAAATTTATGTACCTCTATCTGGATAACTATAATGGCACAAACAACAATAATCGCTATTGACCATATAATATAAACAGATGAATGACTTTTAATCATATACTCTTAAAACAACATTTTTGGACGGTATCTCCTTGAAGCCTAACTTCATCAATTTTAAAATAAACTTCGTAAGAAGCATTCCAATAATCAACTTTTCTGTTGGTTACTATATCTGGGCCATAATAAATAGTACGAGGCGGAATTTCCAAACTATCAAGCACAGCTATTCGCCAGCAGTCATCTTTTCCCCTTGCCTCCATTATTGCTGAATATCGTTGATTCATGTTGCGGTTATACTTATCAAAAATACCTGAACAATACTCTTTATAAATTTCTGAAATGTTGTTTCCTGGTTTAAGTATCAAAACCATAAGAAGCAATAACAAGAAAAAAGTTAAGGTTTGCCTGATACTGATTGAGGATGATATTTTATTAATTATATCCAGCTTAAAGAGTATAACAGGAGTCAAAACAAAAAAAATAAGCTGTTGCAATATGACCACTGAATTAAAAATTCTGTCAGGATAGCCAGAGTCAATTTGCATAGGAAGGTAATATGCCATTGTCATTAAACAAGCGATTATTAATAAAAAAAATAATAGCGAAATTGAATATCTCGTTCGCCAGAAAACCTCCGGCATGTTGTACCTGAATTGAATTCCGCTTGTGTGAATTAAAACCAATAGAAATGAAAAAAATGCAATACCATTAAAAAAGAAATTGATGGAAGTTAATTTATAGTCAATAATGCTCTGCACTATTCCCTTGAAATTATACAGACTTCCCCCATCAGGTATATTTGATGCCATCCGAAGGGAGATTCCCGGAGATGTTATGAAAAATACGATACAAGCTACCCCAATTATCACAATAGGTATGGTATCAATTAATTTTTGACGGCTTGCCTTTTGAGATAAATATAAAATGGATAATATCAGTACAACGTTTGTTACTAAAAACATTTCATTCATACCGATACAGCATATCATAGCAATTACTGTAAATAAAAACCATAATATCTTAAACAGATATACATCACAATGAATATAACGAAGATATGCCCCAACCCATAGAAACGTAAAAGCCCAGGGATACAGATAAACAAAACTGCTCACCATCCAGTATAGGTCATGAGGAAGCGATGGAGCCAAAGCAAAATGAACTACTGAAAACAATATAGAAAACAGTAAAAGGTTTAGTTTATACGGTGTTTTGAAGATTGTAAAAAAAAAAAACCAAAGTGAAGAAATAAAAAATAGAATACCAATTACCGGCATCAACTTATATCCTGCTACCCAATCAAATGCCAAAGGATTTATGGCATGTAAAAAATTAGTGAAATATCTTCCATCATATGAAATCAACAAACTTTTGATAGAATACCAAACGCCACTCTCTCTGGAAACATAGGTAAGGGATAAATCCTCGGCATTTGGGAAAGAATAGTAAGCACCGACAAAAAGCCAACCAATACACCAAACCAACAAAAAGCTAATAAGACCAAGGTTCAGAACACTTAGTATTTTTACGATCCTACTCATTTATCTCTAGCCCCTTTTAAGCCTGATATCACAAATCTCTTATCCCACCATAAATATCGAAGTAAACCAAAACCCATACTGAAAATTTGATTGGAATTATTTAGAAGTGTCGGTATATTCTTGGTGAAGAAATTCACACGCATATAAAAACCTTTATAAAAAAGCTCTTTCCTTCGGGCAAAATCATCGTATACAGAGTTTTTCTTCCATTCATTTTTATAAGGGTAAATAGAAAAGCTTATTTTATCTTTTACTTCATCGAATAGTCCAGTTCCTGGATATGGAGTAAGAGGATTAAATGATGCATAATTAAGATTGGCTGCTTTGGCAAAGGAAAGTGTTTCTTCAAAATCCTTTTCAGTTTCCTGAGGGTGCCCACTCATAAAAAACGCTGCTGTTTCTATACCAGCTTCTCTGCACAAAATCAATGCGCTTAAGGCATCCTCAACCTTCACGTTTTTTTTATAAATATCAAGCATTCTTTGACTGCCACTTTCGATACCAAAATAAATTCGTTTGCATCCCGATTTTTTCATCCAACTTAATAGCTCTCTATCTAAATTATCTGTTCTGCTTAAGCAGGCCCATTCCACGTTAATTCTGTTTTCAATAATTGCTTTGCAAAGATCAATTACTCGTTGCCTGTTAATTGTAAAAGTATCATCAATAAAACGTATTGACTTCACACCAAATAAATTAACCCACTGTTTCATTTCATGTATTACACGGTCTGTTGAGAGTTGAGATAGTTTTGTACCATATGATTTAACACAATAATTACATTTATAGGGACAACCACGAACAGTTTGAATCATCCCATAAGGGTGAGCTAAAAGTGGCTCATAATATTTCCCTTTGGGGAGTAAATCATAAGCAGGAACAGGCAATTCATTAGGGTCTTTTATTCTTCCCATTTCACCATGGATTACTGTTGAGTCATTCTGTAAGAATGCAAGGCCATATACTGATGATACTGGCTGATTAGTATCAAATGCTTTAATCAAGTCATTCAAAACCAGTTCAGGCTCTCCCAAAATCACATAATCAGCTTTGGAATGACGGAGTGTTTCTTCAGGAAAATGTGTCGCATAGTGACCAAATAATACAAAAATGTTTTCAGGACATTGTAACTTTAAGTCTCGTATAGTATCCATATCTTCTTCAAAACACTCAAAACCTGTCAAAGAAATAATTATGTCTGGCTTGAAGTTTTTAATTTTGGTAACAACATCTGTCAATGTCATTCTTTCAGCTATAGCATCTACCAATATTACTTCAGCACCATGCCATTCCCGGGCTATAGCAGCACAAGAAATAAGTTCAAGAGGAGGCATTAAACTCTCAGGCGATACATAAGAACACATGTATCTGCGAGTTATTTGCTCACTAGCTGGAAGATTTAACACCATTGCTTTTTTCATTCCACCATAAATTTTTATCTCTTTTTTACCCGAAAAAAATCATTTTAACCGTTTACTTTTTATCTAATGCCGCTTTCCTTCCTCCGATAATAAATTGCTTATCCCACCATAAATAACGCAGCAACTTAATAAACATAAAAAAAATCTGATCGAGATTAGAAAGAAGTAAAGAAGTATTGCTCTTGATAAACCCGAATCTTAAATAAAAACCCTTATAAAAAACTTGTTTTCTTCTGTCGTAATTTTTATCAACCATTTCATTTCTCCATTGGTTTTTATAAGGATAAATTGAAAAGTCAACATCTCCTCTAACCTGCTCAAAAATTCCTGTGCCCGGATAGGGCTTTAGTGGATTATAGGATGCATAATTAAGATTAGCCGCTTTTGCAAATGAAAGCGTTTCTTCGAAATCCTTTTCAGTTTCATCTGGGTGTCCGGTCATAAAGAAAGCAGCAGTTTCGATACCTGACTTACGACAAAGTAATAAAGCATTCAATGCCTCTTCAACTACAACATTTTTTTTGTAAATATCGAGCATTCGCTGGCTTCCACTTTCTAAACCAAAATAAATTCGTTTACATCCGGCCTTCTTCATCCATTCAAGTAATTCTGAATCAAGATTATCAGTTCGGCTCAAACAAGCCCACTGAACATCTATTTTATTATTTATTATTTCATTGCAAAGTTCTATAACCCTGCGCTTGTTAATAGTAAAAGTATCGTCTATAAAACGTATGGATTTTACTCCAAAAAGGTCTATCCATTGCTTCATTTCTTGAATAATTCTTTCGGTACTAAGCTGTGATAGTTTTGTGCCATAGGATTTGACACAGTAGTTACATTGATAAGGGCAACCTCTCATGGTTTGTATCATCCCATAAGGCTTAGCAAATAATGGCTCGTAATACTTTCCTTGCAAAAGCAAATCATACAACGGCATCGGTAGTTCATTTGGATCTCTTATTCTGCACGCTTCGCCCTGTATTTTAACCTCTTTTTCATGCATATATACCAATCCTAAAACCGACTGCACCGGGGCATTATCAAAAACCACTTTCAATAATTCGTTTAACACCAATTCAGGTTCTCCAAGTATTATATAATCTGCCTTGGAATTCTCAAGTGTCTCACTAGGGAACTGAGTAGGGAAATATCCAAAGAGAACAAACAAAGACTCGGGGCAATTCCTTTTTAAAAGCGCTACCATATCTACATCTTCCTGATAACATTCAAAACCAATAATGGAAATGATAACATCTGGCTTGTACGAGGCAATAAGGTCTATGGTGCTTTGGACAGAAAGTTTCTCGGCTATGGTATCTGCTAATCTTACCTCTGCTCCATGCCACTCCTTACAAACAGCTCCACAGGAAATAAGCTCAAGCGGGGGCATTAAGCTTTCAGGAGAAGTATATGAAGACATGTACTTTCTGGTAATCTGCTCACTGCTTGGAAGATTTAAAAGTAATACTCTATTCATGATATTTTTTCGAAGTTAGGATTGCTTAAATTTGCTCTTTTTAACTCGTTCCGTTGAACTGCTATCCAGTTTTCTCGGGCATTTATGAACACATCTAAATTAAGTTTAAATTCCGACTTCAATAACTCATCGTAGTCAGGAGGCTTATTTAGTTGAGCACTTAAAGATTTTTTTCTTAATACAATCTTCTTTAATACTTCCCACGCTCCTTTCCTATATTCAAACAGAAACTTTGCCAAATCAGCAATGCGTTTATTGTAAAGATATACTTTCAAATATGCTGTCACCTGAAACCACTCAATCTGTGTTCTGCTAAGGCCTGCAAATTCCAATGCTCCCCCTATCTGTTTGTTGTATTCATCCCAATCGGTAGATAGCAATGTATATCCTCCTTCTCCTTTTGCCGCCATACGTGAAATTTCGGTGCCGGGATAAGGTGTCATCAAACCAAACATTGGCAAATCGGGATTTAGCGTTACTGCCAACTCCACCGTTTTTCGCAAACTCTCAGCTGTTTCATTTGGATGCCCCAAAAGAAAGAATGTGCCAATCTTCACACCTGCTTTTTTTGCAGCTTCGCAAGCACTGATAATGGATTCTATTCGGGTGCTTTTACCCATCTTTTTCAATGCGAGCTCGTCACCAGTTTCTATTCCCATTTCGACCCATGAAACCTTTGCCTTTTTAAATTTTAAAAACAATTCATAGTCCACATAATGCACATGGGTTTGTACCGTCCATCCCACTTTTTCACCAATTCCATCTCTTGTCATTGCATCAAGCAAAGCATTGGTTCTAGGAATATCCAAACTAAACAGCTCATCACCAAAATGGAGATGCTTGGGGTTGTATTTATTTACAATCAAATTCAACTCTTCCATCACATTTGGCACAGAACGTTTCCTTCCTACCTTACCATTCGGGTTCATACAAAACAAACAGTTAAATGGACAGCCACGCATTGATTGTACAAAATATGTTTCTGCCGGAGGCAGCAAGTCCCATGCTGGAAGGGGAATGCTATCCTGATCCAAAATTCTTTCTCGTGCCGGTGTTAGAAAAGCACTGCTTTCACTTCTTAACACTAATCCGGGAATATTGGAGATATCACTACCGCATCTTAACGAATCGCAAAGCTCATAAAAAGTCACCTCACCCTCACCTACAACACCGATATCAAAAGAACTGAACTCAGAAAGCGTTTCAATTGGTATGGCAGTTACATGTACCCCTCCAATTACAGTAATCACATCAGGCAGCTCCTTTTTAATAAGAGCAGCTTGATAGGCGGCAGGTTTAATCTCGTTTGTAAAAGCCGTAAGTCCGACCAAATTCGGTTTTTCCTTTTTAATTCTTTCTAGTACTTGTTCGAAATTCAACCGCTCAAATTTTGCATCAATAATGCTTATCGAAAATTCTTCATACTGCCTTAAAAATGCCGCAAGATATGCCAAGCCTGTTCTTCCGAAATCGGGAGTATCATACCAAGGTTCCAAAACCCCTAATACTGGTGGATTTATTAGACATACTTTAAAATCAACAACTTTCTTCCTTTGCAACATGCAATTTATATTATGAACACCTTTTTTTCTGAATTATGAAGATAATAATTTGATAGCGATTAGACAATTAATCTTACCATTTACTTCATACCGATTTTCAAAGTTATTTTACAGCTGCTAATAACTAAAAGAAAAAATTGTTGAATAAGTATAATCACTTAAGTGGATTGACTTTGTATCGAATCATGATTTTAACAAAAAGAAATGGGGTTTGAAGCATATCTACGACCCTCAAACGTGAGTTGGCAACTTGCTTCCATTTTTGCAAATCAAAAGCTGTAATTCGATGTATTATCTCGTCATTTCCAAGAATTTGTTTCAGGCGTAAAAAAATTTCGACATCAAAAAGCCAACGTGTATCAAAAGGAATTTTAAAGCAAATCCATGCTGCTTCCCTTGAAAATATTTTAGCGCCACATTGCGTATCATCAATTGGCAGCTTTATGATTTCCTTAATTAGCATCCTTGCAATTCTTCCAGCAAAATATCTAAAAGGGCTATACTTAATATCTTTACCCTTGCCGCAATTTCTAGTAGCAAAAATCATTAATTGACACGAATTTTTAATTGATACGAGCATTTCTGAATATTGCTCTAAATCTGTGGAAAGATCTGCATCGATAAATCCAAAATATTCAATTTCGTTTATTTCCATCATTCGTAATACTCCTCTTCTAACCGACTCTGATTTACCTAAATTGCTTTTATTGTCAATTATAAAAACTCTTTCGGGATAAATAGTTTGCAGCAACTGAAGTGTCTGGAGCGTATTGTCAGTACTTCCATCATTTACAAAACAAAAAATAATATCTGACCTTTCTTTTATATGTTTCTGAAATGCGGAAACGTTTAATCTCAGTTCTTCATTGTAGCATGGTATAACAATTGAGTGAGTAATCATGTTCTGAATACAAAAGTAAAAATAATCAATCCTTTTTGTTTGATGCTACTCAACAATAAATGCCTTTTGATATTCCGGATGAAAATACAATAGCAAATTAAGATTTGAAATATCCGAAAATACGAAGTGTTCATTTTCCTTTACCAACAATACAATAATATCAAAATTTTTTTTGGCTTTTGCATGAAAACGAACCAATAAAGTATCTTTTTCAAGAGTTACATTGGGGAAATCGGCATATGAATTATTACTTACTGATATTATTTGTTGCAGGGAAATCAAAAAAATGGAGTCATCAGAAATAGTAGTCAGACAAGGTGCTAAAAGGCTGTCATGGTGTTGTGCTAAAGAATACCTTTCTTTTATACTATTGAGATAGTTTTCAGAATAAGCATTCGACAGGTTTTTTGATTGCAGGATGGGTTCTATTGTTTTTTCTAACTGATACATGGGTTCCCTCCGCAACTGATAGGATAGGAAAAATATACCCAAAGCTATAAATAGTGAGGTAGCTATATATCTGTTTAAAAAAGGCTTCATTTCAATTTTTATTTAAAAATAGTATCGCCATCTAATCTAACTTCGTTTATTTTAAAATAATCTTCGTAAGCAAGATTCCAACAAGCCGATTGTCGATTTGGTAATACATCATAATCTAAAAAAATGGTCTTGGGAATTACTGTTGGGTTTTCAAAATAAACCACCGTATTTTTACTATCAGACTCTTTTGCCAGCAATACATTTTTATAAAATTTGTCTGCTTTGTTTTGTACATCTTGCAGATATCCGAGGTCATATTCCCTTTTAATATTTGCGATATTATTGTTTGAAAAAAACAATAGAAACAATAATATAGACGCTAATACTAATTGTGCAAATGAGACATTAGCAATAGATTGGAGCGAGGTTATTTTTTTACTTAGAAAAATAGGAAATATAATCCAAAGTCCCAGTTGAGCATAAATTTCGACACAGTTAAATATATATTTGGGAAATACTCCATTTGATCCTATTGCTAAAAAATAGGGCCAAGTGCATAGGTAAGAGCCAATAAAGGATAACATAAAAAACGCTATAAGAAGAGATGATTTGATATATGCCATCCAATTCAATACTTTTTGAATCTTGATAAATAGTAGGGTGGACACACAAATAAAACAAAGGGAAAGCGGATGTAGCAGATAAAGAGCGTAAAATCGAGAGTAGATTTTCAAACTTTCCCAGGCAAAATTTGAACCATTATAGCGCTCATCAATGGCATAAAAAATGTTTTCGCTTGTTATTTTATTGGAAGGACAAAGTAAAATAAAGCCAATACTGCTTATGGCTATTAAAACATGAGGTGCGATAATATACCATTTCTTAGGCGTGTATAAAAACAAAAAACACCCGAATGAAAGCAGAAAAAAAGCATTCATAGGTATAAATAGCTCTGAACATCCAAAAGAAAGAATTAGCGTTAGATAACTAAAGAGTGATAAAAAATATTTCTTTAGAGTGTTTTCTTCTTTGATGGCACGAGCAAAAGAACCCATCCACAAAAAAGAAAAAAACCAAGGATATATATAAACAAAGGTACTAGACATATATGTAAAACCATAGGGCAAAGATGGCTGCGTAGCAAAGTGAATTATGACAAAAAGCAGTGTAAATACTATGAGCGTTTGCTTAGTCTTTATTTGATGAAAAAAGGAGCTGATGAAATAATAGAAAGATAGATTAAAAAATAAAAAGCAAAGTATAGGCATCCATACAAAAAGTTTTACCTGATTAAATACTAACAAATTAAATCCATAGAAAAATGCTGCCGTGTATCTTGTATAATTTGACAAAAGCATATCAATAAGTATGGTAAACAACCCTTGGTCGCGAGCTGCGCTGGCTAAGGCAAAATCTTCCACGTTAGGGGCGCAATGATAAGCAGCAACTAAGAGCCAATATGCTCCCCATGCAATTCCTAAAACCAAAAAGGAAATAGAGCAGATATCTAGAACTCGCTTCACAGCAATCATAATATCTTTGTGGCAAATGTTAACGCCTTGGCTCTGGCATAAGGCTTCAATAGAGAGTCTAAAAAATTGGCATATTTATAAGCGCCATTATTATTAAAATGAATGGCTCTTTTATAGTAATCGGTTTGAGCATCTAAATTTTGGGGTATAGAATATTGCCCATCAAATAGAAAAGATAGCACAGAGGTATCTACTGGGCGAACGTCTAACTCTGGAATAACGGCTTGAATAAAAGGGATACTATCGTTTTGGCAAATAGATTGGATGCGCTTGGTGTATACTTTTGTTCTGGCGTAGATAGAATCAGCGGGAATCATACTTTCATTTGAATAGAACTTTTGTGATACATGGCTTACCATCCCTTTATTATAAAGAAAATTCCAAACTAAGCTCCCTATAGAAGTATAAGAGCAAATTCTATCAAATAGGCGATTGGTGGAATCTGGAAAAGTACTCAATGATACATAAAAGCGATACCCCTCTTCTGCGGAGAGATATTTACCATAAGGATTACTAGTAAATAAGCCGGCATTTGTCATGTGTTCGTGAGGCCGATGAGCATCTGGTTCTCTGGCATATTTCATGAAATCATTACCCGTGTATAAACAAGAAACAACTACATCTGGTTTCAAAATAGGTATGTATTTTTTGGCAATAGCAGCATATTGTGCTGGATCTGTGCCTGGTATGCCAGCTGCATAAACCAGGTACCCTCTACTGAGTAGTAAATCAACAAAGCTATTCTGTTGCGGATGGGCGTCCATGCCATAAACAAATGAATCCCCTATCACTAAAACTTTTAGCTGTTTTGTTGCATAGTTTTTAAAGGGGATGCTTCTAAAACCATCCTGATTAAAAGGGCGTGAAAAATATTCCATAAAAGCACCCTTCCAAATCTCATCAGCTGTTACTTGGTTTTGCAAAATTCGATGGTGTGTTTCCACCAAGCAGTTGGTATCGGCATCGCCACCATTCATATATTCTAAAAGAGACCAATAAAGCGAAAATTTGGGCGTCTTAGTTTGTTTACAAAAACATTCGTAGATATAATATACCTTATCCCCATCATACAGTACTTTTTCAATTTCCGGATTTGTATTTTCTCGGGTGTCACAATCAAAATATTTCAGAAGAGAATCTGTTACCCAGGGACTAAATTTATAAATACCCGCTTCATCAGTTGCGAAATTTTTGTAAACTCTCAAATTGTCAACTATAGTAAATCCATCAAAGCTCTTAATGAATCCAGGATGAGTCCCTGTAATACGCAAAACAAATTCTGCAAATAATAACGAAATGATTACCGAAAAAACAAAAAGGACTATATTGCTCTTCTTCATCGTTCTTTATTTTTTAGAAGTGAAGTAGCCCATAGTCTCTAAGGCGTTGTAAACCTTTGCTGCGATTAAGGGTTGATAAGGTTCATTTACATGGCAGTCATCTACAAAAACATTACCCTTGACAGTATCAAATATGTTTGTGAAATCATACAGTGAGCTGTCTTTATTTAAAATAAACCGCTTTGCAATTGGAAAATACGATTGATAGTCTTTTCTATAATTTCCTGGGTCAATCTCTTTTTCATTTGCTTGTTTATAGTTGCCAATCCCCAGCACGGGCTGTAATATCCCTACGAAATGATATCCGCTTTTTTGGGCTATGCTGCTCATTGTAGACATATTTTGTTTCCAAAAGTAAAATGTATTCATCGGCTGAACTTTTTTTACTGACACATCATAGTAGCTGAGGTTGAGCGTTTTTTTTATCAAAAAAATGGTGCTTGGAAGAATTACTGTAGTAAAACTTTCTTTGTAAGCTGTTTCATAAAAAGAGTACTCGTATTTTGAAACATAGCCCCCATCTGCAGATTCATTTGCACCTGAATAAGAAATGTGAATATCCGGTTGTAATTGTAATCCATCGCGTAATAATTTCAACAACTCCTGTCCAGAACTATAACCTCCTACTCCTCCTGCATAAATGATTGCATTGATTTTGTTTTTCATAAAAAGTTGCCTAAGTTGATTAGGCCAGTTTTCTTTATGTAAAGCAATATCACTTGTACTTCCACCTGTAATAAATAGTTTAAGCGGCACCTTCGGAAAATCCCCATTGCTGCGAAGTACTTCGCAGTTTTGCTGGGTTTCGTAGCCCATGCTTTCTATACTTTTGTTACTCATTGCCCATCCACAAAGCGGATCGATTTCATTAAAACCAAACCCTTTTACCGTGTTTACATCGTTTAGCCCATTAAGATTAAAAAGAAAACCAACATTTTGATGTTGAGAGCGAAGAATAAAAAAGGATGTGGTTTCAATAAGAAAGCATAAAATACAAACTAATCCTATTTGAAAAAGGATATACTTTTTTTTCACAGCACACAAGGTTTGTTGCCAAAGTTATGAAATAGAATACTATTTTTTTGTTTTTTTGTTTCAGATTTCCGGATTTATGAACTATCTATTTCTGATAGACTCCTCTATAGTTAGTATTCACTTTGTACTGTTAATTGCATATATGAATACAATAAAAACATTACTTTTCCTGACCAAACGAATTGTAAAATGAAAAGGTTAAGTGAATTGCTACAAGAACTTAAAAAATACATGCTTGCTTTGATAATTTCATTTATAGCAATTGAAATAATTTCGTTTATAATAATTAACTCAAGTTGCTAGTTAAAAAAGTGGTTTAATTGTTCTACACAAATAAAGCAAATTAGTTTTAGTAAAAATCCATTGAATGTAACAGCATGAATTGTTTTTGGGAAGAGTTTTTTGATGTCACTAATGGTTGTTTCTACGCGCTTTC
>CANHIG010000040.1 GCA_947461105.1 Bacteroidota bacterium | reverse complement strand
TCATATTTACTATCAATTTTTGCACGAATCAGATTATAAATAACGACTACAATATTTTCACCGGTAGGGATAAGATTTTCAAATTCAGGAACATCCATATTCAGATTCATGTGATCAAGTTTATCCATAACCACCTCCTTGATAATCTCATTCAAGATTTTCAAATCAATAACATAGCCTGTTTCAGGATCAATTTCACCCAAAAGTCTCACCTCTAATGTATAATTGTGTCCATGCCAATTAGGATTGGCACACAGACCAAACACTTCTTTGTTTTTTCCATCAGGCCAATCCTTTCGGTACAGGCGATGCGCAGCATTAAAGTTTGCTTTTCTATATACGGCTACTTTCATAATGGAGTATGAGATGAAATTTTAAAATGTAATTTAGTCAAAACTTTTTTATAACGTCAATAAACAAAACGGTTTTGTATATCACTTTCCACATGCATACAAAAACAATATTATGAAATGGCAAACTGAAGTAAATATTGCCAAAAGCAACTTTGAAATCAATCAAACCCATAAGATTATTTCTATTGGCTCATGTTTTTCTGAAAACGTTGGAAAGAAATTTCAAGAGCATAGATTCAATATATTTTTAAATCCTTTTGGCAAGATATACAATCCTGTTCCTATCGCAGCTGCATTTGATTTAGTGTTTAAAAAAAGCATCTACACCAAAGGTGATTTGTTTTTCCATTCAGGACTATGGCATTCATTTGATCATCACTCTGAGTATTCATCGCCAAATTTTGAAACAACATTGAATCGAATAAATACAGAAATTCAGAGATTGCATGGCTTTCTGAAAGAAGCTGATTTTTTGTTTATCACCTTTGGCACCTCATTCTATTTCCATCACACTGCGTCTCAAAAAAATGTGGCTAATTGTCATAAAATACCGGGAAAGGAATTCGAACGTAAATTAATAACTCCACAGAAAATCGCTGAAAGTTACGCTGTTTTACTACATAAATTGAAATCATTTAACGCTAAGCTAAAAGTAGTATTCACAGTTAGCCCGGTTCGCTATCTGTCATTTGGAAATTTCGAGAACACTATAAGCAAAAGTTATTTGTTCGCAGCAGTCAAGCAAATTATAGATAACAATAACAATGTTAGCTATTTCCCTTCATACGAAATCCTGATGGACGAATTGCGTGACTATCGCTTTTATGCTTCCGACATGACTCACCCCAATCAGGATGCGATCGATTATGTTTGGGAGAAATTATCTGAAACCTATTTTTCAGTTGAAACTAAAGCCTTTAATAAACAAGTGGCACAGTTAGTAAGAGCAGCTAATCACAGACCATTTAATCCTGAATCCTCAGAGCACAAAGCGTTCATCACTAAAACAATTGAAAAGATTGATTGGATTAAACAGAAATATCCTCACCTCAACTTTGACGAAGAAATAAGATTACTGAAGGGAAAAATTATTGAATAAGTGCGCACAAATCATCCAGTGATTTGATATGAGCAACATTAGATGGCAATACTGGATTTTGCTTGTCCATCTGCGCACCGCCAATTATTATTTTTAAATCAGGGAACGATGACGATAACTTGCCAATAAAATCTTGAAGACTGGAGTCTTGAATCGGCACAGTAATAAATGTAAGTAATACATCAGGCTTGAATTTATCTCGAACAAACTCAATATCCTGAAAAGGTACAGATGTGCCAATATAGGCTACATGGTGATTATTGATACGCAAAAGATATTCTGCAAAAAGTAGCAATGTTTCATGTTGCTCTCCCTCTGGTAAAAACAGTACATACTTCTTTGACTTTTCAGTTTTTTCAACATATCTGTTATCTATTGCGGCAGCAAGCTTTCTTCTAATCAAATTAGATACGAAATGCTCCTGAGAAGGCTTTACCACTCCTGTAGTCCATAAAATACCAACTCTCTGTAAAAGTGTAAGAAGTAAATCAGTAAAAGCTTTCTGAAAGCCAACATTCATGATAGCAGAGTTCAACGCTTTTTCGAAACGCTGCTCATCAAAATCCAGCATGGAGTGCATCAATGACTCCAAAAGCACATTAGGTTCCTTATTATCTGTAGCAATATCCAATGCTTTGTGCCTGATTTCTACTTCAGACATATCTGCTATCTGAGAAATTTTAATCCCGTGTTTATTAAGCAAGCTTACATTAAGCAAATGCTTTAAATCCTCATCACAATAAAACCTAATGTTGGTATCTGTTCTTTCCGGATGAAGTATATTGTATCGCTGCTCCCAAATTCTGATTGTGTGGGCTTTTACTCCTGAGAGTGTTTCTAAGTCTTTAATTGAATACTGACCCATAGTCTTACTGCACAATTTTAGTCAATATCTTCTTATGACATAATCGCAACATAGTATCATTTAAATAAGAGAATAAATTAACTTTATATTGATGCGCTTGTTTCATTACAGTTATAAACAAAGGTTTTACAGAATGGTTTAAAATCTATCCGATAAAATTATCAATTAGCAGAAATAATACTAAAATGAGCAGATAATAAACTGCCAATCGATTTAACGACCCCATTTGTAGCTTAATATAAACTAAACTAAGTACACTGCTTATAATGAACCAGGCAAAATAGTTTTGAAAAGGTGGCGTCCCGGAAATATCCCATACCCAAAATCCATGCTTTATAGCGAAAGGTTCCAGTATAAAATCAGTTGCTGTCATCGCAATTCCACCTAATATGGCGCGCAAAAAATCATTTCTTATTTTAATCAGATTTAAAACACATACCGTAAGCAAAAACCAATTGAATCCTATTACGACAGGTACACCAATAATAGTGAGTCCGAATGTATCGGTATAATGATATTTGCCAAAAATAATACCGGTTTGCACACCGACTATTTCCAATAACATTCCTGTTACAAATGCTATTGCAAAAAAAGTATATAGTTTGGGAGACTTCCAATCGTCTGCAAAGAGTACAAGCACTAAACTGATAGAGATATTAATATGCGCAATTGATTCAAAGTATGCCCTACTAGAAGCCATATTGAGACCTACGATACCAACTATATTCAAAATAATCAGTACCGCTAATGCAACTAAATTATAATTCAGCTTATTCATCAATTAGTCCGTCAATTATTTTAGCTGAAAGTAAACAAAGAGGAACTCCACCACCAGGATGTACACTGCCACCTGAGAAAAAAAGATTTTTCACTTTTCTGGAAAAATTAGGATGCCTGATAAAAGATGCCACAGGACTATCAGAACTTATGCCATATATCGCTCCCTGATGTGAAATAGTTCTATCATATATAGTTCGGGGATCGGTTATTGTTTCGCATTCTATATACTGCCTAATATCTATAACCAGATTAGCACTTATTTTTTTAATGATATGCTCCCTTGTCACTGCTACCAGCTCATCCCAATTTTGTCCTGTATCTGGCGGAACATTTACTAATGTAAACCAGTTTTCACAGCCAACAGGAGCGTGATCAGGATTGTATTTTTGACTGATAAAAACATATACAGTAGGATCATTGGATATTGTCTTGTTTTCAATGGCTTTAAACTCCTCCGCATAATTTGCTGAGAAGAAAATATTATGACAATCGAGTTCATCAAATGTTTTTTTCATTCCCCAATTGAAGATCATAGCTGATGTAGACATTGGATAATCAACAACTTTGGGATGTTTTATCTGCTTTTTTAGCAGTTGATGATAGGTGTAGTAGATATCCATGTTGCTCACTACAAAATCTGCTTTATGGCTCATGCCATCTACTTGAACCGAGGTAGCTAAATTGTTTTCAAGCTGAATATGCTCGACACACTTCCCAAAATGAAAACTAACACCTAGTTCCTGAGCTAATTGATACAGCGATTTTGAAAGTGAGGGCATTCCGCCTTTCAAAATATAAGCGCCTTTATTGAATTCCGGAGAGGCTATGACATTGAGTGTTGCTGGCGATTTATATGGATTAGAGCCATTGTAGGTAGGATAGCGATCAAATAACTGAATCAGTTCTTTTGTTTGAAACCGACTGCTATTTATGTTATGAACTGTTTTTGTGAGACCAATTTTCGGAAGATTCAAAAGAGTCTTTAATGCACTCCATTTGGTGTAAGTGCTGAATTTCTGCAAAGAACTAAACAAAAACATCTCTTTGGTGAGTTCATAGAGTTCATTAATTTTAGCAAGATGATTTATTACATTTTCATCGGGCTCGCCCAATTGTTTAAATGCTTCTGCTCCAAACTCTTCCGGATTTGCAAATGCACTTAATTTCTTACCATTCGGAAAGAAATACTTGCAAATGGGATCGAGACGGTTATATTCATAGTAATCTTTCGGATTTCTCCCGCATTCTATAAAAAGCTCATCCAGCAATTCAGGGAATGTAAATAGGGATGGACCGAACCCCCAAAAATAGCCTTGCTTTTCAATTGAGGACGCTTTACCTCCCGGGAAGCTGTTCTTTTCAAACACATCAACAGAATAGCCCTTGTTTGCCAAACGGACTGCTGTAGCTAATCCGCCAACACCCGCACCAATAATAATCGCATTTTTCATTTTCATTTTCCAGAAAGATTTTGAAACAATTTTTAAATAAAATTGTTTCGGGATTGAAGCATATTTTTTAATACTTCATAAAGTCTGTGTGTGGGCAAACCCACCACATTGTGATAGCTTCCTTCAAAACTTTTGATACCGATTGCGCCAATCCATTCCTGACATGCATAAGCACCGGCTTTATCATAGGGCTGGAATTTATCTACATAAAATGCTATTTCTGCACTATCTAATTTATTGAAAGTCACACTTGTGCTTTCGGAAAAAACAATCTTTTCATTTCCAGCCAAGACACAAACTCCAGTAATCACAGTATGCGTATTGCCATTCAAAGCGGTGAGCATATCAATAGCATTTCTCCTTGAAATAGGCTTCTCAAATATTTGCTCGCCTAAAATCACAATGGTATCAGCTGCTACAATAATATTTTGCTGTGCTTCTTCTGCAAAAGCCATTGCTTTCCGCTCTGCCAAAAGCTCCGGTATAAGATGAGAAGGTGTTTCCGGAGGATGCGTTTCATCTGTATTTTTTACCTGTACTTCAAAATCAAAGCCACACATGGCCATCAGCTCCTTTCTCCTTGGTGAGCCTGAAGCCAAAATAATTTTCTGCTTACTATTCATAGCCGCAAAATCAAAGGTATTTACTGAAAAGATAAAAAACAGGCAAGCTAAAAAGGCCAAAGAACATATTCAACTTCATGAATACGGAAAGATTCTTGTAATCCTGACTATTCTTCAAAAAGAATGCACTTATAAGATTCATCATCAGGGTTACTTGCATTAAAAGCAACACGTACCAAAATTGATTTTTTTGATTATTCAACCAGTAAAAATATTGCAGATAGGCGAGTAAAGCCATAACGATTAGAATAAGAAATATAACTACTGCATTTGTAATCCAAACGGGCAATATGATGGGAAGTGTCTTCATTTTTTTATACCCGTCTGCATCTTTATCTTCAGCATCTTTTATAATCTCTCTGATTAATGAAATCAGAAATGCAAAAAGCGCATAACCTTTAGCGTAAATGATAAGTATATAGGCCGCTTCTTTATAATTTGATATAGCATCAGCTTTAAACAATTTCTGCTCAAAAAGAACAGGCATAAAAAATACCAGGGCAGAGAGTGCTGCAATAATTATGTTGCCAATCAGAAAGTATTTTTTCAGACTATCAGAATATATCCAAAGCAATATTGCAGTAATCGCAAAAATATTTCCGAGTTGATAGTTTCCAATTTTCCATGCAAGCAAATAACCGATTACTATTCCAAAGGCATTTAAAACAAACTGAATTGTGCATGCATTATCCATACTTATCCAAGTACCTATAACATTCTTTCCGGGTTTAAATTTATGGTCAGCTTCCATATCATAATAGTCATTGATAATATTTCCTGCAGCAGCTATAGCAACAACTCCTGCAACAAGGAGCGCAAAATCAAGATGAGTTAAAGTAGAAAAAATGAGATAGCGCCTTAGCACAGGAATAATGAGAAAGTACCTGAAAAAGAACATGCTTAGTGCGATAATAAGTAGATTAACTCCTCGAACTAATCTGTTTAAATGAAGCAAGAAACTAATCATGTTTATGCATTTTTTGAATATTCTTTGTCAATAGTTTATAGATGCTCTTCAGCTCAGGTTCATGTTGCAAAATATCAAGATGTCTTTTTATTACATTATTGTCTGATCTAACTGCCGGTCCTGTTTGTAATTTATCAGGTGTTTCAGTTTCCAACTGGCTGAAATAATTGGCAATAAGCCGCTCCAAAAGCTGAAACTTCATGCCATTCTTTTCAAGAAGCAATTGGGCAATATGCATCTGATGATTCACGAAATTCTGTGCAAAAACAGCTGCAAGATGCAGACTTAGTCTTTGTTCCGAAGTTATAGATTTAATACGTTTGCTCAACATTTTTGCAATTGTGGCAACAACTTTCTTTGACTTTTCATTTCCGGCCTCGATGAATATATCTGCATGAGCCAAGTCAATCTTCCTAGTCTTTTGCATGGAGATAAAAGGATAAAGCACTGCAGCGTTTTTTTGAGGTAATACCTCAACAGAAACAGAACCGGAAGTATGTATCATCACACCTTCATACTTTTTTAAAAGTTTGGCTATTTGAGTTATTGCATCATCAGACACACAAAGAATTATAGCATCGGATGTCAAATCAGCTTGCTCAATTCCAGATGCAATGGCATTTGTTTTCTTGGCAAGCTTATTTGTCTCATTCAAGTTACGGGCAGCTATGTTCTTGATAACAACACCCTTCTCAAACAAGGCAAATGCTAATGTATGAGCCACATTTCCAGAACCAATTATTGTGATTGTAGGCTTTTTCATATTGTAGATAAACAGCCGTAAGCTAAGTTAATTTTTGATTTCTGATTTTTCTTTAAAAAAGTAAGGTGAGCAGGAAAAATATTAATTCAAAAGAGGAAACTCCCATAGCTACTAAATTAGCTATTGCGAAAATTAGAAATAATACGAGCAATGACTGATCGAATTTCTTTGTAAAAAAGCCAACAATAAAAGATAACTCAATAATGGTGGCCGCTATATAAAAACCGTAAGCAACAGCTTGTGACTGAATTAGCCACTTGTACCATGAACTGAGCATAGATTCAGGAAAATCAAAAATATACTGTGCATGTTGTATTTTCAGGGTTTCTGTCATAAAGTTCACATCGAATATTGCCCCCCTGCCTACTTTCCATAGTGCCGCTGATACCATACTAAATAAAAAATAATATCGTACAGCATGCCACAAATTTTCTCTTCTTTTTAAGTTATCACTCCAAAAAGGAATAGATACAAAAACAATTCCCAGCAAGGAATGAAAATGATGTCCTGAGTAAATTGAAAAACAGCTATTATACAAAGTGAGCACTACCGAAAAAAACATTGCGTACCATCTGTTTGGTTTCAAGAGATAAAGCATAGGAAGAAACAGCATAGAAATATCCAAAAGTGTTGCTATGGTCTGATTGGAGGTAATAAATTCGGGTATTTGAAGAAGCTGCAATAACCAAAAACTATTATCTACATCGGGAGTTATGATTCTAGGATCATTCAATTGAGAAAAAAGGGTATTGCCCCAAAAACGATACAATACCCACACTATAGCCATGCCGAAGAAGTACTTCGCTCTTTTCACGTTATTGCTTGTACTCATAGCCACCGATTGTTTTAGAAGACATTACATGGAGATTTACGTTCTCATCATAGCTCACTGAATATTTCTTAATCTCAATTTCGGGATTTTGCAACAGACGCATATCTGCCAAATATTGCAATAGCCAGAATGGATAAGCTTTTACTTTAGCAGAGTCATTCAGAATACATTTTGAAATATAGCTTTCATTACCAATGAAGGAACTTCTCTTTTTTATTACTGCTGCTTCTTTCTCCGCAAAACCATCAGAGGTTAGCTTATCATATCTGCTCAATGATTGACCTACAAGCGATTTCTTGCAGTCAATCATATTTGAAAAATGCACTTTTTTGCCCTCAACTTCAATTTCATAAACTAATGGGGACTGTGCATTCTTGACCTCGGAATACATACCCCAATTTACAAATGGGAAACTCTCCACTCCTTTAAAAGTAAAGAAAACTTGAAGCAAAATAAAAGTACAGACTATGGCAAAAAGAGTTTTGTCTGTATCAAATAGTTGATGTAAAAAAGTTTTTCTCATAATATGAATCAGCTGTACATAAGGTTGCATCCTCTAATCTCTGCATCATGCAATCTTCCCAATACAGCAAATGTATCTTTATTTATTTTGCGACCCATATCGCTTGTAGCAATAAACGAACAAGAGTTGATATTTGCCAGATCAATAATATTTATGCCACCACTTCCTGTTTCATTTACCTGAGTAGGATCATAAGGGTCTCGTATGAGCACCTTCATCCAGTCAGGACAATGGAATACTCCATCTCCTTTGGAGTAGGCTTGTGACAGCAATTCTGTCATGCCATATTCAGAATGGATGTTTGGCACTCCAAATTTCAACTTCAATATACCATGTACTTCTTCTCGTAAGATTTCCGCCCTTCGGCCTTTCATCCCTCCTGTTTCCATAATTATAGTATCAGATAAATCTTGCGGGTACTGCTCTGCAAAATCGAGCAATGCATAAGTTACCCCAATTAAGAACAGTTTGCGATTTGTAACCTTTGCAGATTTGATTGTTGCATTGAGTTTCTCAAAATCATTCATAAAAAAACCACTCAATTTATGTTCAGACTCAGCTATCAATTGATTCATCATGTATACCAGTGATGAATTACTTCGCTCAAGGTAGGACGGCAAGAGTGCCAGAAAAATGTAATCACTTGGTGCGCCATAAAAGTCCAAAAAACATTTCATGAATGATGCTTCATAGACAGCTAAATTGGCAACATGATGTTTGGATGTCACCTGCCCGGTAGTAGCACTACTTTCAAATGAAATCTGAGCTACTGCATCATTTATCAAAACATCTTGAGTCTTAAATAATTCTATTGGCAGAAAAGGAATATCACTTAGTGATTGGACATTAGAAAGATTCTTACCAACGAGGTTGCAGTACTCGCGAAAAACAGATACCTGCTCATACTGCAGTCTAAAGACACTTAGTGCGAGATGTTCAAAATCCTGAGAGGAGGCGTTAAATATTTCTTCAGTGGTTAGCAATCCAAAAACTTTGTGCTAAATTGCAACAATTCATTTATTTTTTAGTTTTTTGATTCATGCGATTGCTCATTTTATCTTTTATTTTGTTGTTGATAGCAGGTTGCACTGTGAAACAAGAGCAATATCCTAACGAGCCAATAATTACATTCAAAGAATATAGCAGAAGCACGATAGTAGCATTAGACACCTTTTCGATGATCATTTCATTTACTGATGGCGATGGCGATATAGGAATAACAAGCGGCACTCCACCTCGAAACGACACTATTTGTATAACTCCATTTGATGTGACAATTACTAATCCGGGCTTCAATTTTTTTTACAGAGATTTGCGTGATAGCTGTACTCAGTTTGCTCGAACTGAATATTTTGAGCCTACAGGCAAAAACAAATCCATAAAAGGCGAGGTAGTAATCAGACTTGGAGCCTATTGCAAAAAGCAATGCAGCACACCAGGTTGCAGCGATACTGCCCGATTTGAATTATTGCTTCGCGACAGAGCAGGAAATTTGAGCAACAAAGTTGTAACTCCTCCTTTAGTAATTACTGGCTGTCAGTAATTGAACAAAACAAAATATCACATTCGCTGTTAAGTCAGCAGAAAATTATAAAATGGCAACAATAGCCCTTATTGCAAATAAAAAATCTGTTCCAAAAGAATTTAATCGTGTCGCAAAGTCGTATGATTTTGCCACACAGATGAGTCAAGGTTATCAGGATGACTTGGATTGCAGCGCCCAAAGAATGCAGCTAAATGGCAATGAAAAACTACTTGACTTATGCTGTGGTACAGGTAAATCAACACTTGCTTGTTTGAAGTTTTTACCGAACGGAACTATTGTTGGAGTGGACAATTCAGAAGGAATGCTGGAAGTGGCGAGTGAGAAATTTGCTCAAGAAGTAAGCCAGGAGAAAATCGCTTTTGTATTGAATGATGCTATGAGTCTGGACTTTCCTGATAATAGTTTCGATGCCGTTTTTATGGCATACGGACTTCGTAACATGCCCGATTACCAAAAAGCAATTCAGGGTATATATCGAATTCTAAAGCCGGGTGGTAAAATATGTATACACGATTATTCTCTTGCAGATAATTTTTTCTCAAAAATATATTGGGTCATATTAGGTTATGGCTTCATTGTGCCATTTTGCACACTGATGTCTGGCAGCTCAAGAATCTATACCTATTTGGTAAAAAGCGTATTGACTTTTTTAAATCCAACAGAAATCAAGCTATTACTGGAGCAGAATGGATTCGAAAAAGTATCTGCTGAGCCACATGCGAGCTGGAGAAGCCCAATATTACACTCCATTATTGCTGTAAAAAAAGCTTAGGCTAAAATTCCTTTTAACGGAACAGATTCCAATTCATTTTCCTGAAGATTTTCCTGTTGCAAGATATAATTTGCAGCTAATGAACCCGATGTATAAGCTGCCTCCATAAGCATGGTGCAGTTGTTCATTTTCACCCAATCACCAGCCAGATAAAAGCCCTTAACCTCAGTTTTTATCTCAGGTCTGTTAGCATATTGATTGGTATGAAAACCAGGAAAATCATCTCTGTGCTGAAAATACTCATGATGTATTTTCATACCGGACAATTCAGGAAAATAGTGATACAACTCATTCATCAAATGTGTTTTCACTTCTTCATCAGTAATCAAATCCTTAGGTACTGCATAAGAGTGGAGTTCAAAAATCCCTCCATCATGCTCTTTACTCCACACAGCTGATTCTTTCTCCATCTTATGATAAAGCGTGACGCTATCAAGGCATTTTAGCCTATCAGTAAAAATAAAAAAGGGAAGGTTAGGATCAGACTCAAAAGTATCTGTCCAAAGGCGCAAGACTGCATATCTCCCAGACTGCTTCAGGGATGTAAGTTGAGATAAAGTAGTTGAATAACTTTCAAATCCCCTGGAGTTACTCATGAGTCGCTTGGTATGTTTCACATCCGTGCACAACACACAATAGTCAAATTGCTTCCCATTGACCAAAAATCCATTTTCATTTTTGGTTAATTCGGAAACAGGAGTACTGAAATATATTGTGGCTTTGTTATTTTTCAGAAAGTCTTCGCAATAGGAAATAAAGCTGTTTTGAAAATCACTATCTAAAACATCATACAACAAACCATCTTCATTGCTCAAAAAATAAAAATGAAAACTTTTTATCAGCTCCGCCATAGACATATCTTCAGGTTCAGCAAAAAATGCCCTCGAAAATGAATTGAAAACCAATCGCATTTTATCATTCATATAAGTGCGATTTGCAAAGGATGCAAAACTCTCCGAATCAAATTTTTTATAAGTAGATGCAAAATCAAAACGCAATAAATTAATAAATGGAATTCCAAGTGGATTCAGGAATGTCTTCCAGTCTATAATTCCAAATTTACTCAGGTTAAGTACATTTAACAGTGGCGTATTATCCAATCCCTTGAAACCCTGTTTCTTGTTCTTATCAAAAAGAATGGTGTAATCATCAATAGGAATAAGATGCTTGTGTGCGCCAATTTTTTTCAGGAAATTTCTGAGATTCAAATATTGTCTGAAAAAGCCGTGAAAACCATGTTCTGTTCTCAGTGTTTCGCCATTTGACTGAAACTCCCAGCTGCCCACTTTGCCACCAAGAAAGCTTTCTTTCTCGAATAAGTGCACATCAAATCCTCTTTCACTCAGATTGCAGGCAACACTGATTCCTGCAATACCTCCACCTATCACAGCTACTGTCTTTTGTGATGAAAGATGAATTGGCAAGGTAGTATCAGGTGAATTAAGCTTAATTCTATAGTTCTGCAGCTTCTTTCTGATGAGTTGTCTGAGCATGTTGCTTGATATTTTTATTCCATAATTTAGTGTACTCGAAAGTGAGCTCATCAGGTCTGATAAGTAAATCGTGTAGCTTTTCCTTACTGTGCCAGTACTTGTTGCTTTCCAGAAATGCTATATCTTCTTCTACAATTCTCATGCTCTTCTTAAGCATAAACCACTTGGCAAACCAAGGATTATATTCAAATATCCTATTCCATGCTGTAATCTGAATCATCATTACATTGTCTTCATCTATTTCATAGAAATGCTCATAGATTACCATTTGTCGAGAAGGCATGAATAGATGAGCCGGAAAACGCAAATCAAGCTTGCTACTGTGTGGAAACCAAAAACCAAAATGTGCTTCTACTTTGTCTTCAAAACCAAAATAAATTTTTTCAAAAATGCTGTTTTCATTATCTCTCAAATACCAACCTGAGAGTGACTTATCTGTGATAGATAGATGATAATCGGGTTTATCATTATGCAGATTACCCATCAATGTTTTTATGCTGTTTCTGTGCACATGATTAATGTGATGCGAATCAAAAAGACTTTCTGCCACCAACTTGATATTGCCTTTTACTACATGGTAGTTATAGACCATGGGCCATTTGTCCAACTCATGAAAAGGAGGAATTTCAGCAAATCCTTTCCTTTCTTCCTCCCCAATATATGCCCACACAGCCTTATGTTTTACTTGTACATCATAGTTTTTCACACAGGCAGCCTTCGGGATTTTCTCCTCATCAGAAAGAGAAGGAATATGTTCGCATTTTCCACTGCTTCCAAATTCCCAACCATGATAGCCACATTTAATATGTTCTCCTTTCACATAGCCCAGCGACAGATGTACATTTCGGTGGCAGCATCTATCCTGAAGTACAGCAACCTTTCCGCTTTCCGTTTTGAAAACTACGAGTTCCTCGCCAATAATTTTGCGTTTCAAAATTTGCCCGATTTTGAGTTCATCTTCGAAACAAACTAAGTACCATTGATTGGAAATCATATTAATTCATTGAGTCTATTAATCATATATAAGGCCAAACAATATACATTGCTAAATGTTTTCTGCCTATTATTATTTAGCAAACTGCCTTTTAGAGACTCGCTTTAACTAAATCAAACTCTGTTTTTCACCCAATTAGATTGAGTAGCCTGAACCGAGACACTTTTGGAAGTAGATTTTGATTTATTCTCATAAAAATATGCTGCAAATACTGCTGCGGCTTGTGCTTCATTTTCTGTATAGTGCCCCAACTTGTCAGGACTAAAGTTCTTGCCAACAAAGTTGGTATCGAATTTTCCAGAAACAAAATCGGGATGAGAAAGCACAAACTTGCCAAACTGCAATGTATTCCTAACTCCTACAATACTGTAATTATCAATTGCCCGAAGCATTTTCTCTATAGCCTCTGCTCTGTCTTTACCATAGGTAATCAATTTAGCAATCATAGGATCATAGTAAATTGGAATATCCATTCCTTCTTCAAATCCATCATCTACACGTACCCCTGGACCTTCAGGCTTTTTGTACTGAATCAACTTACCAATATCGGGCAGAAAATTATTCATAGGGTCTTCGGCATAAACCCTGAGCTCCATTGCATGACCAATAAGCGGAATATCGTCTTGTTTAAAATTCAACTCCTCTCCTCTTGCAATTTTTATCTGTTCGCGTACCAAATCAATATTAGTTATCATTTCAGTAACAGGATGCTCCACTTGCAACCTGGTATTCATCTCCAGAAAGTAGAAGTTCAACGCTTCATCCACCAAAAACTCTACTGTACCCGCCCCAATGTATGCACAAGATTTTGCCACACCCACTGCCGCTTCGCCAATTGCTTTTCTCTTTTCAGGAGTTAAACAAGAACTTGGCGCTTCTTCCACTACTTTCTGATGTCTTCGTTGGATAGAACATTCCCTTTCATGCAGATAAACCGTATTGCCGTAATTATCAGCTAGAATTTGAACTTCTATGTGTTTGGGAGAGCCTACATATTTCTCAATAAAAACACTTCCATCTCCAAATGCTGAAAGTGCTTCGCCCTGAGCACGCTGCATCTGCTCCTCAAGTTCATCCTCATTTTCCACCACACGCATTCCCTTTCCACCACCACCTGCACTGGCTTTTATCAATACCGGAAAGCCTGTTATTCTGCATACCTCTTTTGCTTCTTCTACAGAAGTAATTGCACCCTCACTGCCCGGAACCATAGGTATATCAAACTTCTTAGCAGCCTCCTTAGCTGAGAGCTTATCTCCCATTATTTCAATAGCCTCAGGTGTAGGGCCAATAAATGTGATACCATTTTCCTCAACTAATTTTGCAAATGCAGCATTTTCGGAAAGAAATCCATAACCGGGATGTATGCCGTCTACTCCCAATGTTTTTGCTACTTCCACTATTTTATCCCCTCTCAGATAGGAATCTTTGGATGCAGGAGGTCCGATACAGACAGCTTCATCTGCAAATCGAACATGCGGAGAATTTCTGTCGGCTTCCGAAAAAACAGCCACTGTTTTTATGCCCATGTCTTTTGCGCTGCGCATTACACGAAGTGCAATTTCACCTCTGTTGGCTACCAGTATTTTTTTCATTCTTAATATATTGATAATTGAACTTGTCCAAATTTAGGATTTGTTTCAAATTTCTTGCAGCAAAGTTTAAAGCCTTATTATCACATCTGCATTTTTTCTCTTATTCTTGAACTGACTTAAATCTTACTCAACCTATAAAACATGCCGGCAAAAAGCTTTCTCGCTCAGGTATTTGCTCTAATCCGAAAGGATGTGCTGGTAGAATTGCGTAATAAATATGTGTTAGGAAGTGTGATGCTTTTTTCAGCAAGCACCGTGATGATTATTTATTTCTCCCTGCTTTATAATAACTCCCTAAATGTAATTTCAGCACCTATTTGGAGTATCCTATTTTGGATGGTGGTTTTGTTTAGTGCCGTTAATGCCGTTTCAAACTCATTTTTCCGCGAAAGCGAAACTCAATTGATGAACTATTATTTCCTATTCTCTCCGCTCGTCTATCTCTCCTCAAAAATAATCTATAACGTAGTCTATACGCTTGCTTTGAGTCTGGTAGGAGCTTTGATTTTTTTCATAGTCATTTCAAATCCGGTAAAACTTCCATTTATCTTTTTGTCTGTGATGATACTCGGCTCATTGAGTTATGCTATTTTATTCACCATCATGAGTGCCATAGCCGTGAAAGCCAAAAGCAACAATACCCTTGTGGCAGTTTTAGGCTTCCCTATTTTGATACCTATGATGATTTTTATTACGAAGGTTACCTCTGCTGCGCTTGGTTCGGTAGAACACATGGAGCTGGCTTTTAAAAATCTAATGTTAATCGGAGCTTTAGACCTGATGCAAATCACTCTTGCGGTTATTCTTTTTCCATATATTTGGCGCGAATGAAAACAGAAATCCCTAATTGGTTGCAGCAAAAATGGTGGAAGTACACTGCCTTGTTGCTATTGTTTTATGTTTTATTGGGCGGTTTGATTGTGCCGCTTGGACCGGGCATTGAAGCTGTATCACCAATCAGTTTTAAGCAAAATACTGATGCCACCATTATTGTTCATGGATACAATACCCATTTCAGCACTGCCGGTAATACACAGGTAATTTTGAAACACGCTAAGAAGTATTTTTGTGTAAATGACTTAATGGTAAAAGATGAAAACAATCTTTCTTTTCCCTTCAAATTTAACCCTGACAGTTCAGATGCAGGAAATACTTTTGATGTCATAGTAAATAATAACATTGACGGAACAATAGCACTGAGAGAAGCCATTACTTTTGTACGAGGAGAAAAAGAGGATTCAATCACTGCTACTCAGGCGTGTGAGCCTTCTGTAGGAAGCAATCTGCACACAGGCTTTTCCTTCCCTTATCGTGAAATTCTGTATGAATCCATCAGAAACACTTTTTATCATGTGCCAATGTGGTTTAGCATGATGCTAGTATTAATTATCTCGCTTGTATATAGTATCAAATTTCTCAGAACAGGAAATAGAGTATTTGATATAGTTGCATCTGAATCCGTAATAGTAGCTTTATTATGCGGAGTGTTAGGTTTGACCACAGGAATGATTTGGGCAAATTATACCTGGGGTTCTCCATGGCCAAATGACCCGAAATTGAACGGAGCAGCTGTAGGTGTTTTAATCTATGTAGCCTATCTGATTCTTCGTGGTGCAATTGCAGATGGCGTAAAAAGAGCCAGAATCAGTGCGGTATACAACATCTTTGCCATTGTAATTTATATCATGTTTATTTTTATTATTCCCAGGATTACGGACTCTTTGCATCCCGGAAATGGTGGCAACCCTGCTTTCAGCAAATATGATTTAGACAGCCATCTAAGGCTATTTTTCTATCCTGCGGTTATTGGGTGGGTGCTTTTGTTTTGTTGGATGGTGAGCTTGCGTGTCAGACTAAAAATTATTGAACTAAAAAAAGAAGAAAATGAATAAATCAACATTGATCGCTGCTGTTTTCACAGCACTTTTTTCTTTTTCTGCTCAGGCTTCCGGTGCAGATGATTTGATGCGTTCAGGATTAAAATATCCAGTAGTAGTGGGTGTTTTACTTTGCATATTTGGCGGCATCGCAGTCTTTATGATTATGCTGGAGCGCAGGATCAGCAAGCTCGAGAAGTAGTACTTCCACGCCATTTTAGTATACTCTTTTCTCCTCTTGCCATATTGTTATATTGATTTATTGCTATTATATTCGATTCCTATCAGTCGTAATATGAAACTGGATTTGAAAGAAAGTATCAAAAGCTTTTTGCTGTTTCCGCTAAAAGGAAACACCAAGAAGTCGAAGTGTTGTAAAAGCTTCAAGGATGGAAAGCGCTGTAAAAAATGTCCGAAAAAATAATGCTACGATAAGCGCGAAGCAATCAAAAATCCTACGGTTGATGAAACAGCCGTAATCACTCCACCCCAAAGTATATCTACTATCACAATTGACCACGCCCAGTTTTTGAGTGTTCCCATATTCACTAAATCATAAGTGGCATAGCAAAGAATACCAAGCAGAAATCCATTCATCAAAGCAGATTTCCATGAACCGGAAGCAAGTGCCGGATTAATAGCAAAATGAAAAATACCTAGTATATATATGACATAAAAAACAACTATAGCACTCCATACAATATCATCGGTGAGGAGATTCCCTAATCTGCTCCAGTAGAAAGACTTGGCAATAACTCCAAGCCAGGTTAAATCCATTGCGATAAACACTATTGCTGTCAGTATAAGGGTTATTATTGCATTCATTTTTTAGCGTTTATTTGTTTTAAGGCTTCTTCAACTGTTTGAACAGGCAACTGACAGCTTTTGTTTACGCACACATAAATCCATGTTTCGCCTTCTTTGAATTTTGATTGCAGCAAGGGGAGCTTACTTTCCTTTTCTGAAGTAAAAACAAGTACATTCGGAATACTGTTTTTAAGGAATTCCTGTTTCAGCTTCTTAGCATCTTTCCCAACAATCGCCACTTCATAGACAGGGAAAATATATTTCAGTTCAAGCCTAGCCCAATTGCTGTAAAAATTGGTGTGTTGCTGTGCAAAGCTTTGCATATTTTTGCTCATTTGCAAACTGATTTTGCTGTAGAACGGCTCATCGAAAATAGTACCGAGCAAAAATAGATTATGCGCCATCACAGAGTTTGAAGCGGGAATTACATTGTCAGTAGTTTCCTTTTTTCTAGCAATTAAAGGTTCATGATCTATAGAGGTGAAATAAAACAAATTGTCTTTGCTGTCGAAGAAATGCTGAATGGTGAAATCAGTTATTTTCTTTGCTTCATTAAGGTGGTTTTCGTCTGATGATGCCAAATAAAGTGCAATCAGGGCATCAATCATCAGCGCATAATCTTCCAGAAATCCTGGAATAGTGGCTTTGCCGTTTTTATAGTTTCTGTAAATCAGGCCTTCTTTTGTGATTACATTTTTGTGCAACACCGTATTCAAATCCTTTGCGTGTTGCAGCCAGATATCGTCATCAAAAGCAAGATAAGCATTCGCGAAAGCTTCGAGCAGCAGCGCATTCCAGGATGTTAGGCTTTTATCGTCAAGCCCCGGACGAATTCTTTTGCTTCTTTCATGCAGCAATTTATTCATCCAGACTTGTTCCTGCTCCGAACCAAATCCTTCCAGTTTTTTGCGCACCAAATTATTCACTCCTTCAAAATTTCCGCCCTCCAAAATATCAAACACACTGCTAAACGCTTCAAAGTCACTGCCAATTATTTTTTTGAGTTCATTGAATTCCCATACATAAAACTTCCCTTCTTCGCCTTCGCTGTCAGCATCGAGCGCAGAGAAATAATAGCCATCGCTGTGTTTTAGTTCACTATCCAGAAATTGCAGCGTTCTGTATGCTGCTGTTTTGTATTGAGGTTCCAGAGTGGCGTTGTAGGCTTTGGCATAAAGCGAAATCAGTTGCGCATTGTCGTAAAGCATTTTTTCAAAGTGCGGAATATGCCAATACTCATCGACAGAGTAGCGCGCAAACCCTCCGCCAACATGGTCGTAAATTCCTCCTTCCAGCATTTTATCAAGAGTAATCGTTACGGCTTTCATTGCTTCTTCGTTTTTGGTGAGCAAAGCAAAATTCAGCATATATTTCAGATTTGCCGGCATTGGAAATTTTGGTGCGCCACGTCTGCCGCCATATTCAAAATCCCAAACTGATTTGTATTTATTCCAGATTTGATTCAGCGAGTCTTTGGAAAATGAAGCATCCTCAACTACTGCAATGGCATCC
>CANHIG010000039.1 GCA_947461105.1 Bacteroidota bacterium | reverse complement strand
CTTACGCAGCAGGATTTGGCAGATAAAATTTTTAAAACAAGGCCGCTTGTGTCTTACATTGAGCAAACGGGGATTGTGAACAGTAGGACATTGGAGGAAATTAAAAGTGTACTGGATATGACGGATAATTTAAACCATGAATTGAATGAATCTGGTCTTGTTTATGAAACTAACAGGGTGGCCTCAGGCAATAAGTTTGTACAACAGGAGTTGGAACATGCGCTCAGAGAGATCGAACTGATAAAGTCTGAGCTGGATACACTCAGGCAGCTTGCTGATACTCAGAAACAGCTTATCGAGCTGTTGCAAAAGAGAGAGAACATCTAATTTATAAAGATCCTAAAGATGTTTTTCCTATCCCAATAAGGCCAGCTTTTCTATAAACAAGCGAAATTATCCACTGAGGAATAAAAGGAAAAAAGTGGACTACAATCTTATTCATCACACCCGGAATACTCTCAGCTTTATTACTAAATAATGCTTTAACAGATTTTTGAGCAACAAATTCCGGTTGATGCATTACCCCTAAACGAAGTGCCAACTTTAAATTTACTCGATTAGGATCATAAAGACCCGTAGCTGTAGCGCCTGGCAAAAGGCAAGTTGCTTTCACATTATATAGGCTCATCTCGGCACGAAAAGCGCGAGTGAAATGACGCATATAGGTTTTAGATGGACCATATAGAGAAATTCCAGGGTAAGGCATTACTGCCGAAATAGAAGAAACATTGAGTATGTAACCATTTTTACTTTCCCTCATTTTAGCCCCAAAGAGATTGCACAGCAATGTTGGGGTAACCATATGCAACTGGAGAATGGTATTTACTTGCTCTATTGAGGTGTTTATTACTTCCGAAAAAACTAGCATCCCAGCATTATTCACCAAAACATTTACATCAAAATTTTGTGAAGCGCAATAATTATACAATTCGGAAGCCGACTGTGGGTTTGCCAAATCTGCTTCGTAGCTGTAACATTTAACGCTAAAGGCTTTTTCAATTGCTGTTTTGCATTTTTCCAATTCGCTTCCTTGATTACTTACGAGCAGCAGATTATACCCCTTTTCAGCCAATTCATATGCAATGGCTAACCCTATACCAGATGAACCTCCGGTGATAAGTGCGATTTTGATTTTGGGAATACTATTCTCCATTTTTTTTCAACTGAATACAGTTAAATGGCCCGTTATACATTACTGCAATACAATGATTGCAAGTGTCGCAAGATGAGTGCTTCAACTTTTCTTCTAAAATTCTATTGATAAAATCATGATCGCGTATCAAAGCTCGTGCAATAGCTACAGCATCAAAACCCTCGCTTAGCGCTTCTTCAATGTTTTGCTCCGATAATATTCCTCCTACATAAATCAGCGGTATTTTTAATGCATTTCTGAAAACTTTAGCGTCTTTCATAAAGTAGTTCTCCTGAAATTGGACATCGGGCACCAGCATTTTGCCAAACAAGCGCACAAAAAAACCCATAAAAATATTATCCATGTGCTTGGCTAAAGTAGCCAAAGGCATTGCCCCACGCATTACATACATAGGTGCCCTACTCACAAAACCTCCGCTTAGTACCAATGCGTGTACACCGATTTGCTCTAAAGTTTTTGCCACTTCTACGGCTTCATCTATTTCCATACCGCCCGAAAAACCATCGCGCATATTCATTTTTACGATTACTGCCGTTTTGCCGGCTGCGGCTTCCAAAACTTTTTGCATAACGAATTTCATAAACCTCATTCTGTTCTCCAATGAGCCCCCAAACTCATCTTTGCGTTTATTGGTATATGGCGAAAGAAACTGACTGATTAAATATCCATGCCCAGCATGAACTTCCACTGCATCGAAACCTGACTGCTGCGCCAGCTTCACAGCATTGCCAAAAGAATCGGCCATATCCAGAATATCTGCCTTGCTCATGGCTTTTGGAAATGATGGTGCATACCAGTTGATTCGGGCAGATGGAGCCATAGGTCTAGAACCTGCAATATGATGCTTAGCCATATTGCCGCAATGCCCGATTTGTATGGAAGCCGCTGCACCTACTGCGTGAACTGCATCTGTCAACTTTTTCAACTCAGGGACAATCTCTTCTCTCAACCATAACTGATGCGGAAAAGAAAGCCCATTTTGTGTAACTGCGGCATAAGCCACTGTTGTCATTCCAATGCCTCCTTTTGCAACTTCCGAATGGTAATTAATCAAATCGTCACTCACTGAGTGATTCGGACTCATTCCTTCAAATGCTGCAGCGCGAATAGAGCGATTGCGAAGCATAAGCGGACCTATTTTAACCGGAGTGAAGAGCATGACAATGTGATAATAAAAAAATGTGTGAATGTGCTACTTAAATGAGTGGTCAATTTATCGATTTGCTATTGCTTTCCTACTCACAGCTTGCAGCTTGTGACTAATAATTATCTCGAAGCTGAGCGTAGCGAAAAACCAATCTTATTCGCCTTTGATTAATTTTTGAGTGAAACTTCCCTGAGCCCTTTTCATTATTGCAAAGTAAATTCCTGCCGGCCAATTTTTTGTATCAAAAGTTGATACCCTTTCTTTGGTACCACTATAAATAACAGCTCCTAAAGAATTTACAATCGTTATAGAAAAATCATCTTCAGATTCCAACGCTAAGTGCAACTTGTTTTGAAAAGGATTGGGATAAATAGCTATAGTTTTTTCTTCTTCAACTATTGTCCTGATTCCAGTGGTTGTATTCAGCTTATGTCTTTTGAAAAAATTCCAGATTTCTGTACTTGCCTCAAAATCTCTATTAGTAATTGCAATAGTCAAAAATGCACCCGGCCAGGTGTGTTCGCCTCCAAATATTTTATAAAAGTATACTTCTGACCCTTGCTCACAATTTTGAAATCTGATAAGCTGGGCAGTACAGTTATCTCCTACATTTGTATTAGGCACATCGAATGTATCTGAAACTAATGGACAGTTATTTGTATCTCTCCAAAATAGCAAGGTTGCTTCAACACCCATAGAACCCGTGCCTCCTGTGTTATAATCTACTGTAGGGTCTGCAGTGCCGTGAATCTGCATCATAGGCATTTTGTGCGCTAGTGTGCAGTTAGCCAAATTCCAATTACTCATTACACCGGTAACTGAGGCAATAGCAGCTATTTTTTGACTTAGCCTGCAAGCTAAAGTATAACTCATATAACCGCCATTGCTCATACCGCAACTATATACACTGCTTCGGTCAATAGAATAAGTTCTGGAAAGTTTTTCAATCAATGAATCCAGAAACTTAACATCATCTGCTCCGCTGCCAAAAGCGTTCCAGTAGTTTCCAATTCCATTCGGATACACTACAATAAAATTATTCGCATCGGCAGTATTGTTCATTGCAGTATATAACCTCTCCTGATCTGCATTTGAGGTATAGCCATGAAGATTGAGTACAAGGGAGTATTGATTAAGCGAAGTATAGGATGCAGGTAGATGAAGAATATAATTTCTGTAAACTCCATCTACAACAAAGGAATCTATGATGTCAGCTGCAAATGAAAAAGCCGATAACATCACAAAGCATAAAGAAAGTATTGTTTTTCTCATGTGGTTGGATTTATTTGTTCGCTAAAGCTAAGTAGTTTTTAAAATTTCTAAGATGTTTTTATGCTGAAACTAAAAAAGACCACCTATTTATTAGTGGTCTTTTTATTCTTTGAAAGTGTACATCCCTAAAATATGACCAGTATCTTTTATTCTTCGTCAGCTCCTACAGGCTCAGTTTTTACTACTTCCACTCCTGCCATGAATTTAGCTCTGATTTTCTTTTCAATTTCAGCAGCCAGTTCCGGATTGTCATGCAGCAATTGCTTTACGCCTTCTCTTCCCTGGCCCAGTTTTGTTCCCTCGTAGCTGTACCAGCTTCCTGATTTTTGCAATATTTCCAAATCAGAACCAATATCTACCAATTCGCCAGTTTTAGAAACGCCCTCACCATACATGATGTCAAACTCGGTTGTTTTGAAAGGAGGTGCCATTTTGTTTTTCACCACTTTCACCTTGGTTCTATTTCCTATTATTTCTTCTTTGTCTTTTATCTGTGCTTGTCTTCTGATATCTAACCGCACAGATGCATAAAATTTCAAAGCATTACCTCCGGTAGTGGTTTCAGGATTTCCAAACATTACACCAATCTTCTCGCGAAGCTGATTGATGAAGATACAGCAGCAGCCGGTTTTATTAATTGTACCGGTTAATTTTCTCAATGCCTGCGACATCAATCTTGCATGCAATCCCATTTTCGAATCACCCATATCGCCCTCGAGTTCACTTCGTGGAACGAGAGCCGCTACAGAGTCAATCACACATATATCTATAGCTCCTGAACGAATAAGATGTTCTGTAATATCAAGCGCCTGCTCTCCATCATCCGGTTGCGAAATCAGCAGGTTGTTCACGTCCACACCCAATTTTTCAGCATAAGCTTTATCAAAAGCATGCTCTGCGTCTATAAACGCTGCAATACCTCCGTTCTTTTGACAATTAGCAATAGCCTGAATAGCCAAGGTGGTTTTACCGGAAGATTCCGGACCATAAATTTCTACTACTCTACCTTTAGGTAAACCTCCGATTCCAAGTGCTATATCCAAACCTAACGAGCCGGTAGAAATAACCTCTGCCGCCAATATTTTTGAATCGCCCAACTTCATAATAGTTCCTTTTCCATAAGCCTTATCCAGCTTATCCAAAGTAATCTGAAGAGCTTTCATTTTTTCTTTCCTGTCCTTATCTTCTGCCATAATTTATGCGTTTTTATTTGCTGATGCAATACTAAATAATAAAACTAAATAATTTAGCATTTTTGCGCTAATATTTTTACTATTTATTTTATTACGCTGTAAATCAATTAAATACAGCTACCACAACACCGTCAGAATTTGACTTAAGATTGCGTACAAATTGATTTCTTCCGTTAAAAGTAAGTTTTATACTGCCTTCGGGAAGCGTAGGTAAATACACATCCGCCCCACTCAAAAATGAATTTAAAAAGCCGAAAATGGAGGGCTCTGTAAGGTCTGTTTGCTGATTTTTGTTGTCATCGTACATAAAAAATGCAATGTTGGTAGCTGAGGCAGGAGAAATAGCTGCGGAAGAAAGCTCTACATTATCATTTACAAAAAGTTGATCTCTGCCATTTACTACTGCTTGATTTGCGGTGAAAATTGCCAACACCGTTTGTCCATCATCTTTTGGCAAACCACCCAATAGTGTAGCCGCAAGGCCAGATTGAGGGATAGTGCGCAAGTAAACGATACGATCAGATTTTGTAAATGGCTCTCTGTAATAATGCACCTTTCTATCACCAGAGATAGGACTGATTACTTCAAACTCATAATAGGTGTTTGCCTTTGCGGTAAATGAAGAAAAAAGACCATCACTACCTGTAGTGAAAGTTTGGTTAGGGGTAGCGCTGGCGCGCGAAGCATCGGCAGTATTCAACTCATAAACATTCACTGTAGCATTAATAAGGGCAGTATTGTCGCCTAGTGTAAGCACCTTTCCAGAAACCTTCACCGTAGCATCAGGTTGAATATCTGAATATACCGGATCTTTTTCATTGAAAAATTTGTACATGCTTATGAAGGATTCTTTTGAAGTAGCCACTTCATAGTGGTCTTTTCCATTGAGCGTAATATTTGTTGCATCGGTGATGGTAGTATTTCCGGCTACCTTATCATCAGGCGATGAAATGCATAGAGTTGGAATTTCGCCATTGGGGCCGGCAGGTTTTGTTTGGCTATTGCTACCGATATGTACATAGTGCGCAACTTTTTTTGCACGGAGAGAGTCGCTGCAATAGCTATAACCTACACCTCCGCCTGCTGAATGCCCTACTAAATCCACTTTAGTCTGACCCGTTTTAGCCAAAACAGCATCAATCAAAGAGTCTAATTGTAAAACAGCGGCAGCCTGACCGGTAGTTTGGTTTAAAGTATTCCAATCAAAAACATAAACTTTGTCATCGCAATACGAATTAGACTGAAACCGCTGTGCCTGAGAAGCCCAGGTATCGCCAGAGGCTAAAAACCCGTGAACCATAATTACAGGGCGCGATGCAGCATTGCAGCCACTGTTGCTGTCTTGGTTTTTCTTATCCTTTGCACAAGAAGATAAAAGCGCAAGGAATGCTACGAAAATGATTGTTTGACGCATAATTTTTAATTTTTATACATCTAAATAACAAATCATTTTCTCAATCACCAAAAAATTATGCCTCTAATAGATGGCTGGTTCGGATGCTATGCTCCCTGATGAATCTTAGAGATGTTGCTGATGGTGCTTTTAGCCCTTTTCCTAAAGCCTGTCGAATTTTCTCCCATTGCAGCATTTCTGACTCATTGAGATAAGAATCCTGAATGGAATTAGGATTTTGAGAAGCAAATTTTGAAGATAAGTTAGGAGTAGAGGTTTGTTTCATACGCAGTTTTTGTTTACCTAATAAACGCAGCATTGGAAAAATATTGTTTCGTTAGCCGATTTTTCTAAAATTCTTACGTTTTGCGAAAAAACTCGTTGAATTATAAAAACCCTAATATGATTTTTTAACTTTGAGCAAAACAAATACCTATGAAAAAGAAAATCCTTTTACCGGCAATAGCCATAATAGCATTAATCGCTGTACTTGCATCTTGCTCTAAGGAACAAGCTGCGCTTAATAAACTCGAAGGAACATGGAGATACGTGAAAGTAAGCACCTTCGGAATAACATTAGATATGGCTCAATTAGGTTATGCAAACGCAACGCTTCAATTTTCTAAATGCTCAGCAAAGGATAACCTCTGCAACGGAGTAATAACATTAACGGGACAAGCCGTTCCTTTTCAATATGATATGGCTACTGATGGCAAATCGGTAAAGATTACTAATGCCACTACCACTACCACTTATAACATTCAAAAGCTAGATAAAAGCAATTTGGTTTACACTACAAAATATGACACCATTATAAATGGATCACCGGTGAGTGCAGATTTGCAGTTCACTTTGGCAAAATAAACCACACCTACATTAAAATAAAAATGCCCCGAAAATTCGGGGCATTTTTATTTTATAACTCTTTTAATTAATGATGACTGTGATCACCTCCGTGGTGAATATGTCCATGTGTAATTTCTGATTCATGAGCATCTCTTATAGATAAAACTTCCCCTGAAAAATGAAGGTTTTTCCCTGCAAACGGATGGTTCATGTCTATGGTAACTTCCAAATCGCCAATAGCTGTAATCCTTCCCTGAAATGTTTGTCCGTTTTGGTCTTGCAAAGGAATAATGTTTCCAATTGTTATCATATCCGAAGCATCTTTGCCATCAAGCACAAAATCTGATTTTTGCATAGTGATAATTGCCTCCTCTTCATATTCTCCATAACCTTCCTCAGGTGAAAGGATAAATTGGAATGTTTTACCAATCTCTAATCCTTGAAGATTTTCTTCAAATTTTGGAAGCAACGCCCCAAATCCGCAAAGAAATTCATACGGGTCGTTTTTTGGCGCATCGTCCATAATAGGTCCATCTGGTTCTGTTCGTAGTACATAGGAAATGCCCACTACTTTGTTTGGTGCTACCGGCATATTTGTTGTTTTAATAAAGAACAGCTTTCATCTTTACTGTTCCTGGTGAAAAAAGCTTTTTATAATTTTCTTTGAATTTCAATTTCTTCAAACACTTCGATTTCATCGCCCACATTGATGTTTTGATAGTCCTTGATTTGAACACCGCAGTCCATTCCTGAAACCACCTCCTTCACATCATCTTTAAAGCGTTTCAATGCTGATAAATTACCGGTATGAATAACGATTCCATCTCTGATTACGCGCACTTTGTTTTGGCGAATAATCCTTCCTTCGCGAACAAAACATCCTGCGATTGTTCCCACTTTGGTGATATTGAATACTTCCCTCACATCGAGTGTTCCTACAATTTTCTCTTCAATCTTCGGCTCAAGCAATCCTTCCATCGCAGCTTTAATTTCTTCGATTGCCTGATAGATAATGGAATAAAGTTTGATTTCTATATTTTCTGTATCTGCAATCTTCTTAGCATTCAATGAAGGCCTAACGTTAAATCCAATCACAATGGCATCAGAGGCTGTAGCCAACAATACATCAGATTCAGAAATCTGACCCACCCCTTTGTGAATGATATTTACCTGAATTTCCTCCGTACTCAATTTCATTAATGAATCTGAAAGCGCCTCAATAGAGCCATCCACATCACCTTTAATAATCAAATTAAGTTCTTTGAAGTTACCAAGAGCCAATCGTCTTCCAATTTCATCAAGGGTAATATGTTTCTTGGTTCTGATACCCACTTCTCTTTCAATCTGAGCACGCTTTTGAGCTAAAGCTTTTGCTTCCTGTTCGCTCTCAAACACTTTAAATTTCTCACCCGCCTGCGGTGCTCCATTGATACCCAAGACCTGTACCGGTACAGATGGCCCTGCAAATTGTTGTCTTTTTCCGGTGTGGTCAAACATAGCTTTTACCTTTCCAAAATAAGGTCCGGCTACTATTATATCTCCCATTTTCAAAGTTCCTGCCTGCACCAAAAGCGTTGCAGTATATCCTCTTCCTTTATCCAAGGTTGCTTCAATGATTGAACCATTCGCCATTCGCTTTGGATTTGCCTTTAAATCAAGCATTTCCGATTCCAGCAAAATCTTATCGAGCAGCGCATCAATATTCAATCCTTTCTTGGCTGAAATTTCCTGCGATTGGAATTTACCGCCCCATTCCTCTACCAACAAATTCATACTTGCCAATTGCTCGCGAATTTTTTCAGGATTTGCGCCATCTTTATCTACTTTGTTTATAGCAAATATCATTGGAACACCTGCTGACTGAGCATGGTTAATGGCTTCCCGCGTTTGTGGCATCACGGCATCGTCAGCCGCAATCACAATCACAGCAACGTCCGTTACTTTTGCTCCTCTGGCACGCATGGCCGTAAAGGCTTCGTGACCGGGGGTATCCAAAAATGTTATTTTCTTACCTGCCGCAGTAGTCACTTCATAAGCACCAATATGCTGGGTGATACCTCCGGCTTCTTTTGCAACTACATTTGCCTTACGAATAAAGTCTAGCAAAGAGGTTTTACCATGATCTACGTGACCCATAATCGTAACAATTGGAGCACGTTGAACAAGATCCTCAGGGTTGTCTTCTACTTCGTCAAAAGCAGTTTGATCCTGAGCAGAAATAAATTCCACCTCAAAGCCTTTGTCATTACATATCAATTCAATTATCTCAGCATCTAATCGCTGATTTATAGAAACAATTACACCGATTCCCAAACAAGTTTTAATAATTTCTGTAGCAGAAATACTCATCAAGCTCGCTAACTCACTTACCGATATAAATTCGGTAACCTGTAGTTTGCTGTTTTCTGCATCAAGCATTTCTGCCTGACGTTTTTCCTGAATCTCTTCTCTCTTCTGTCTTCTGTTTTTAGAACGGTCACTCTTGCTGGTCATGGCCTGTATCTTGGACATGGTAGCCTTAATCTTATCTTCAATTTCCTTCTCGGAAATTTCAGTGGGTTGAGCCGGTTTCGCATCTGCTGGTCTTCTACTTGGGAATCTTTTATCTCCGCCTCCACCGCCCGGTCTGTGAGCAGTATCATTCCCACCGCTCAGACGTTCACGCTTAGGCTTTTCAATTCTTTTTCTTACTCGCTTCTCTGCTTCTGCTTTTGCTTTCGGGTCTTCTTTTGTAGGTTTCTTTTCTTCTTTGAGTTCGATTTTACCCATTACCTTCAAACCTTCGATTTCTACTTTCTTAGTTTGAATAAAATTTAAAGGATCTTCTTCTTCCGTTTTTTGCTTGAGTATTTCCTGAACTGAAGTTTCTTTTTCCTTTTCAACCTTATCAGGTCTAGGCTCTTTCTTGACCTCTTTCTTAGGTGTTTCCACTTTAGGTGCTTCGACTTTTGCTACCTTCTTTGGCTTTTCTAAATCAACCATTCCCACTACTTTAGGTCCACCGAGTTTTTGATAAGCAGGGTCTACTTTTTCAGTAGTCAAAAGCTGCTCAACTTGAGCTTCTTCGGTAGCTATAACCTTATTGCTTTTGATAAGCACTACAGCATCTTCATCTTCCTTTTTAGAACTTGCCGGAATAACATCTGCTGGCAATTCAAGCGATTCCTTTCTGGTTTTTTCCAACACTTTCGAATCATCAGCTGCAGCCTTAATCGCTTTATCTTTATTAAACGCTTTTTCCAAAACCGCCACCATTTCTGGAGTGAGCTTAGTGTTTGGATTATTTTCAACGGTAAATCCGTTTTTTTTCAGCTCTGACACAATATGTTCAGTACCCACGTTATAGGTAGTGGCTGCTTTAGGTAAACGGATAGCCTTTAATTCGCTCATACTTTTTGTTTAATAGCCTTATTTCGATTCTTTAAATACAATAATACAGACAATACGTCCAATACATTTCTGATAGTTATCAACTTTCAGATGTTGTCTCATCTTGCTTTTTTTCCTCCGCTTGCTCCTCCTCATTTTCAAATTCAGCCTTCAAAATATTAAGTACTTCCTCTGCTTGTTCATCTTCCAAATCGGCTCTTCGCGCCAATTCTTCCTGAGAAAGAGCCAGTACCGAACGCGCTGTATCACAACCAATAGCTTTCAAAGACTCAATAATCCATGGTTCGATTTCATCCAAAAATTCATCCAAATCAATGTCGTATCCACCTTCGATTTCTTCTTCGTCAGACTCTCTATAAACGTCTATTTCAAAACCAACTAATCTTGAAGCGAGTTTAATATTCACACCTCTTTTACCTATGGCAAGAGATATTTGGTCAGGATCTAGATAAGCTGAAATTCTCTTTTTATCCTGATCAATATCCAGAGAAATAATTTTTGCAGGAGCCAACGCTCTTTGCACCATCAAACTAAGGTTTGCGGTATGATTTATAATGTCTATATTCTCGTTTTTCAACTCGCGAACAATGCCGTGAATCCTAGAACCTTTCACACCAACACATGCTCCAACAGGGTCAATTCTATCGTCAAAAGATTCTACTACCACTTTTGCTTTTTCACCTGGCTCACGAACGATGTTTTTAATTACAATCAATCCGTCAAAAATCTCCGGAACTTCTTGTTCCAAAAGTTTAGCAAGGAATGCATTATCTGTTCTGGAAACAATGATAGCCGGAGTAGCATTACGCATATCTACTCTTATTACTACGGCTCTTACAGTTTCTCCTTTTTTGAAAAAGTCTGTTTTGATTTGCTCTGATTTTGGCAAAAGCAATTCATTTCCTTCTTCATCCAAAAGGAGAATTTCTTTCTTCCATACCTGATAAACCTCCGCACTTACTATCTCACCAATTCTGTCTTTATATTTTTTGTAAGTCTCATCTTTTTCCAAATCCATGATTCTAGAAACCAGTGTCTGACGAGCTGCCAAAACGCTTCTGCGACCAAAACTGTCCAATTCGATTTTCTCGTAAGTTTCCTCACCAATCTCAAAATCGTCCTGAATTTTTTGTGCTTCGGTAAGAGAAATTTGGATGATTGGATTTTCCACTTCGCCATCCTCTACGATTTCTCTTCTGTGCCAGATTTCAAGGTCACCCTTATCTGTATTTACGATAATGTCGAAATTATCGGTATCGCCATATTTCTTTTTCAGAAGTGTACGGAAGACATCTTCCAATACTTTCATCATGGTTGGGCGATCAATGTTTTTCAGGGTTTTAAACTCGCTAAACGAGTCGATCAGTTCTAAACTGTTCATAATGCTTGCTTTTTGAAGATTATTGAATTTTTATGTTTTAAATTAATTACCATTTCAGAATGAGTGTTGCTTTTTTTATATCACCAAATTTGATTTCGAAAGGAGCTTTTATTACTACTTCCTCCGTGTCTTTTTTCTTCTTCTTTCCTTTCGGCTCACTTACTATTGTTTCTACAATAATGCTGTCCTCTTTCACTTCTTTCAAAACCACATCCAGCGTTGTTCCGTCTGTTTTCACAATGCTCAACTCTCTGCCTATTCTTCTCTTATATTGTCGCAGCACTTTGAGTGGGTTGCTCATTCCTGGCGAGGAAACATCCAGCATATAATGTTCAGAAACCAAGCCCGAACCATCCAAATGGCTTTCGAGTAATCTGGAAATCTCTGCGCACTGGCTAATTTTAATGCCCTCATCCGAGTCAACAAAAACCTCTACTTTCTTGCCGCCCTGAATTTTCACATCCACCAAAAACAAGTCATGCTCGGTGATGTATGGAGTAATCCATTCAATTATTTTGTCTTTTACTTCCATCTGATAAAAGAAAGAGGGGACTTTCGGTCCCCTCTTTTCGCTTTTTCTCTGATGCAAACATAATCATAAATAGCATAAATCCAAAATATTTGAATGTAGCACCACAAAAGATTACTATTTTAGTGCTATGCACAAAAAACTTCAGCTTAATGCAGCTTTGCCAATTTTTGGTGTGGCTAAAACTTTCTTTCGCAAGCCAGATAAGTCAGCCATAGGCTATCAGGATTCAGGATTCTTTGTAATAGAAAGTAGCTTAAAAGACTCTTTAACCACCTATCAAAAGTTTTTTGAGTTTGATGCAGCGAAAAACATCCCAAGCAGTTGGCTTTATCTGCCTGCGCAAAAAGCACATATTGAAATGATGCTCGAAAAAGACTTCCCGCTTCCTGTTCCTGGTTTGGTTCACACAGCAAACACTATAACAATTACCCATGAAATATCTGCTGATTTACCTCTGGAAATTGAAGCAATAGCAAAAATTGAGGAACGAAAGAATGATTCACTGGCAGTAATTTTCAATCTGAACTTCAAACAAAACGGCACGTTAAAAGCAACTTGTGAAAGTGTAAATTATTGGATAAATAAATCTGCGCCAAGAAAAAAAGAAGCGAGAGAAGAACAAGATACAGAGCTATATGACAGGCAAAGTGAATTATGGCATTTTCAAGAAAATCTGAGCAATGAGTATGCAAAAATTTCTGGTGATTATAATCCTATTCATCTTCACGCTGTCTTTGGCAAACTATTTGGTTTCAGAGGCAAAGTGCTTCATGGATGGTGCTCAACCAGCAAAATGATTTCTTTGTTCGAATCAGAATTTCAGTCAAAAATCAATTCGTTTCAAGTGAAGTTTATTAAGCCTTTTATACTTCCTAAAAATGTGTTTTGTGAATATAAAATCAGCGAAGAAAAATTAATAGGGTTTAGGTTGGTAGAACCCCAAAGTCAGGATGTTTTTCTGATTGGTAATGCCCAAATATAAGTCTATCTGCTTATCAGAAACTGCTTGCTGCCCATTTCAGATTTAATAAAATATAATCCTGCGGACCACTCTGCAACATTTAATTTCAATTCATTTTCCTTTTTATTACTTGTATATAATTTCTGCCCTATACTGTTGAAAATTTCTATGGACAGTGGCAGGCTATTTTCAATTTGAATTTGAGACTTTGCAGGGTTGGGGTAAATCTTGATAGTATTGGGATTTTCAATTTCGTTTACGGCAGATACACATGAGCTATCCACTCTCAGCACATCGTCTAAAACAAACATTGGCCGTTTGTCTGGTTGAACCGAAGAAACAGTAACATTACACAATTGCAAACCATCTACGTGACGAACGTAAAACCCATAAGCTGGCAGGGTATCACCGAAAATATTATGCTCCGGTCTTTTATTTTCGTTTTCAGGAACCACAAAAGATACAGGTAGTGAATCCATACCTCCGGGAACAGTAATTTGAATGTTCTGCAACCAAATATTTTCGGCTCTATATCCCGGAATGCCGGTAATTGAAGAAGTGATGTTTGATTCAGCTGTAGCTGTGATGTTTTTTAATCTGATGTTTTTTACTGAGCCCACTCCGGGTGTTGGAGCACCTGGCTCATATACTCTTGCCTGATTGCCCAACCTAATCATGATTGGTGTAATCAATCCGCTCATTGTTATATTTTCAATCAATACATTTTCCATAATTCCTCCATCAACTATTGCCAGATTAATTCCACAGTTTGCATTACGGTTTAGCGGCCCTTTGCTGCTTTTTATCACATTACAATCGTGTACATAAATATTCCGGAAGTTACCCATCGTCTCCGTACCGATTTTAATATCACGCGAATAACTCGCAAATGTGCAATTACGCACTTCTATATTTTCACACCAGCCGGGAAATGTACCCTTCATCACCAATGGATCGTCATTACAATCAACATTGCAGTTTTCTACTAACACATTTCTCGACCCATCTATATTTATGCCATCCTGATTGCCAAATGAGTGATTGGAAATAGTAAGATTTCTGATAGTAAGCGTATCTATGTTGCAATTATGCATCATCCAGAATGCAGAGTTCTGAAGGAGTAAATCTTCATATCTTACATTTTTACATGAAAATAATCTGAAACCAAAAACTCTGTTTGAGCTTCCTAAAAAAATCGAGTTAGTGCCGTTACCATTAATTTTCCCTTTTCCTTCAAAAGCAATATGGTTCACATTTTCAGCATAAATCAATGCACGCTGCACATAACTGTCGGTGTATGTTCGTAGTGTTGGATTTACAATAGGATAGTCTGCAAGACTTGCACTACCTTTTAAAGCAGCTCCGGAATCAACTCGTAGCGTTACATTGCTTTTCATAAATATGGTTCCTGACAAGTAAACACCATTTGATATCAAAACTGTTCCTCCTCCTGAATTTGAGCAACTATCTATTGCCATTTGTATGGCTAGCGTATTGAGCGTTGTGCTATCGCCCACAGCTCCAAAAGATTGAATATTGAATACCTGTGCCTTGCTTTTATAAGCAATAAAAAGCAACAGTAGGAAATAGATTTTTTTCATGGTATGAAATTAGCTAATTTGAGTTGTAAAACTATCCTTAAATAAAAAATGCACGGCAATTGCCGTGCATAGATAAGTATTTCAGATTATTAGAATATTATGGACAAATAGCACCTAATACTGCTGTTCCGTTAAGAGTATATGCATTTCCATTGGTTTTAACTGCACACCCTGCAGGACCGCCATTACCCGAAGTACAAACACCCAATCCTCCTCCCAAGAAACCATTTGGTCCACCACCATTTGCACCAGGCTGACCTAAAGAGCCACCAACTCCACCAACACCTGGTCTATATGTAGTTCCAAAACTTAAAAAGCACCTTACTCCACATGGTCCATTTACTCCACCTGCACCACCTGTAAGTAAAGTACCGTTGTTGCCAGGATTACATGGATCAGGTGCGCCATCACTTCCTCCGTTGCCTGGAGTTGCCCCTGCTCCACCACCGCCTCCGGTTCCTGCTTTGAAATTAAAGCAAGGATTGGCTCCAGATAATGCACCACCTGAACCTCCACCTCCGCCTCCACCTCCGATAGTTCCATTATTGTTGATGGTAACTCCTGCAAAATCAATCTGTACAGCATTTCCGCCAGCCTTTCCATCTACATCTGGACAGCTGTTTAGATTGTGACCATCATTCGAACCGCCATTTCCTCCTTTGCCAGCAATAGAGCCATTATTATTGATAATAATATCTGAGCCACTTCCAAATGGTCCCGTTTGAAGAGACGGCTGTCCTGTGCTGGTACTTCCAATTACCACTGATGGATCTATATTAAATGTTATACTAACACCACAACTTGGATTTCCAACAAAATTATGAAGATTTAAGTTGTTTACCGATGTCGTAATATCTACTACAGAAGGTGCGACTGTAATGGTGTATGTAGTGGACTGAGAACCTGCACCTATGGTAGCGTTTATAGAGATGGTATAAACCCCTGGTACAGCACAAGAATTAGCCTCTACCGTCATAGTTGTGGTTCCCGGAACAGTGAGGCTTGATGTAGCAAAAGTAACAGTTACACCCACAGGTAAATTGGTAGCCGTGAGTAAGGCATTAGTTCCTGAAGAACTACAAGCACCCGGATTTCCTATTGTTACGGTTGCTGTTGTTGTTGTTGTGTTTGGAGCCAGGTTTATTTCGTTTACTGTATCTGCATTTGTAGATAGAGTGAGGCCAAAATCATAAACAGTCAAAGCATAAGTTAGGGTTTTTACTGTAGAGCCTGAAGTGGCAAGAATAGTGATTGTATAAGTTCCATTCGGAGCACTAGGTAATGCAGTGAAAGTCATTATTGATGTCTGGGTTGGCAATAAATAGTTATTTGAAAAACTTACTAAAATACCAGCCGGAACTCCTACTGCAGAGAGAATAACTGGCGATGGTGTTCCTCCCAACAAACCCACAGTGAGAGTATCCGCAACGCTGTTGAAATTTGTTTTCAAAAGGCAACCACTAGTCTGGCTTTGACTAAGGTCATAATCAAATGAACATACCGTTTGACCAACATTTACCCAGCAGGTACCATTCCAAAATTGATGAACTGCAAGTGTATTATTGTAAACAGTAAGACCCACCGCAGGAGAAGTGATAGCATCTCTCTGAGCAGTAGTGAGAGAAGGAAACAATACCCCCCTTGTTGTACTGGTCATTTCTAATAAAGCTGTAGGAACAGGCGCTGACGTGTTGATACCTACTGCGCCATTTGTAGTAGCTCTTAAAACTTCAGTGCTGTTTGACTTAAGCACTAAGTCCTGAGCATCGGTAGTTCCTACAAAATTGGTTCCGGCTGTAGTTCCTATATTTCCGTCTGTCAACCATGCTTTTTGAACAGTACTTTTAACTCCGTTTGGATCTTTTACAAAAACTGTTCCATCAGGACTAAAATAAATACTATCAATTCCTCCTCCTGCACCTGTACATAGGTTTTTCCATAAAACACCATTATACAATACATAGCAGTTACTGTCAGTATCATAAATTACTAAGCCCGTAGCCACTGGTGCTGAAAGCTGCGCAATTGTTGTTCTGGGAACGAGCAATCCCTTGGTAGGTGAAAACAATTCTAAAATTGCACTTTGGTCAGGGGCTGTTGTTCCTATACCTACATTATTCTGTGCAAATATTGTCGCAAAAATAAATAACATCGAAAACGAGAGAAAAAGCTTTTTCATAATTGGTTTTTGTTTCTGAATACTTGTATTAAGACAATTTTTTATAAGAACAAGGTTGTTTTACTGTTTTGAAAATCTGCCTATAGTTGTTTGTTTATCGTTATTCTTGGTTGTAATTATATATGTTCCTACAGGCAAACCTGAAATATCAATTGCTATCATTTGCCTTTTGGCAGTAGTTGCAGCAAATTGTGCTGCCCTCTTTCCGAGCAAATCATAAATTTCAATTGCAGCATTGCTTTCAGAAAACAAATCCTGATTATCTTTTAAATCAATAAACAGCTTATCATTTGCAGGATTAGGGAAAATTTGAATTGAATTTTGACTTATTTCCGCAATACCGATGGTTGAACTTACACTGATTACAACCATTCCTGTATCACACAATGGAGGATTTTGATTGTCACAAACTTTATAATAGAAGGTGTCTTTCCCAACGAAATTGCTGTTTACAATGGTAAATTTTATATTGCTACAATCTAATAGCAACGAAGCTAGGGCAGGATTTCCACCCCAAACAGTTGCGACACATATTACATCTCCTGCATTTGGATCCGTATCATTTGCTTTTACGTTAACGGTAACATTAGTATTTGGTTTAACTATGCTGCCTGTGTCATTGCTCGCTACCGGAGGAAGATTTGCGGCTCCAATATTGGTAATGTGAACTGAATCGCAATAATTGGTACTTCCTCCAGCATTTGTTACCGTTAAACAAACCTGATAGTTGCCATTTGCAGTATAAGTGTGATTAGGATTTTGAGAGGAAGACGATGCGCTGTTATCGCCAAAAGTCCATGAATAGGTATCCGGATAGCCGTCTGTAGAGTCAGCAAAAGTAACCTGACCGCCTGAACCATAGGTAAAACCAAAGTTTGCAACTGGCGCTGCAGGCAGAATTAAAGACCAAGTTGCAGTAATTGGATTATCAAGAGAGTCATAAGTGAAATTGATAACGGAACCTTTTGCCTCTTTAGTGATGTAGTAGAAGCGAATATTTGTGTCAATCTTGTCGCTCAAATTTGTAAAAGGTGAAATTTGTATAAGCTTGTAATCTATTATCGTCCGAGAATATTCTACCCTCTTTTGACGTAAACATTTATACGAACCCACTGGCGTTGTTACCTTGCCCCATCCATCAATTGTGTCGGTGTATGTTGTTGTGTTTGTAACCTTGACTTCATATACCGGCAATGCTGGATTAAATGCTGAACCAAGTATTTGTTTGGTAAAACCTGAAGTACCGTTGAATTTATTTTGATATTGAGTCGGAAACTGATAAAATTTAGAAACCGGACTAAACTGAATAAAACTATGCGCCCCCAATAAGTCTCCTTCAATGCCAACAAAGTCCATCTTGGTAGGAGAGGTATTTGAAAACAAAACATTTAAATCATCGTTTGTAATTGCCATGTTTGCGCCAGTAATGTTGGATGATTGATTTGCAGTCAGTGCTTTGTACATGGTTGTATCTGTTACCATGTTTTGAAGATTTGTGAAAGCGTATGTTTGGTTAGCACCTTTGCTTCCCCAATTTATTCCACTAATGATGGTGTCTTTAGCTACTCGCTGTGTCCAACCAATAGGTGGCATGTCAAGATTGGAAAGCGTAATTTGAGAGAAGACCGAACCTGAAAAAAACAAGGCAAGAAAGGAAAAGAGTAGATTCTGTTTCATGTTAGTTGGTTTTTAGCTTGCCCAAGATAATAAAAAAGAAAAGCAATTAAGTTATTTCCAATATTTTTTCAGCCATGGTTTTCCAAAAAACTTTAACATTCCGCAAAAAACCTATATTTGCACCTCATTTTTAAAACCTAAAACTCAACAACTAAAGATTTTTT
>CANHIG010000038.1 GCA_947461105.1 Bacteroidota bacterium | reverse complement strand
GTCCAGAAACCTTCGCGCGGAATCATGTGTGTATTGGCATAAACCAAAGAACCTCCTCCAACACCTGTTCCGCTCAGCACCAAAACTTCTTTAAAAAAGTCCATTTTCATGATACCAAACCAGCGTAATGGAGGCGCCCAAAGGAATTTCGGCAAGTTCCAGTTGCTCTTCGGAAAGTCTTCTGCCTTCCACCATTTCCCTTTTTCAATCACCAAAACTTTATAGCCCTTTTCAGAAAGACGCATAGCCGAAACACTACCACCAAAACCGGAACCGATTACAATGTAGTCAAAATGGTCTTCCATAAATCAAATTTCATTTATTGAAAATAACAACAATTTGCATAAATACACAAACTTAAAACATGCTAAAGCTGTTTAAGTTTTACCTATTCCAAAACAGTGCTAATTCAAAAGTTTATATTATTGTGAACGTTTAATACCAGTGAAAAAATTATCAGACATATTACCCATTTCAAGTTGGGCGAAATACGGCAAAACACCTTTTGTGATTGCCGGTCCCTGTAGCGCAGAAACAGAGCAGCAGGTTTTTGAAACCGTAAGGGGAATTGCATCCGGCCACAAGGTACACATGCTTCGTGCCGGAATCTGGAAACCACGCACACGTCCAAATTCTTTTGAAGGTGTGGGCGAAGTTGGTTTAAAATGGATTATGGAAGCAGGGAAAGAAGTGGGCTTACCTGTTACCTTAGAAGTAGCGAATGCAGAGCATGTGGAAGCGGCACTAAAAGCCGGAGTAGATGCTCTTTGGATTGGAGCGCGAACCACTGTTTCCCCTTTTCATGTACAATCCATTGCCGATGCGTTACGCGGAACTGACATGCCTGTTCTGGTGAAAAATCCTGTAAATCCTGACTTGGAATTATGGATTGGTGCGATTGAACGTTTTGCGAATGCCGGACTTACAAAACTTGCGGCAATTCACCGTGGCTTTTCCACTTATGAAAAATCCATTTGCCGCAATCCTCCTATGTGGGAAATTCCGATTGAATTGCGAAGAAGACATCAGAACATTCCAATTATTGTTGACCCTTCGCACATGGCCGGAACACGTGAGCTGATTCAGCCACTTTCTCAACAGGCCCTGGATATGGGCTTTGACGGACTGATGATTGAAAGTCACATTAATCCCGATAAAGCATGCAGTGATGCCAAACAGCAACTGACTCCCGAAACGCTGAATCATGTTTTAAATTCGCTCATTGTACGTCAGCCGATATTCGACAGCAGTGTGCATGTTGAACTCTCAACACTTCGTTCAAAGATTGACAGGATTGATAACTACATCATGGAATTGCTTGGCGAAAGAATGGGGATTTCTGAAATTATCGGTGAATACAAAAAAGAAAATCAACTGGCAATTCACCAGTCGCAGCGCTGGGCAGATATTGTGAAACATGCGGTGGGAAAAGGTAAAGCCAACGGACTGACAGAAGAATTTATCATCAAGTTTTTTCAGCAGATTCACAATGAGAGTATTTATCATCAGTCTAAAGTGTTTGAGAAAAATCAGTCGCCCGAACAAATCAATCATCCGAAGCACATAATTGTGAAAGAGTAATCATTACTTTTACTTCAAAACTTTTTTAACATGTCAGAAACCAATACTACCAAACGAGTTATCCGTTCAGCCCGTGGCAATGAACTCAGTTGCAAAGGATGGGTACAGGAAGCTGCACTCAGAATGCTCTGCAATAACCTTGACCCTGATGTTGCAGAAAGACCCGAGGATTTGATTGTTTACGGAGGTTTAGGAAAAGCCGCACGTAATTGGGAAGCTTTTGACAAAATTGTGGAATCGCTGAAAGACTTGGAAGAAGATGAAACGCTACTGATTCAAAGCGGTAAACCTGTTGGCATTTTGCGTTCGCATAAAGATGCTCCGCGTGTGCTGATTGCCAATTCAAACCTCGTGGGCAAATGGGCAACATGGGAGCATTTCCGCGAGCTGGAAAAGAAGGGATTGATGATGTACGGGCAGATGACAGCCGGCTCATGGATTTACATCGGCACCCAGGGAATTGTGCAGGGAACTTATGAAACCTATCTTTCGCTCGCTAACCAGCATTACAAAGGAACGCTGAAAGGAACACTGAATGTAACAGCCGGACTTGGCGGCATGGGTGGCGCACAACCACTTGCGATAACTATGAACGAAGGCGTGGCGCTGATTGCAGAAATGGAAGAGTGGCGCATTCAGAAAAGAATCGAAACGCGCTACTTAGATTTGTATTACAAAAACATTGACGAAGCCATTGACAGAGCACTCGATGCAAAAAAGAACAATGAAGTTATTTCGATTGGTGTGTTGTGCAATGTAGTTGATTTGCTGCAACGACTGATTGACAGAAACATCACTCCCGATACGCTCACCGATCAGACTTCTGCACACGATGAACTGATTGGTTATTTTCCTGAGGGACTTTCAGTGGAACAGGCAAATGCACTTCGCGAAACTAATCCCGAAGAATATAAAAACAGAGCTTTGGACACTATGGCGCGCCACATTCGGCAGATGATAGAGTTGCAAAACAGAGGTGCGATTACTTTTGATTACGGAAATAATTTGCGCGGACAGGCGAAAGATAAGCGCGGAGTGGAAAATGCTTTTTCGTTTCCGGGTTTTGTGCCGGCATATATTCGTCCGCTGTTTTGCGAAGGCAAAGGTCCGTTTCGTTTTGTGGCACTGAGTGGTGATGAAAACGATATTGCAGTTTGTGATGAAAAACTGAAAGAACTTTTTCCGAACAACACCGGCTTACTTCGCTGGCTGAAGATGGCAAAAGAAAAAATTGCTTTTCAGGGATTGCCAGCGCGCATTTGCTGGCTCGGCATGGGCGACAGAGAAATTGCAGGGCTTGAGTTTAATCAGCTGGTGAAAGAGGGAAAAGTGAAAGCACCAATTGTGATTGGTCGCGACCATCTTGATACCGGTTCTGTGGCTTCACCCAACCGCGAAACCGAAGCCATGATGGACGGCAGCGATGCTGTAGCAGACTGGCCTATTCTGAATGCACTCATTAACACAGCCGGAGGCGCAAGCTGGGTAAGTTTCCACCACGGTGGCGGAGTGGGCATGGGCTACTCGCTTCATGCGGGAATGGTGATTGTTGCAGACGGCACAGATGATGCACACCGAAAATTAAAGCGCGTACTGCACAACGACCCCGCCATGGGCGTTATCCGCCATGCGGATGCAGGCTACGAAATAGCGAAAGAAACTGCGAGGAAATATGGGTTGGATTTGTGAAAGGAATCATTGATTTTCTCTCCCAATGCTTCCCTTTGTTGTCAGGTCTTTCCCGCAATCGCTAGGTTAGTCCCCGTAACGAGTGACTTATATATCTTTGTGGCTTTGCCACATAAATATATTTCATATTTCCTTACTGTGCTGCCAGGTATTCCGACCTATCAACATCTATATTCACTCCATATCGGTTGGAAATAAGCGATAGTAAAAGATTCTACTGCTCCGCATCCACCAATTCTATCAGCTTCCCTGTCACACATTCTATGTGCATTTCGCTTGCCATCATAATGAAAATATCAGTTTGATTCATTGAGTTCAACAGTTTAGGTTTTTCAAAAGGCTTTTTCTCATTGTTATTATCCCAAGATTCATAGTTGTAATACCAAAACTCAAAAGGCCCCAGTGTATTCTGAAAAATACGCAGTCCGTAGGGTTCCCAAAAATAACTGTCAGCTGATATAATGGCTCTATATTTTACGCAATCAGCACATGAGTCATAACTTAAATCCGGATGGCAGGTTTTCTCTTTAGTTTTCAGCGGAAAAATCAGATTAAATGCCATGGTCACCTCACGATCATGTTCATTATACACATCACTAGGGTTGCAGCCTACATTAACGGGATTTATTTTTAAGCCATATTGACTATTCAGATATTTAATGGTGCTATCCATTGCTATTGCTGCGCCATAAGACGACCAATGCGTTCCATGTTTGGTAACTAAAGGATAATTAAACTCTTTTTTATGCCTGGCGAAATAGCCATTGAAGTCAATGTATTTAACGCCATACTCATCAAACTTCCGAAGAAACTTTTCATAACTGGAAATCTGTTTTATTGTATCCATTTCAACAGGAATAAACTCCGGTAAAACCCACGCCTTTCCGGTAGCTATCACATATACAAATGACTTGCCTTGATTCAGAAAATAATCCTGTACTTTTTTAATTCGTCTGGTCTCGAAATCTATAACTGAATCGGGAAGGCAATTTTTTCCGAGGTATGAATCAATATAGTTTTTCTCATAAAAACATTCTTCCTTTCCCGCTACCACATCTTTCGCATTTGTATTCCCAAAAAGAGTGTATTGAATTTGATTATTTAACCGAATGAAATCTGACCTGAAACCAAAATTATCTCTCCAATATTTATTTTTTTCATCCTGAAATGTTCCTTCAAACCATTTGTTCCAGGAAAAAGTGGCATCGGGAGCTATTGAAAATGAGCCATTGAGTCCTGCGCTTTTGATTATGGGCACAAAAAAATTGAGTAATGGAAATCCAATTAACAGTACAATGAAGAAAAATAAAATCTGTTTTTTATTCATCAGAATCTGAAATAAATAAATGGATTAAAATCAGAGGAGGCAATAGAGGACACACACAAGATAAATAAAATCAAAGCGGCAAAACTATACAGCAGCATTTTGCTGAAAGTTAATGCTGAAGCATAATACATATCCTTTTCAATTTTTCTGAAAGGAGAAAATAGCGTAGAAAAACTAAACAGTAATGCTGCAATAAAAACAATCACAAACTGCTTTTCAAGGGGTTGGTGTGTATTGAAATCGAATGAAAACATTTTTTGAATAAAAGCAATTCCTTTGCTTAAGTACTCTACTCTAAAAAACACCCATCCAATTACTACTACAAAAAAAGAAAAAGCAATTCGCAGCATTGCCGGAATCTTTTGTAGTCTCTCTTCTCCAATCAATCGTTCTAATACCATCCATAATCCATGATATAAACCCCAAATAATAAATACCCAATGAGCACCATGCCATAAGCCTGAAAATGCAAAAACCATCACCAGATTGAAATACAATCTGGCATTAGATTTCACTTTATTTCCGCCAAGCGGGATATACAAATAGTTTTTCATCCAGCTACCCAAAGTGATGTGCCATCTGCGCCAAAATTCAGTAATGCTTTTTGATATGTATGGATTATTGAAATTCTCCGGAAGTCTGAATCCAAACATTCTGGCAAGTCCAATTGCCATATCGCTATATCCCGAAAAGTCAAAGTAAATTTGCATAGTGTAGGCTAATGCTCCAATCCATGCATCCCAGCTCGAAAGGAGATGAATATCTGACTGAAAAATAGCATCTGCTTCCTTCCCTACCACATTTGCAATCAGCACCTTTTTTGCAAGACCAATACAAAATCTGTTCAAGCCAAGTAGCTTATCATCAATACGATGATTACTAAATCTGCCATTGATTTGGTCAGCGATTTCATGATAACGCACGATTGGTCCCGCAATCAATTTTGGAAAGAAAATAATATACAGCTGATATTCCCAAAACTTTCTTAACGGAGCATGTACTCTTCGGTACACATCTACCATATAGGTGATAGATTCAAAAGTGTAGAAGCTGATTCCGATTGGCAATACAACATTCAGCAAAGGAAATGTGCCAACACCTGCTTCTGTGAGTATTCGATTGGCATTCTCAATAAAAAAGTTGCAATACTTAAAGTAAAAAAGCAGACCGAGATTTATAGACAGAGATGCTAAAAAAAGCAGCTTTCTTATTTTGGGATTATTGGTATCATACAGCCACTTTACAAAATGAAAATCAACAAAAGTGGTAAGCAAAATGACGAAAATAAATTTGGGTGCTCCCCATGCATAAAATGCCGCACTGAAAACCAGAAGGATGATATTCTTATATCTGTTGTCAGCCAGATAATAGACAAACAAAAGGACAGGCAGAAAGAAAATCAAAAAAGTAATACTGCTGAATACCATCTACCCAAATCTAATAATGATTTTGAATTCTATAACGAAGAACTAACTAAATCAATTATTCCAATGGCTTAATTTCATGTTGCATTTTGAAACCCATACGTTTAGAAGTCTGATGAAGTGTAAGCCCGGAAGTGATAAATTTTTGAGAAACTGTTACTTCCTTTACACTTTGATATGGCGGAGCCCATAAATCGAAGCTGATAGCATAGTCCATACACTGCTCTATGATTTGTTGAATAAATTCCTCTGTAACAAATCCATTCCCCAAGCCTTTATTCAACTCAATCATCGGGCGTTCTCCCTCAATTATGAAACTATTATCTTTATTAATGAAGATTCTGGAAATCAAATAGCCTGTATCATTCATTCGCTGATACTTCAATGAATCTGAGAGAAAATTATACACCTCTATCATACCACAATAAGCATTAGTCGGGTCTTTCTGCACATAATCAGTAGTATGAATCAGATTTGTTTCTTCAAATGTGAAAACATTGGTGTGCATATTGAAAACAAGCACATCGCCTGAAAACTGAATCTGAGCTTCAAACTCATTATTCTCAGTATACTTAACATCTACACAGTCATCACAAGCCTTTACCTTCGTTTCAATTTGCAATGCAAGTTCATTAAGATTTGACTTGAATTGCTTGAAAACTTCCTTTGTGTTTCTGTAAACAAACTGCTTTGCAGATGCTTTTGCTAAAAGCTGTTCAGAAATTTCATTTACAATTTCAGGATTGATATTCATAACTACTTTTTAAATTAAAAGAGCACTCTCGCTTTAATAGTACCTTTCACTTCTTTCAACAAAGACAATGCGTCTTTCGACACTTTAGAATCTACATCTAATACCACATAGCCAATTTGTTCGTTTGTTTTCAAATATTGACCTGATATATTTATGTTTTTTGAGGAGAGCTTGGTGTTGATTTCTCCGAGTACACCAGGAATATTTTTATGAATATGCAAAATCCTATGCGTGTTTTCCAACAATCGAAGACTGATTTCCGGAACAGTATGCGAGCCATATGAAGAACCTGTTTCAAGATATTGAATCATTTTTTCAGCTACATCTATACCGATATTAAACTGCGCCTCCTCTGTAGAACCTCCGATATGTGGTGTAAGCATGACATTGGAAGTGCCTTGAAGACAAGTGGAAAAAGATGCTCCGTTCTTTTCGGGCTCTTCAGGAAACACATCAATAGCTGCTCCTGATAAATGTCCTTTGTCCAAATATTTTTTGAGCGCCTGAAGATCAACAACATCACCTCTGCTGTAATTGATTAAAATGCTACTTTTCTTCATTTGAGCCAAAGTAGTTGCATTAATCATGTTTCTGGTGCCTTTATCGCTTGGCACATGAAGCGTGACTATATCGGCCTGTTTCAGCAACTCATTTAATTTCGCAACCGGATGAGCATTACCTACAGGAAGCTTTCGCTCCACGTCATAGAAAACCACTTTCATGCCAAATGCTTCTGCCAATACAGACACCTGAGAACCAATATTTCCATAGCCAATAATACCAAGTGTTTTACCGCGCATTTCATAACAACCTTTGGCATCTTTCAACCAAATTCCTTCGTGAGCGGATTTGTTTTTATCCGGCACTTTTCTGATAAGCATAATCATCAGACCAATTACTAATTCGGCCACTGAACGTGTATTAGAATATGGCGCATTGAAAACCGCAATACCTAATTCAGTAGCGGCCTTTTTATCTACCTGATTTGTTCCGATGCAAAAACAACCAACAGCCAACAGCTTAGGTGCTTTCTCCAAAACTTTCCGTGTGATTTGGGTCTTTGATCTGATGCCAACTAAATGAACATCTTTGATTTGCTTAATCAATTCATCTTCTTCTAGTGCGCCACTCATTCGCTTGATAGTTGCATAACCCGCCTTTTCAAACTCCTCTAAGGCTGAGTTGCTTATGTTTTCGAGTAAAAGAATATTTATTTTTTGTTTAGGAAAGCTTGTGCTTTTCACGATAAGTATTTTTATGTTTTAGAAAGAAAGATTACACATTTCTGCTTTTGCAGCTTCAAACTCAGCAACAATTTCATGCACCACTTCAGCAGCAGGTTTTATTCCATCAATAAGCGCAGCTACCTGACCAATTTCAAGTTCACCTTCATTCATATCGCCTTCATACATGCCCATCTTGGCTCTTGCTCTCCCTAATATCTGCACAAGTTCTTCAACACCTGCACCTCTATTTTCAGCTTCATGGATGGCATTAAAAAAATCATTTTTTATAAGTCGGACAGGCACTACCTTTTTCATAGAAAGTTGCGTATCTCCTTCTTTTAGTGAAGCCACTTTCTCTTTGAAATTGATATGCGCTGAAGATTCATGAGTACACACAAATCGAGTGCCTATTTGCACGCCTTCCGCTCCAAGTGCAAATGCAGCAAGCATAGCACGACCAGTACCTATGCCACCGGCTGCAATCAAAGGAACTGCGATTGCTTTTCGAACAGCAGGAATAAGGCAAAGCGTAGTAGTTTCCTCTCTCCCGTTATGCCCGCCTGCTTCAAAACCTTCAGCCACAATTGCATCTACTCCTGCTTCCTGACATTTCAAAGCCAGCAGGGATGAAGCCACTACATGCACTACTTTTATGCCATTACTTTTGAAAAGTGGCGTCCATTTTTTAGGCGACCCCGCAGATGTAAAAACAATGGGCACTTTCTCTTCAATAATAATTTGAATATGCTGGTCAATATCAGGATATAATAACGGAACATTTACTGCAAAAGGCTTGTCTGTGGCGGCTTTGCATTTGCGAATATGATCACGCAAAATATCAGGATACATAGATCCTGCACCAATAATTCCGAGACCTCCTGCATTACTCACCGCAGCCGCCAACTCCCATCCGCTACACCAAATCATCCCTGCCTGAATAATGGGATATTGAATACCAAAAAGTTGATTTACTCTATTCATATAAATTGGGTAATTATTTTCCTCCTCTGAGATCGAGTTCTGTGTTATCTCCGATATTCAAACTTTGACTAAGCCCTGTGATAATAGTATCTGAGCCAATCAGTGATTTATTAAGCACTACATTTTCAAGCTTGGTAAAATTGCCTATGATGGAATTTTTAATTACAGAGAAATTGATTTCTGCATTTTCGCCTATTGTAGCAAAAGGACCGATAACAGAGTTTCTGATTTTTGCATTTTTGCCAATAGAACAAGGGGCTATGATAGTCGAATGCTCTACTTTAAAATCAGCCGAAAAAGCGGCAGGATTTCGTTTGAGTAGTATCTCGTTCGTTTCAAGCAAAATTTCCTTTTTGCCCACATCAAACCAGTGCTCAACCTTGTAGCTTTTAAAAACTACCCCTTCGCCTATCATCCGCTGTAGTCCATCGGTAAGCGTAAACTCATTATTCACTCGCGTATTTTCAGCGATATTTTTTGCCAAAGCATCAAACAACTGATGCGTTTCTCTGATAAAATAAAAGCCTACTAAAGCCATATTAGACTTAGGAATGGTAGGCTTCTCAACCACTTTGATGATAATATCATTGTCGTTTATTTCTGCAACGCCAAAAGAGCGGGGATCTTCTACTTTCTTTACACAAAGGGTAGAATGCGTTGCGTTTAAAATCGTTTTGAAGTCCGCATCCAGAATAGTATCGCCTAATTGTATGATAAGTGGCTTACTTGAATCAATAAGATTGTGAGCACAATAAACAGCGTGTCCTAAACCTTCGCGAGTAGCCTGTTCTACAAAATGAGCGTCAATCTCAGGATAATGCAGCTCTACATATTCTTTGATTTTATCGCCCAAATAGCCAATTACAAATACGAATCGCTTGACATCATTTTTTAAAAGCTCATCGATAATATACGCTAAAATCGGTTTGCCGGCAACTGCCATCAACACCTTAGGTTGAGTATAAGTATGAGGTCTGAGTCTTGTTCCTGCTCCGGCTACCGGAATGATTACTTGCATGAGCTGCTGTTTTAAAGCCATAAACCTACATGATTTTATGATAAAGACACAGCCTTAAAGAAAAAGTAATACCGCTGTTTAACTTATTTAGGGAATAGGAAACAACCATCCGTTTCACTCTTTTGTCTATTTTAGAGGTTATATGTTTCTCAATAAAAATAATTGCTTGCTTTTAGTGCTTATTTTGTTTGCTTTCGAAATGAAAGCAACAGAGAATCCACTGTTGCTGGCAGAGAACAAAGGGCAATGGGTAAAGCAAATTAAATATGTAGCTGATTTATCGGGTGGTCGGCTTGTATTAGAGCAAAATAAGATTGGATTTCTGTTTCACAATTTCGACCATTTTAAGCAATCACATGTAAAAGATGCGAAGATAGACCCGCCTAAAGGACATCTGTACAATATTTCTTTTGACGGTGCAAATACAAAAAACTTTGTTGCTTCAGGCATTGCAGAGCAATACAGAAATTACTTTCTTGGCAATGACCCTAAGAAGTGGGCATCGCATGTTCGCCTTTATGAGGAGGTAACATATCAGGAATTGTATAGCGGTATCAATCTGAAATTAAAGGGAGATGCTTCGGGCATTGAGTACACCTTTATTGTGCAACCAAATGCAGATGCAAATCAAATCGTTCAAACATACGAAGGCATTGAAAAAATCGATGTTTCCAAAAAAAGCATCAGCTACAAAACCTCTTTAAACACTATCATCGAAAAAAATCTGGAGGCCTATCAAATCATTGGTGGGAAAAAGAAAATAATCAACTGCATTTTCAAAAAAACAGGCAACAACAAAATACAATATCAATTTCCTGATGGATATGATAAAAGCCATGAGTTAATCATTGACCCTACGGTTGTTTTTTCAACATATACCGGAGCTACTGCTGATAACTGGGGCTATACAGCCACTTATGGAAATGATGGAAGCATGTATGTAGGCGGTTATATAAACAATACGCCACCTGATAATGGCAATTTCTACCCGACTACTCCCGGTGCTTTTCAGCCAAACTGGGCTGGCGGCACTGGCGGCAACAGTGGCAATGGAAATGGCATTGCTTATGCATGCGATATGGCTATTACCAGATTTGCACCTGATGGAAGCTCACTTATTTTTTCTACATACATAGGAGGGACTGATAATGAAACGCCTCACTCGTTAGTAGTAGATGCCAACGACAACCTAATCATTTATGGCGTAAGCTACTCATCTGATTACCCCGTTTTAGCAAACGCTTATGACAACTCATACAATGGAGCCGGAGATATAGTGGTGACAAAAATAAATGCGGCAGGCACTGCACTTATGGGTTCTACATTCCTTGGTGGCAGTGGTTTGGATGGCATTAATTTTAATCCCGAAGAATTTATTTACGGCAATCTGAAATTTAACTACGGAGACCAAAACAGAGGCGAAGTAAATGTGGATGGCTCAAACGCTATGTATATTGCCAGTTGTACGAGTTCATCCGATTTCCCTGTGACTGCAGGAGCTTTCCAGTCTTCAAATGGTGGTGGACAGGATGGCTGTGCTTTCAAATTAAACAGCGATTGCTCTCAGCTTTTATGGAGCAGCTATATCGGAGGAAGCAATGATGATGCCGCCTACTCCCTTGATTTGGGATCTTCTGGTACGCTCTATCTTTGCGGAGGAACTATGAGCAGCAACTTTCCTTCTCGCTCCGGGGCACTTTCGCCTACATATCAGGGCGGCACATACGATGGATTTGTTGCGCACATCAATGCAAGCGGAAATACTTTGCTTGAATCTACTTTCATGGGAACGAGTGGAAATGATCAGGTGTTTTTTGTGAAATTAGATAGCAAAGGTGATGTATATGTGGTAGGGCAGACTACTGGAAACTTTCCTGTAAATAACGCCACATATTCCAATGCAAACAGCGGTCAGTTTATTGTAAAAATGAATCAGCAACTAAGCTCTATAGTTTACTCTACCACCTTTGGAAATTCAAACGGACAACCCAATATTTCACCTACAGCATTTCTGGTGGACACTTGCGAGAACATATACGTTTCAGGCTGGGGTGCAGCATCGGGCGTTTTTGGTGGATTTTCAACCAGCATGAGAAATTTGCCACTAACCAGTAACGCATATCAGAGAAATACTGATGGAACAGATTTCTACTTTTTTGTATTGGCAAAAAATGCCACAAGCATGTTGTACGGCTCATACTTCGGAGGAAACGGTGCTATAGAACATGTGGATGGTGGCACAAGCCGATTTGATAAACGAGGAGTAATTTATGAAGCTATGTGTGCCGGCTGTGGTGGAAACTCACTCACACCTACTACTCCCGGAGTATGGTCGCCTACCAACAAAAGCAGCAATTGTAATCTGCTGGGACTTAAACTGGAATTTAATCTTGGAGCTACATCAGTTGGTGTAAATGCTTTCCCAAGAGCAACAGGTTGTGTGCCTCTTAGGGTGCAATTCACAAGCCAGCTTTATAACGTGCAAAGTGTACTTTGGGATTTCAGAGATGGCGGCACTTCTACTCAGCTAAATCCGGTGCATGTATTTACCGATACTGGCACTTACCATGTTATGCTTATTGGCACAGACCCGAACTCATGTAACGTAACCGATACGGCCTATGTGGATGTTTGGGTTCGCGATGACAGCATTAGTGCAGATTTTCTTCCGGCTACCACCATAAATTGCGCAAACAAAAATATTCAGATTAGCAGCATTGGTTTTCCCACTACCCAATATCTATGGAATTTCGGTGACGGCAATACGGCAACTACATCAAGCGTAAACCACAGCTACACTTCCTCCGGAACCTATCAGATAACATTAGTAGTAAATGACAGCACCAAATGTAATCTCACTGACACTTTTAAATCCAATATTACTATCCCTCCAATAATTGACTTGAATATAACTTCTGACAAGAGCCGTGGCTGCAAACCTCTTTCGGTTTCTTTCAATAACAATAACGGCTACCCATTCGGAACATATCAATGGTATTTTGGCGATGGTGATTCATCCAATCTATCTAGCCCCACACATGTTTATCAATCAGAAGGCACATACACAGGAGTTGTTTATTGGAGAGACACCAACACCTGCAACAAAGCAGATACTGCATTCTTTCAGATTAGCGTTATTGACTCTTTTGCAGATGCCAGCTTCAATATTTCAAGAATATTTTACGAATGCGACTCTGTGCTGATTACAGTTTCATCAAGCTATCAGGGCGAAGATGCTGAGTTGTGGGATTTTGGAGATGGATATACTGCTACGGGCAGCTCAGCGTCTCACATGTATATCGCTCCTGCTTTTGATACATTAAGACACATAATCATTGACAATGATAAAGTTTGCAAACCGATTGATACCGCTCTAATCATTATCAGTCTTGAGCCTCTGGTTACCGATTACAGCATTCCGGATACAATCGGTTGTGTGCCATTTACAGCAAGCTTCAACGGAATTTCACCATTATCTACAACAAAATTTTATTGGTTTTTTGGTGATGGTGATTCCTCATCCGGCAATACATTACAACACACTTACACCGGCACAGGAACATATACAGTATTGCAGATAGCCATTGATTCGAATTCTTGTGTGAGTGTAGATTCAAATTACGCCACAGTATATGTGATAGATGATTTTGTAGATGCGCAGTTTAATATAAATACTATCAATCAATGCGACTCTGATTTGTATATCCAGTTAACGGATCAAAGCGTTAATGCTGTAAATTATTATTGGAACTTTGGAGACAATACTACTTCCACTTTGCAAAATCCTGATCATCATTATTATTTGCCGGGCACTTACGCTATAACTCTTATTGTTGAAGACACTTCACGCTGTCACCCACTGGATACAATTATTAAATCGGTAACACTCAAACCTAATTCAGTAGCCAACTTTGAAGGATTTAATGTGTGCAAAGGGAATGTAATTTTATTCACAAATACTTCCATCATAAATCCGAAAAGTTCTTGGGATTTTGGGGATGGAACCACTGCAAGTATAGACAGTCCAACACATATTTATGCGAATGCAGGAAATTACAATGTCACGCTTATTACTTCAGATACTTCATCATGCAATATATTTGACACCATCACAAAATCATTTACTGTTTTTGAACAGCCAGAGGCACATATTTACCTAGAGAAAGATACCTACGCATTCCAAACCAATATCGTATTTGGGAATCAAAGCATCAACGCCAATACCTATAACTGGACTTTTGGCGATGGTTATTACTCATACGATTTTTCATCAACTCACAGCTATGACAATACTTTTGGTTGGCAAAAAATATGTCTTGAAGTATATGTAGCAGATGCGCCTTGTCGCGATACAACTTGCAAAAGAGTTTATATTTTATTCACTCCGTTAATTGGTGTTCCCAATGCTTTTTCACCAAATGGTGATGGTATTAATGATGTGGTAAAAGTGGAAGGAAAAGGCATTGTAGAATTGGAGTTCAGAATTTTCAACAGATGGGGATTAGAAGTGTTTTCTACCAATGACCCCAAAGTGGGATGGGATGGAATTTACAAAGGAGTGCCTCAGGAAATGGAAGTATACACCTATCTGGCTAAAGCAAAATTTATTACCGGAGAGCCTGCGCTTTTAAAAGGCAATATTACGCTATTGCGATAAACGAAAATGAGTGCAGCAATCAAATATCAAATCAACCATTTTTCCGGCAATAGGCACGGGCTTGTTATGTTATTTTTTCTCTGGAGCAATTTTGCATTTAATCAAGATTCGCATTTCACTCAGTTCTTTACCAATCCGCTGATGCTTTCACCAGCTGCCACAGGCAACTTTCAGGGTAATATTCGCGGAGGAGTAAACTATAAATATCAATGGCCTTGGGCTACTGACCAACAGGTTTTCAATTACCATACCCAAGCCGCTTATCTGGATATTGCAGTATTAGAAGAAAAAGTGAAAAGAGGCTGGCTTGGCATAGGTGCAAATTTTCTGAATGATGAAGCAGGAGACGGTCGTCTGCGTTACACAAGATTTGGAGGAAGCATTGCATGGCATCAGACTTTTGAACGCGAAAACAGATATGTTTTATCCGCAGGCTTTCAGGGAAACTATATCAGCAAAACAGCAGACTTCGAAAAATATTATTACAACAATCAGTGGGTGGAAGATGTGGGTTTCGATTTATCAAAATCTAATTTTGAAAACCCTGACCAGAAAAAAATCAATGCATTCGATATGGGATTCGGATTAAGCTTTGATGCGCGTCCTGTCGATAATGTGCGGCTGAGCACATCGTTTTCTATGTTGCACCTCAACAACCCGTCAGATAATTTTTATAAAATTTCAGGCAATCAGCTAGGTACCAGGTATGTGGCAACTTTGGGTGGCGACTTTGATTTGAGCAGCAGAGTAGTAGTAAGGGCAGATGCTTATTTTACATTTCAGAAAAAAGCATGGGAAACAGTTTTTGGCGGTATGGCGGGCTTCAAAGTAGGCAATGATTACAGACCTGAAAATCTCTCTACACTTTGGATTGGAAGTTATCTGAGAATGGTGGATTCATGGGCGCCAATTGTTGGCTATTCCTACAGACAATGCAGGCTACTCATCAACTATGATTTGTTGATTTCAAAACTAACCCGAACAGGAAAACTAAACGGTGGACTTGAAATTTCTCTGGTAGTAGCTACCGGATGGAAGCACAAACAGAACGAACAAAAATGGGCGTGCCCGAAGTTTTAATTAGGGACCAATCTGCCAAATCATATTTTCAAAGTAGTGCCTGTAGCATTTTTATCCCAGTCATTGATAAAGTGAATAAGCACTTTTTTCATGGCCTCCATAGCCTTGCCATCCAGATATTCCAAGTTGTCGAGGCGGGTATGATAACTGGGGTCTAAACTTTCTGACATCATTCCGATTAATGACAAAGCAGGCAAACCTAGAATCCTGAATGCAGAAGCATCCGATGCACCTACATCCAATGGCAGCTTTTTATAAAACACATTTTCAGCTTTAAAAGATTGCTCCATGAGCTCGATATGCTCCTTCTTGAAACCCGATAGAGTATTGGTTTCCCGAGTACCAATAGTAATATGCTCAAGGTCTTTTATCGTATCGAGATTAATCATAAAAGCCTTTCCCTGTAGCAGCTTTTCTTTGTTTGCTTTGCCGTAGGCAAAAGCTCCTCGTAATCCAGCCTCTTCCGCACCGAAACTTATACATCGGATTCTGGTGTTTTGCAGTTTGTTTTGAGAGAAATGCTTCGCCATTTCCACCGCCATCGCAACTCCGGTCAGATTATCCAGCGCGCCATGCACTACCTCATCACCATGCATATCGAAGTAAACAATCAGAATGGGTGAAGTAACCACAAAAAACCACCAGATGTATTGCATGAAAGGTGCATGAACAAAAACTGCTGCAACCATAAAAATCGAAAGCAAAGGAAACATAACACCAGCCAACACAGTTAAAACCGCCCCAGCTTGTTTGAAACGATACCACCATTTGAATTCTTTCACACTGTCAATGTGCCCTGAAATAATAATGGTGGAAGTAGCTTCTACCACTGGCTCAATATCTCCGATTACATTGTGGGAAGTTTTCTTTTTAAACAGAAAATCGAGCCAATGCCTGTAAGTAACAAAGTGCCCCACAAACAAAACCGTATTCACCACTGATATAACCGCAGCAGCAGGAATACTGATAAGGTAAATGCCCAGCGACAATATATATACAACACAAAATATTTTGAGCGCTTGAAAGTGCGCCTCCAGCGCAGATTCAAAAGCAACAATTTCAGTATTATCGCAATACTGCTCCAAAATGCTTTTGGTATAAATCTGTGCATTCTTCTCTGCTTCGCTGCCGAAATATCTGCCCCCGAAACGGGTAATAATATCCTCTATATATGTTACCATAAATTATTTTGTGTTTGATTACTGAAATAGTCTGCTAAAGATAATCAAGCAAAGCAAACTTGTAAAGAGTTATTTTGAGTTTACCTTTATAAAAAGACTTAGAAGCTGTTTTGATTTATCTGAATATTTTTTTACAATACAAATCAAAACAGCTTCTTATAGAAAGCACCTAAACCAAAACTTCTGTTAATGCTTATAGCTTTAGTGAAGTAAATCTTTTAAATTTGCATCACGATGCTGCTTAACTCCAGAAATATAATTTTACTTATACTCACGTTTACCTACAGCATGAGCATGAGTGGTCTTAGCATCAAAGCACACTATTGTCATGGAAAGTTAGTGAGTATCTCTATCAATGCTCAAGATAAAAAGTGCTGCTTCGGGAAAAAGAAAATGCCTCCAAAGTGCTGTGACACCAAAAAGGCACTAGTGAAGATAGAGACCAAGCATCTTAAAGCCTCCTTTGAACAAATATTCCAAGCTCCTGTTGATTTTGTCGTGTTTTCCAGCAATGCAGTTTCTAATATCTTTCATCCTTTCACCAGCTTTTTTTCAAATCGTATTTTTCTTCAACGCTGGCAGATTCCGCTGCCGGACATTTTTCTTTTCATAAGAGTTTTTAGAATCTGATTTTCATTGCAGATGCACAGAGATATGCCATTCCATTTTGGAAATGGCTTTTGATTAGTTTTAATAGAGAAAAATGAAAAAGCTCACGATAATATTAATTGCATTGACATTAACTACACTGTCAATCGCTCAGACAAAAGAAGAAAAAGCATCATTCAAAGTTTTTGGTGTATGCGGCATGTGTAAAACAAGAATTGAAACTGCTTTAAAAATTGATGGCATTTCAGCTGCTACATGGAATCCTGATTCCAAAATGCTGAAAGTGAAATTTCAGCCTGAAAAAATCTCTATAGATTCTATTCATAAACTGATTAATATTCAGGGCTACGACACTTATAAATACAAGGGTTCAAAAGAAGCCCACGATTTATTGCCTAAATGTTGTCAAAGTGAAAAGGAATAACCATTCAGTGAGAAAGCTGTTTGCCACTCTGATTTTTAGTTTTGGATGTTTTCATTTTGCTAACTCGCAAAGCATTGACAGCACACAGAAAATAAAAGAGGTAGAAGTTATCCGCAAGCAGGCTCCGAGAATACAAATGGCCACACAAAATGTAGAACTCATTTCCTCATCAGACCTGAAGAGCGATGCCTGCTGTAATCTGAACGAGAGTTTTATGCGCACAGGCGCAGTTGATTTGCAATACAGCGATGGTGTATCAGGCACAAAGGAAATCAGAATGCTTGGTTTAGATGGCAATTACATTCAAACCATGTATGAAAACATGCCGGGCATCAGAGGGCTAAATAATAATTACGGTATGGAATTTCTGGCAGGCCCCTGGATAAAATCTATTCAGATAAACAAGGGTGCGGGAAGTGTGGTAAACGGTTATGAAGCCATCACAGGTCAAATCAATCTGGAACTGCAAAAACCGCAGAGCGCTGATAAGGTGTTTGCCAATGTGTATGTAAATCAGGATGCGAGAATAGAAGTAAACGCGCATTATGCCACCAGATTGAAAAACAAGCCTTGGTACACTATTGGGCTAATACACACTGCTAATAACTGGTTGATGATGGATTTCAATAAAGATAAATTCATGGATAACCCGCTATACAAAAGAGTGTCGGCTATGAAAAGATGGTTTCATCTGAAAAAGGATGGGGGCATGGTCATCATTGCTGCTAACGTAAATGCAGAAGACCGCCTGTCAGGGCAAACTATGTTTAATACAAGAGTAAAACCTGAGCTACAAAAATCATGGGGCAATAAGCTACAAACTTTACATGCAGACCTGCTGGCAAAAACAGCATTTAACTTTGCAAATGAACAAAACATTGGCCTTCAATACAGCTATACCTATCACAATCAAAACGGATTTATCGGATTGAAAAACATAAGTGGCAGCGAACACTTCGGCTATTTCAACGCTATCTATATGAAAAAATTTAGCGAGGAAAACTCCATTAAAATTGGTGCTTCCGTTCAGGTAAACTACTTTGATGAACAGTTCGACACTTTTCATCTGAAACGAACAGAAATAGTACCAGGTGTTTTCACAGAAGCTACGATTAAACCACATAAAAAGCTTGCTATTATTGCAGGATTAAGAGTAGATCAACACAATCTTTTCGGACCATTTCTTTCACCAAGACTTCACATCAAGTATGACAT
>CANHIG010000037.1 GCA_947461105.1 Bacteroidota bacterium | reverse complement strand
TTTTGTAATCATCCGCATCAAACCAAAGATGATGCACACATACTTCTGATGTTATTCTCTTTTTTTCAAGAGGAATATCGTTTCTGAAAAGCGGCAATTCATCTAAGGTGGAAATATGAAGTATGTGTAATCGTGCATCGCATTTCGTAGCTATTTCAATTGCCAAATGAGAAGATTTATAGCAAGCGACTTCATTTCTGATAATGGGATGAAATGAAGCATCCAAATTATCGCCAAATTCTGCTTTATACTTTGCAAGATTAGCTCTAACTGTTTGCTCATCTTCGCAGTGTGTAGCAATCAGAATTTCTGAATTACAAAAAACTTTTTCCAGCACTTCCTGATTATCCACGAGCATGTTGCCTGTACTGCTGCCCATGAAAATTTTTAATCCGCAAACAGATTTTTTTAATTTATGAGCCACGCGAATAGCTTCCTCTGCATTGTCATTGGATACACCCATGAAGAAAGAATAATTCGCTAAAGATTTTTGCGCGGCTGTGGCATATTTTTGTTCCAGTAATTCTTCTGTAAGTGTTGCAGGATTGGTGTTTGGCATTTCCATAAAGGACGTTACACCGCCTGCCACCGCAGCTTTTGCTTCTGTATGTATTTCCGCTTTGTGCGTATAGCCTGGTTCCCGAAAATGTACTTGGTCATCTATAACACCCGGAAGAAGATGCTTGCCTTCAGCGTTGATTTCGTCCACTCTATAATCCACACTTATGGAGGAATCAATTCGCTCAATTCTTTCGCCTTTAATCAAAACATCTGAAATAAAAGTTTTTCCTTCATTTACAACCGTAGCATTTTTGATTAAAAAGTTTTTCATAATTGATTTTGCGCAAAGATAAGCGCGATTATCGAAAATTTGTTTTCGAAGCTTTAATTTTTCATACTTTTCGATACTATCTGATTTAGAACATTTTTCGCAAATCCTTACTTTTGCTTGGAACAAAGTCTGTTTTTATATTGTTTTGTAACAAAAAAATATACAACTATGAAAAAACTACTACTATCAATCATTGCATTAGCCACAATTTCAACATTTTCAAATGCGCAGTCTTTTGAAAAAGGAGGAAAATATTTGAGCCTAGGTCTAGGAGGAGCTAATTTCTGGCATCTTGGAACGGGTTCCCCTTCTGTTTACGGTTATGGTTTTGGTTACACGCCAACTACAGGGCAAGTGAATTTGCAATTGGAGTTTGGTATTCACAAGTATGTAGGTCTTGGTCTAACAACGGGAGTTGGAGGATCAGGTGGTTTGGGAATTTATGGCGCAGAATTTAATATTCCGGTTGGGGTAATTGCAAACTGTCATTTTTGGCAACTGATAGCTGACAAAACAGGGAAAGGAGATCAACTTAAAGTTGACAAGCTTGATTTGTATGCAGGTATCAATGTTGGTACTGGCGTGGGAATGTTATTTGGAGGAGCCGGCACAGTTACACCTACAGCCTTAGTTTTTGTAGGACCGCAAATTGGAGTACGATATTTCTTTACAGATAAGATTGCTGTAAATGGAGAGCTGGGTTATGGCAAGAGTTGGGTGAACGGGGGAGTTGTGTTTAAACTTTAATTTGAAAACTGATTTTGTTCTAAAAACGGCACTTGTTGCCGTTTTTTTTGTGCTATATTTTTAAGGCAGTATTATTCTAACAAAATAACTTGTACAGTATATAAAACAAGCAGGCTTATTATGTTGATTGATTCGATATAAAATGAACTCAAAGGGATGTTTATTTGGGTTTTAGTTTAAGCGAATAATAATTCATACTCATTCAACGTTTTAAAAATAAACTCTTATGCTGTTACAAGTAATGTTAGATTCTGCAAATGCTGCAGCCAAAGTTATTGCAGAACCGCAAGCATCAATCAATTTCCTTGATTTGCTGATGAAAGGTGGTGTGATTATGATTCCGCTTTTGATTCTTTCGGTGGTTTCTATTTTTCTAATGGTAGAGCGTTATCTTACCATAAGCAAAGCCGGAAAAGTAGACCCGAATTTCATGAACAATATCCGCACATTGCTTTTGGACAACAAAGTGGATGCCGCACTGAATCTTGCAAGAAGCACCAACACTCCCATAGCACGATTGCTTGAAAAAGGAATTAAACGCCTTGGTCGTCCGGTGAAAGAAATCGAAAGCGCAGTGGAAAATACCGGGAAGCTTGAAATTTATAAGTTGGAAAAAAATCTTTCTTATCTCGGAATTATTGCAGGAATAGCACCGATGTTTGGTTTCGTGGGAACGATTATGGGAGTAATCAAAATCTTCTATAATATTTCTCTTGCCGATAACATCAGTATTGGATTGATTGCAGGAGGATTGTATGAGAAAATGGTAACGTCAGCTACAGGACTTGTAGTGGGTATTATAGCTCACATTGGCTTTCACTTCCTGAACAGTATGATTGACAGAGTTTCTTTTCAGCTTGAAAGTACTGCAGTTGATTTCATTGATTTATTACATGAACCTTCTAAATAATCTGTTATGCAACTAAGAAGGCGAAGCCGGCTGCACTCTGAGATGCGTGCAGATTCCATGAGCGACATCATGTTTTTCCTGATGCTGTTCTTTCTGATTATGTCCACTTTGGTTTCTCCCTCTGTGATTAAGCTTACTTTACCTAAATCGCAGGCAGGAAAAACTGTTTCTAAAAATAACTTTACTCTTTCTGTAGATGCCAACAGCAATTATTTTGTAAATGATAAGCCTGTTGCATTTGAACAGTTGGAAAGTGTTCTAGGACAGAAGGCAATCGAAAGTCCTGATGCCACTTGCGTAATCAGAGCAGATAATACACTTCCGGTTCAGGTAATTGTAGATATCATTTCTATCGGTACAAATAAAAAACTAAAAATGATTTTAGCTACTGATAAAAAGTAGTATTATTTTTATGGAAAACTTCCAAGAAAATCATCAGTAGAAAACATGTTAGACGCAAATTTCCAAATTGAAAACTCGAATCAGGAGCGAAAAAACAAAACAATCGGTTTTGTAATCACTGCTGCTTTTCATGCGTTATTGCTGTTGCTTTTGTTTTTCTATGTTATCACTACACCCAATCCGCCTTTTGAAGATAACGCAGGGGGAATGGCCATAAATTTCGGGACATCTGATGTGGGTGAAGGAGATGTGCAACCGCTGACTTATACTCCTGTGCAGACAGAAAATAATATTGCATCTGATGCTACAAGTAAACCTGTAAATACAGAAGAATCAGTCGTTACACAAAATGAGGAAGATGCTGTAGCCATGAGCGATAAAAAAGTAAAGGAAAAGCCAGTACTAAAACCAAAGCCGGATGAAAATGCTCTATTCAAGCCATCTAAAAATCCAACTACTGTAAAAACCGAGAAACCTAAGGTGGATGATAATTCTCTGTTTAAACCAGGAGCATTTGGTACACCAAATAATTCAAAAGGCGATGGCGAAGGAAAAGGGCAGGGTGACCAAGGCGACCCAAATGGTGATCCTAATTCTAAAAGCTATAAAGGAAATGGAACAGGCACTGGTAGTGGTAATGGTCCCGGTAGCGGCAATGTAAATCTTTCAGGAAGAACAGTGATGAGTCGTTATGTTCCGAAAAATCCTTGTGAGCAAACCAGAGGCAAAGTGATGATTAGTATAAAAGTGAACAGGAGAGGTCAGGTAGTTTCGGCAAACTTTTCACAGGGCGGCTCTACTACTGCTGATGATTGTCTGGTGAATGTGGCTACGCAGGCAGCCAGAAAATACGAGTTTGATATTAAAGATGATGCAGCCGAAATCCAAACCGGCACAATTTTGTTTACGTTTAAAGAAAATTAGATTCCTTAGCGTAAATCTTCAGTGTCTAAATGAGCCGTTACCAAGAAACTCTTGATTACATGTTTCACAAACTACCAATGTTTCAGCGCATTGGAGCCGCTGCGTATAAGGCAGATTTGACCAATATCACGCAACTTTGCAATTCACTTGACAATCCACAGCAAAAGCTCAAATTCATTCACATTGCCGGAACAAATGGAAAAGGCTCAGTAACCCATGCATTAGCATCTATTCTTCAGGAATCCGGGTTGAAAGTTGGTGTGTTTTGTTCGCCACATTACAAAGATTTTCGAGAGAGAATAAAGATAAACGGAAAATTTATCAGCAAGGATTTTGTAGTGAAGTTTATTGAAAAGAATAAAGAAGTGATCGAGGCAACAGAATCATCTTTTTTTGAAATGACAACTGCACTTGCATTTGATTACTTCGCCCAGAAGAAAGTTGATATGGTAATTCTTGAAACTGGAATGGGCGGCAGGCTGGACTCCACGAATATAGTAACACCAATCCTTTCAGTAATCACAAATATATCCTTCGATCATCAGCAGTTTCTTGGTGATACGCTACCGAAAATTGCTTTTGAGAAGGCAGGAATTATTAAGCAAAATATTCCTGTTGTGATAGGAGAGACTCATAAGCAAACATCTCAAATTTTTAAAAGTAGAGCTGCCGAGTTGAACGCTAAAATTTTATTTGCTGACAAGAGAATTAAACTGGACAAAGTTAAACAAGAAAGAAGAGGAATTGCTTTTGAGTATCGCAGCAAACGAATGCAAACCTCGTTACATGGTAATTATCAAATAAAAAATATCAGAACAGTTTTAATGGCTGTGGAGGAGTTGAGCGCTTTGGGCTATAAAATTTCAATGCAGAATATAAGCAAAGGCTTACTTGAAATTCATGAGAATACTTACTTCATTGGCCGTTGGATGATATTGGGAAATAAGCCGCTTCTGATCGCTGATTCAGCGCATAACGAAGCCGGACTAAAAGAACTTGAAGCACAACTAAAGCATTATAATTTCAATCAGCTTCACTTTGTTTATGGCACAGTGAGCGATAAAGATTTGTCCAAGATTTTTCCGATACTGCCCCAAAAGGCTGTTTATTATTTCTGTAAGCCTGATATTCCAAGAGGGAAAGATGCCTCGGAACTAGCTGAGGAAGCTATGAATTACAAACTCAAAGGGGATAGCTATCTTTCGGTGAAGTCTGCCTTTAATTCAGCTTTGAAAGTCGCCCAAAAAAATGATTTGATTATAGTAAGTGGAAGTATTTTTGTGCTCGCAGAAATATTGTGAGATTAGTTTTCATTCTGAAAATCTCATATCTAATGTGCTACCAGCATTTTCCATACATCTCAAAAGCCTGCTTTTCTAATTCAGCTCTGTGATCAGGATGGGCAATATCAATAAGTATTTTGGCGCGTTGCGCAATATTTTTTCCATAAAGATTTGCTACTCCGTATTCTGTTACTACATAATGGATATTAGCTCTGGTAGTTACCACACCCGCTCCTTGCTTTAGCATAGGAACAATCTTTGAAATTCCTTTTTGTGTTGTTGATGCAATTGAAATAATTGGCTTTCCTCCTTCGCTCAGCGAGGCTCCTCTTATGAAATCAATTTGTCCACCAACACCGCTGAAAATTTTTGTGCCAATAGAATCTGCACAGACCTGTCCGCTCAAATCAATTTCAAGGGCACTGTTTATGGCAGTTACTTTAGGGTTCTTCCTTATAGTATTTGTATTGTTTACATAGCCTACATCAAGCATCGCTACCATAGGATTGTCATCAATAAAATCGTATAGTGCGCGTGTTCCCATTGCAAATGAAGAAACTATTTTTCCGGGATGGTTTTTCTTTTTACTGCCGTTAATCACGCCCGATTTCACTAAAGGTAAAATACCATCACTGAACATTTCAGTGTGAATCCCTAAATCTTTGTGTGAAGATAAAAACTCAAGTGCTGCATTGGGTATACCTCCTATTCCCATTTGTAAAGTCGCGCCATCTTCTACCAGAGAGGCAATGTGTTTCCCGATATTGCGCTCTACCTCAGTAGCGGGTTTGCTGGCTAGTTCACTGATTGGTTCGTTCGAGAGTATCACTTTTGTGAATTTAGATATGTGAATCTGTCCGTCACCATGGGTTTGTGGCATATTGGGATTTACTTGTGCAATTATTTTTTTTGCAACTCCCACTGCTGCTGAAACTATATCTACTGATACACCAAGAGAACAATATCCATGCTTATCCGGTGGAGAAACCTGAATGATTGCAACATCAAGATGGATAATCTGATTGCGAAATAGAGAAGGAATTTCACTGAGAAAAACAGGAATGTATTGTACGTTACTGTGATTTACATAAGGACGTATATTTGCTCCCACAAAAAAGCAGCTTACACAAAATGCTTCACTATACTCAGGTTTGGCGTAATCTGCAGCACCTTCAGTATGAAGATGAAAAATTTCAACATTTCGTAAAGAATTATGACGTGAAGTAAGAGCGCTTACCAATAGTTGTGGTGTTGCTGCTCCTCCATGCAGAATGACTTTGTCATTATTGTCAATAATGCTTACAGCATTTTCTGCAGAAACGTAATTTATCATGTGAAAGGCATTATTTATGGTATCTGGAAATTTACTTGCACTGCTACATTTACTGTGGCTTTTTCTGGTACTGTGAATGTTGTGTTAGTTGTGCTTACATAATCTCCACTGTCGAAAGTTAAGTTCCCGTTTAAGTCGTGCAGTGCATAGATATAGTAATTGCCCGGGTGCATTTCTTTGAAATTAAATCCAGTAGCTCCGCCATTGATTTCCACATATCTTGATCTGTATTTCAGCGCATTCATGTCAAATGATACGCCATTTATCAATGGCTGAGTGGTTATCATGATAATTGTTTTTTTGCTTGCATCGGCTACCAATCCATTTGTAAAAGATACGGTAACATTAGTTTGCCCAACATAAGGCTGCTGTGCGGAAGTGTATGGGTCTCCACTGCCATTGTAAAATATACTTTCAGAAGCTCCGCTGAATGTTGAAGAGAAATCTTTTGTCATTTCTTTTTTAGGAAAGGTGAATTTTGAAATTGCAGCTTGAGCAGACGTTAAATCTTGCAGTTTGGCACGCCAGTCCATGTGGAGTGTAGCCGCAGTAAGCGAATTACTTTTGTTAGTATATGAACGAAGAATAACGCTATCGCCCTTGAACATAAATTCGGAATAGGCGCGGTTTTTACCTTTTACTATTTCTGAAAAGCGATAATAGGAATATGGTGTTGATTCATACACGCTATCAATAATCAGATAAGAGATGCGCTGATAGCCGGCAAAGCCACCTCCATTTCTAAAGCAAAGTTTATACTGATTATTTTGTTTCACAACGAACACAGACATCACGATGTCATTCAGCGAATCCAGCTCATTTTTGGAGGAAACCTGGTTGCTGCTTATAGGTCTGAAATCTACTATCCACTCAGGATAGCTTCCAATTGCTGTGGTTGAAGAAACACCGCCATTCCATATTCCCGGCAATTTTGTAAGTATGCTATAACCTGTAATATTATTTATGTCCGGTGTTGTGGTTGTGTTATCATCTTTCTTTTTATCTCCACATGAGAAAAGAATTAGTGAGAATGTAAAAACTGAAATTACATTTTTCATTATGATAGCTTTAGTTGCGCTAAGTTATGAATTGAAAGTGTTTTCTCCACTGATATTTATCATTAAGGTTAATTTAACGGGCTAAATTCAAGATAGTCTTATCTTTAATCTTACAAAAAAATCACATGAAAAAATTACTTGCTATAATACTTTTATCAAACGCCTTTTTGCTCAGTGGTCAGCACATTGTTGAACGACCTAAATTGGTAGTTGGAATTGTGATAGACCAAATGCGTTACGATTATTTATATCGCTATTATTCAAAATATGGAGATGGAGGATTCAAAAGAATTTTGAATAAAGGGGTGTCTTGCGAAAATACTTTTATTCCTTATATACCTACTTATACAGCTCCCGGACATAGTTGTGTTTATACAGGTTCTGTTCCTGCAATCAATGGAATAATAGGAAATGATTGGTTTGACAGGGTACAAAACAAGGAAGTCTATTGCACAACTGATGAAAAAGTAAACCCGGTCGGTGCCACAGGGAGAGTTGGGCAACATAGTCCCCGAAATTTATGGACAACTACTATCACAGATGAATTGCGGTTAGCCCAAAATTTCAGAGGGAAAACGATCGGACTTGCTATCAAAGACAGAGCATCTATACTTCCTACCGGGCACAGTGCTAATGCAGCTTACTGGCTGGATGCCAAAGCAGGGAATTTCATTTCAAGTACTTATTACATGCAGAATTTACCTGAGTGGGTTTCTAAATTTAATTCAAAAAAAATGCCAGACAGCTTACTAAAGCAAAACTGGCAAACAGTTTTAGATAAATATCAGTATATCGAAAGCACTGAAGATGATAAGTGGTATGAAAAGAATTATTCCAATGAAAAGAATTCAGTATTTCCTCATAATGTTTATGAGCTTACAAAGAATGGTTATGATGTTATTCGTTCAACACCTTTCGGTAATACACTTACAAAAGAATTTGCAAAACAGGCAATAGAAGGGGAACAGCTTGGTGCAGGTGATTTTACTGACTTTCTTGCTGTAAGCTTTTCTTCTACAGATATTATTGGTCATCAGTTTGGTCCGAATAGTATTGAGATTGAGGATACTTATTTAAGACTTGATAAGGATTTAGAAGATTTGCTCAACTTTTTAGATAAGAGGGTAGGCAATAAAAAATATTTATTGTTCATCACTGCAGATCATGCGGCTGCTCACGCAAAAGGATTTTCGCAGGAGCATCATATTCCTAGCAATGTATTTTTTCACGATTCACTTAAAGTAGAATTGAATATAAAACTGGCAACCAGATTTGGAGCTGAATTCCAAATTTCTGATGCCATCAATATGCAGTTTTATTTGAATGATGCCATTCTGAATGCAAACAAATCAAAGAGGGAGGACATTAAAGCATTTATCGTAAATGAATTATTGAAAAGTGAAATGGTATTGAAAGTCGTTGATTTAGCAAATATAGGGACTGAAAATATTACAGAACATGAACGGAAATTATTGACTAATGGTTATCAGCAAAAGCGTTCGGGGGATATTCAGGTAATTTTCAAATCTGCAATTCTGGAGGAATTTCCACAAGGTACTACTCACGGCACAGGTTATTCATACGATAATCATATCCCCTTACTTTGGTATGGCTGGACTATAAAGCCCGGTAAAGTATATAGCAGAATAGAAATGATAGACATCGCCCCTACACTTGCCAATCTACTGCACATTCAGGAGCCGAGTGGAACAACTGGAAAAGCTATTTTGGAAATTGTGAAGTAAGATGCTACTCCAAAAACCTCCATGCAACAAAAAATCGGAATGATGGGTCAAGAGCAGGATAGAGATAAGTGTTGTAGTTTGGCTTATTCGTTATAATTTGAGCCAAATTGTTGCCGAGCAACGAAACACGTAGAGTCTTTATTTTCATGTTTAAAAATACATTCCAGCCCGGTGTAAATTTCATTTTCTGTTTGTCTTGTAAATAGTATTGTCCAATCAATGGATTATACGCATTTACATTGAATGGTGTATTGTAGCGCACATCAAAACCAATAACAAACCAAAGTGCTTTTTTGAAAATTCTGTTTTCATAATAGATACTGTGCTTGCTCACGAAGGTTGGAATTCTGATTGCGTCAGTTCCGGATGCCTGTTGAAACCAAACATCATTGTCCAGATGAAAACCTTTAAAGCCAAAGCGATTATAGAAGTGTGCCGTAAATACATTTACAGCATTTGCTATTTGAATTGGTTTTGCTTGTTCATTATAATAAATATAATTCTGCAAAATGGTGTTGTAAATATTTACGCCCACTCCAATTTTATCTGAATGCACATTTCCTCCTATAGCTAATTCATTCTGCTTTTTGAAATTATTAATCCAGCCTGCTCCATTTTTCACTAAAAAGTATTGTTGGGTATAAGCAGGCTCAGCAAGTGAATAACTCACATTTGCATTCACACTAAAAAAATCCTTGAAGGCATAAATTATTTTACCCTTTATACTCAAATCATTTAAGTTGTATCCGCTGAAGTAATAGCGCACACGAGTATCGAAATGAATAGGTGATTTAAAAGCAGTATTGCTTCTAACAAAACCATCTACAAAACTATTGATAAAAGGCACTTTGCCTGTAACATCTTTTGCCGTCCAATAGTCAAAATGGATAGCACCGCCTGCATACAGAAACTGCTCTTTGTAAGTAGTGTCAGAAGTTCTGCGCTGCGGAACCCAGGTAAATGAAAGTGCATTGCCCACTTTGAAAAACTCCTGGCTGTTTACCAAAGAATCGCTGCGGTAATAGTAATCCTGATAATAAGTAGAGTCGGGGGCCTTATCTAAGTACTTATATTTTGAGGACTCAACAGATAAATCAAAACCTACTCGAAACCTCGGTATTACTTTATCTATAATCAAAGTATCGTTTTTCCTTTCCTTTATTTTTTTGCCAATGTTATATGCAGTAGAGAAATTCCAATACCATTCCCGATAATTATTTACTGCACTAGCGAGATTTACAGGAGCAAGGCTTTTTTGAAAAAATGTGGTATCAGAAGCAAAAAAATCTTTTGTTAGTCCTCCATTTTCTGCCACTTTGAACTGGTTGTAAATCAGGTCTGTTCCTATTAGCCAACGTTCATTTTTTGTTTTATATTTTCCATATAAATAAAAACCTGCGTTTAAACTATTCTGATTCTGATAAGAGCCTTTTGAGTCTGTTCTGTAAAATTCCGTACCGTAGTCTAGGCCTGATTTTGTGGAATGGGAAAAACGCCCTTTGAACATTTGCTCATTTTTTAATCCTATTTGATAGCTGAGCTCAGTATATGGTCGCTGTGCTCTATAGTACTTTATAGAATCGGGAGTAAGGCGGTAAATATTAAATTGATTGAAGCCTGCTGAAAAACTATTTCGACCTTGTGGCGCGAAGATTAGTGGATAAGCTGCTGTGCCTGTGTTTCCCAAATTGAGATATTCCTCATGATTTCTGGTTACAAAATCATTTCTATGTAGCTGAAAAATACTGGTATCAATTCCTTGAAGCTTATTTTCATCATGCCTGAAATACCATACATCGTATTTCGCTTTTGGCCTCAATGCTTTCAGCGAATCTTTTTGCGCTGCAATATTCTGCATCATCAATGCAAAGACAATTAAGCTAAAAACGCTTTTTTGTGAAGCAATAATTGCAAAAGGCTGTGATATAAAAAGCTTTTTTATCAGCGACATTTTTTAATTAAATCTCTTTCAACAGTTCGGAGATAATCAGTGTCATTTTCGGCTCTGCTGCTGCTGCTTTCTCCAAAACAAATTCGTGTGATACCCGGTCTGCCTTTTCTGGTGGATATCCCATATCGCTGATTACTGAAATAGCAAAAACCTCCATATTCATGTGGCGTGCTACCACTACTTCAGGCGTAGTGCTCATGCCTACTGCATCGCCACCCATCATTGCAAAAGCCTTGTATTCGGCAGGAGTTTCAAATGTGGGGCCTTGCACTCCTACATAAACGCCTGTATGGACATTTATGTCATTTTTAGCTGCTATTTCTTTGGCTTTATCAATATAAACTGGATTATAAGCATCGTTCATATTCGGAAAGCGAGGGCCAAGTTGTTCGTTGTTTTTACCACGAAGCGGATGCTCCGGTTGCAAATAAATGTGGTCAGTGATAATCATCAAATCTCCAACTTCAAATGCGGCATTCATTCCACCCGATGCATTACTGATTAGCACATTTTCAACTCCCATAAATTTCATCACACGAATCGGGAAGACAACTTCCTCCATGCTATATCCCTCATAATAATGGAAGCGACCACTCATAGCAATTATATTTTTTCCGCCCACTTCACCAAATATAAGACTGCCTTTATGACCTAAAACTGTTGATATAGGAAAGTTTGGTATGTCTTTGTATGGAATCTGAACATGAGTTTTAATTGTATTTGCAAAATTCCCTAGTCCGCTGCCAAGCACAATTCCATATTTGTATTCCTGATTGATTTTAGATTTTAAATACTTTACACTCTCTTCAATTTTTTCTATCAAGTTTACTGTGCTCATGGTGTATGCGCTGAATTTATTTTAAGTCCAATAATAGTTATTTGATACCAACGAATGAAATATGCTGTTTCCCAATTAAAATTTAAATGAGTTTAATCCTGATTCATTCCAAAAACTTCTTTGTATTTCAATAGCGATTGCGAGAGATAATTTAAAATATCTGATTCGAATTTCACTTTGTTTTTTTCTGAAAACTTCACTTCTATTGGTTGAACATAAATCTGAATTTGATTTTTGATAAACCAACTCTTAAAGGGCAGAAGGCGCATAGCATCTTTCTCTGTGGTCACCATCATTGTTTTTTCGATTCCAATATCATGAAGTGCTGATTTTATTACTTCTACATCATAATCATCAAATCGATGATGGTCCGAATAAGGATGGTGATATACCTTTTGAAATTTACTTTTGAGTTGTTGCTCAAGTGGCTCACTTTTTGCAATTCCGGAAATCAAGAGACAGTTTTCTTTAAGAGTTACAGGTGCAGGAATAAGGGCGTAAATTCCTCTTTGTTGGTCTACCCATTTTATCGTATGATCTTTAATCAATTCCGGAAAAAGTCCATAAATTACTCCATACTCAATTGACGAAAAGTAAACATGCTGATAGGACTTAGGTTGTATAGCTGCCGTTAGTGCTTGGCATTCTGATTCCGAAATGTTTTGCGGACATTTAGTAACCACTATAATATCTGCTCTGTGATAGTTTTTTCTTCGTTCACGCAACCTTCCGGCAGGCAAAACATAGTCGTGAGTGAAAAGACTGTTGTAATCTGTCAGCAAAACAGATAATCCTGCTCTAACTGTTCTGTGTTGATATGCATCATCAAGAAGAATAACATCTGCATCCGGATTATCTGCAATTATTTTTGGTATGGTATGCAATCTATCCACTCCTACAGCTACTATGGTTTCCGGAAATTTCTTTTTAAAAACAAGTGGTTCATCACCTACATCATCTACTGTGGATTGCCCATTTGCTAAGGTGTATTCACGTGTCTTTCGGCCATAACCTCTGCTGAGTGTCGCAACTTTCAATCCATTGCTGCTCAGTAATTTAATCAGATATTCGATGTGGGGCGATTTTCCGGTGCCTCCTACGCTAAGGTTTCCAATGGAAATTACCGGAATCTGAAAGCGCGCAGATTTGAAATACTTTTTGTCATATAACCAATTTCTCACATCGGTTATCAGCGCATATATTTCCGCAAACGGTAAAAGCAAGTATTTTAGCAAATTAATAGGGCTTTTTTCAAAGATATAAAAACAACGGACTTAGCTTTTTAGATTTAAAATTCTGATCAAATGAAAATTAGTGATATAACGCATTATCTCGAATCTATTGCTCCGCTTGCTTATCAGGAGAGCTATGATAACTGTGGGTTAATTGTAGGCAATAAAGATTCAAATGTTTCCAAAGTATTGATTTCGTTGGATTGTACCGAGCGTGTGGTAGAGGAAGCTATTGAAAGGGGCTGCGAACTTATCGTTGCTCATCATCCCATTGTTTTTTCTGGATTAAAGAAATTTAACGGTTCAAACTATGTGGAACGGACGATAATCAATGCCATTAAGAATGACATTGCTATCTATGCCATTCATACTAATCTTGATAATGTTGCCAACGGGGTGAATGCAATGATTGCAGAAAAAATAGGATTGCAGCATATTTCTATTTTGCAGCCAAAGCATAATTTGCTCTCTAAGCTGGTAACTTTTATCCCGGCCGAGCATTTTGAAAAGGTAGCCGATGCAGTGTTTGCAGCAGGTGGAGGAAATATTGGCAACTATGCAGAGGCCGGATTCAGCCAAAGCGGCACAGGTACCTTCAAAGGGAACGAACACAGTAACCCTTTTATAGGAAAGCAAGGGGCGAGAGAAAGAGTGAACGAAATCAGGTTCGAGACTATTTTTCCGTCATTTTTGGCCTCAAAAATCATTTCCGCATTGGTCAAAAGTCATCCTTATGAGGAGGTTGCTTATGATATCATACTATTGAGTAATGCTAGCCAAACAATAGGTTCGGGCGCAGTAGGAACACTCAGTGAAGAACTAGATTCACTTGAATTTCTCCAAAACCTCAAAAAGACCATGAATACGGACTGCATTAGGTATACTCCCATTCACAAGGGGCGTTTTCAGAAGATAGCTGTGTGTGGAGGTTCAGGAAGGTTTTTATTGCCCGATGCCATTGCTGCCGGGGCAGACCTTTTCATCACTTCAGACTTTAAATACCACGATTTCTTTGATGCTGAGAGCAAAATAACTATAGCAGATATAGGGCACTATGAATCAGAGCAATTCACCAAAGATTTACTAAAAAGGGTTTTATTGGAAAAATTTTCTACATTTGCGGTTCTTATTTCACAAACAAATACCAATCCTGTAAACTACCTGTAGTATGGCTGCAACTAAAGAAAAAGAATTAACGATTGAAGAGAAGTTGAAACTATTGATGAGTCTTCAATCTTTAGATACCCAAATAGATAAAATTCAAATCCTGAAAGGTGAATTACCTGAAGAAGTTAGAGTTTTGGAAGATGAAATCGAGGGGTTAAGCAAAAGAATATCCAGTTTGAATGATGAAGTTGCTGAATTGGAACTTGAAATCAGCAACAGAAAAAACTCCAAAGCTATGGCTAAAGAGTTGATTACTCGTTACGAAAAGCAACAAAACAGCGTAAAAAACAACAGAGAGTTTGAAGTTTTAGCGAAGGAAATCGAACTTCAGAAATTGGAGATACAACTTTCTGATAAAAAAGTAACAGACACTGCGGTTAAGTTAGATTTGAAAAAGGGCGTAATCGAAGAAAATGAAACTGTTTTGAAAGCTCGTGAAAAGGAATTGAAGCAAAAGAAAAAGGAACTTGAGAAAATTATTGAAGAAACGGAGAAAGAAGAACTTGAACTTCAAAAACACTCTGATAAGGCAGCAAAAAAAATAGAGGAAAGACTTTTAGGTGCATACAAGAGAATTCGTTCTGCATACAGAAATGGATTGGCTGTAGTAAGTGTTCAACGTGATGCATGTGGTGGCTGTTTTTCAAAAATCCCTCCTCAACGTCAAGCTGAAATCAAAACCAAAAAAAGAATCATTCTTTGCGAAAACTGTGGAAGGATTTTGGTACCAACTGAAATGGAAGAATAAAAACAATAATAAATCAATAGAAACCACGCCCTAAAGCGTGGTTTTTTTATTTTAGAGTTATGACATCACAAGCAACATACAAAGGCGAATTGAGAACAAGTTGTGTTCATCTGGCTTCAAAAAACTCAATCATTACTGATGCTCCTGTAGATAATCATGGAAGGGGAGAGGCTTTTTCTCCTACGGATCTGGTGGCTACAGCATTTGCCTCTTGTATGCTCACGGTAATGGGAATAAAAGCAAATCAGATGGAGCTAGACATAGCTGATACTAAAACAGACGTTACTAAAATTATGGCATCTGAGCCAAGACGGATTGCAGAAATTGTGGTGACAATTTATATGCCTAAAAAGAACTACTCTGAGAAGGACAAAGCTATCATGGAGCATACAGCAAACACTTGTCCGGTGTTTTACTCGCTGCATCCTGATTTGAAGAAGACAGTATGTTTTGTTTGGTAGGATTGAAACGCAATGCGATTATACGTATTTGCCTTTAAGATCGTTTACTAAATCTACATAAGCTTGCATCGCTTCGTCAGAGCTAAGGCCTTTTTTGCTATTCCATTGCTTCCATTTGAATGTTTCTTTGATGTCAAACATTCCTGGTTGGTCAGTTTCGTTATCCCCCTCTGTAGCTTGCTTAAAAAGTGCGTATAAGTCCAGCAATTCCTCATTTGATGGTCTTTGAGTAAGCTCTTTTACTTCTAGTTGTGCTTTTGAAAATTTTTCTGATAGTGACATAATGATTTGTATTTTATAGTTTTAAATTAAAATTAGAGGTTGCCGCGCAATTCTTGTTCACGTTCTATTGATTCAAATAATGCTTTGAAATTACCTTTCCCAAATGATTTTGCTCCTTTTCTTTGTATGATTTCATAAAACAGAGTAGGCCTGTCCTGAACAGGTTTTGTAAATAGTTGAAGCAGATAGCCTTCATCATCTCGGTCTATCAATATGTTCAATTTCTTAAGGTCTTCAAGATTTTCTTCTATTTGTCCTACGCGCTCCAATACATCTTCGTAATAGTTTTCAGGCACATATAAAAACTCAACACCTCTTGATCTCAAATCGCTCACAGTAGCAAGAATATTGTCTGTTTCCAATGCAATGTGCTGCACTCCGGCACCATGATAAAAGTCAAGATATTCCTCAATCTGTGATTTTTTTTTGCCTTCTGCCGGTTCATTGATAGGGAATTTGATGTATCCGTTTCCATTTGAAACAACTTTGCTCATAAGTGCAGAATACTCAGTAGAAATATCGTTGTCATCAAAAGTAAGTAGTAGCTGAAATCCCATCACTTTTTCATAAAACTCCACCCAATTATTCATCTGACCTAACTCTACATTACCTACGCAATGATCCACATATTTTAACCCAACAGATTTTATCGGAACATTGCTTTTCCATGCTTTATATCCGGGCAGAAAAGCGCCTTTATAATTTTTGCGTTCTACAAATTTATGAACGGTATCACCATAAGTTTGAATAGCAGATATAACAACGGAGCCAAATTCATCGTTGAAAACAGTTGGTTCAATCACGGCTTTAGCACCTCTTTTTGCAGTCTCTTCAAAGGCGGAAGTGGCATCATCAACCCATAGAGATAAGTATTTCACTCCATCACCATGTTTTTTTTGATGAAGGTTTATTTCATGTTCGGGTTGAATGGAAGATGTGAGTACTAGTCTGATTTTATTTTGCTGCAACACATACGAAGCTCTGTCTCGTACTCCTGTTTCAGGACCAGCATAAGCAACCAACTCATATCCCCAGGCAGTTTGATAATAGTAGGCTGATTGTTTTGCATTGCCTACATAAAACTCAATATGGTCTGTGCCATTGAGTGGCAAAAAATCTGTTGATGTTCTTATTTTTTTTTGTTCAAGTGTTGCTTCCATACGGTTTAACTTTATCTACTTCAAATCTAAAAAATCTATTTGTTTTTAATGGATTCTCTTAGGGTGATAGTTCTCATCCTTTTATCCAAAGTAAAGGTGCATTTTCTGTTTTCTATTGCCTTTTCGGGTGTATCTGAGGTGAAAACCATACTAGTTCCTTTCATTCTTTCTACAGGAATACCATTTAAATACATAGCCCTCATCACTTTCAGTGCACGCATCATTTCAGGTCTCATTTCTTTTGTTTTGATTACAAATGGAATCACTTTCACGAAGTTTGGAATACTGTCAATAAAAGATTGTACCTCCTTATCAGAAACTCTGTTGTATTCGCCCTCATCTGCAAATCCGTTTACCTGTACATTTATGTCATCATTAATTTGCAGCCATTGAATCAACTTGTTTAGATTGATAATATTTGAATCACCATAAAAATCAATTTTATTCACCTCATACATTATTTTTATATCGCCAATAGATTCGTCCAGAGGGTATAATCTTTCTTCTTCTTTGGTAGTTCTGATATCTTCTTTAGGTGCCATCCAATATCTTGCTCCTGCTCTGTTTATAAAATAATCTCTCACATAAAATTCCATATCGTGCATACTCACATGGTTTAGACTATCGGTGAAGTTTAGCATGTGGTTTTCATCATTAGTATATCTGTATTGAGCTATAAGTCGCATAAAAAGTTCAGGATTATTCTCTTGTACTTTTTTGTGACGATCAGCAACCATCTGTTTTGCAAGGAGAAAGGACGCAGTATCAATTATTTTAAATGATTTGATATCGTCTATCACGCTGCTTAGCGCATTGATAGTCGTTTTAGGTTTGTTATCCAAGCATGGTTTTGACAAGGACAAAACACCATAATAATTGTAAGCATCATATACGGCAGAAACGCCTGTGCTTTCAGCGTTATTCAGTATTTGAGCGAGAATATTTGCGCAGTATGAGCCTTTTCTATCGAACCGAACACCAGGATTTTGATAAACTAAACCTACCTGCTCTGCAAAAATGGGTTCTGTTTTAATCACTAATTGAGAGAAATTTACTACAGGTTTTAAGTCCAGGATTTTGGTGATTTGTTTTGGGTCAAAATATTGCCCGCTGATTCCTGAGAAAAAGCTATTGAGCTTATTATCAAGTTCTCCCCTGCTCAAATTGCCCGAAAAGCAGAGGGTGTTGTTCGACTTATGGAAATACCGCATGTGATAATCGGCAAGCTCTTTTGTGGTGTATGTCAAATAATTTTCGTTTCCTCCGTCATGTCTTGTTTTCATATAGCCTTTTCCCCATAGTTTTTTGTTGATAGATTCTTCCAAATCCTTCTCCAGCTTTTGACCTAAGGTGATTTTTTCAGCGGTGAGGGCAGCTTGTGCGGTTTCCAATTCAGCATTTGTGACTGTGAAAGTGAAATAATCATCGGCAATCAATTGGAGCAAAGTATTTAAATCTTCCGGAGAGGCAATAAACTGAAGCCCAACAAATTCAGTTTCCAGAACAGGTGTAAATCGAACCATAAGTGCTTCAGCCTTCTCTCTGATTTTGTTTTCCGCAATTTTCATAATCAAGGCATTGATTCCTGAATTTGCCTCATTTTCAAAAATTGAGCCAGACCGGGTGTATAACTGAATCATTATTTTGTCTGATTTGGAGGTATTAAGCACCACAGAAAGCCCTGATGACAACTTATAAACATCATATCTGGGCTGTGCCTGTATTCCAAAAGCTAATGAAATCAATAGAATACAGCTAAAAATTGAATAAAATCTTTTCATGCCTCTAAAATATCGTTTTTAGTAATAGAAGGAATTTATATTTTTACCAAAATAAATGTTGTCATGAGAATATTAATACTTTTTGTACCGGTTATGCTTATCGCATTGTCATCTTGTAAAAAATGCTACGAGTGTTCCAAAACAGTAACCGCTACTGTAAACGGAGTAGATTCTACTACATTGTATAAATTCGATGCCTGCAATTCCGGCAAAGAAGGTAATGGACTGAATAATAAGTCTGCTATTACCGATTATGAAGCGAATGGCTATGTGTGCGTTGCTAAATAGTGTTAATGACCGCGCCTCGCAAATTTTCAATTTACCTTCTACTGTTCGCTGTTCTTTTTCAGGCAGCGTTATCTGCTGTTTTCTTCTTTCCAACAAAGAGCATACTCCAAAGCAATCTTGAAGAAATTTTCAAGGATGAAAAGAATTTGGTTGACATTGAATTTACAGAACCTCAATTCAAAGCGCTTCATAAAGTAAATAAGAAGGAATTTGTTTATCGCGGAGCGTTTTATGACATTAAGTCAATAAAAAAATCAGGCAATAAAATCATTTTGACAGTTTATCTCGATAAAAAGGAATCTTCGATTTT
>CANHIG010000036.1 GCA_947461105.1 Bacteroidota bacterium | reverse complement strand
GATAAAGACGACATGAAACTTCCTTTTAAATCGCATGAGAGTTGCCCCATTATCACTTTTATTGCTGTAGTTCCTGAAATAAACACTTCTATTCTGAATAAACCGATATTCTTCGAAGCAAAGTCATTTGTGAATTACGCAGATCAATTCTGCACTGCTGATTTCCTTTCTACTATCTGGCAGCCGCCAAAATTTTGCTAATTATTTTTGACTTTGATTGCATTGCACTATGTGTGCTTTAGCGGTCATTTATTTATTTCTCAAAATTGATTAAGCGGAATTGTTATGTTAAATAAAATCATTGAATTTTCGGTTAAAAACAAACTGCTGGTTGGCTTATTCATCACAGCCTTGATTGGATATGGCAGCCACGAGTTCACTAAGTTACCGATTGATGCTGTGCCCGACATCACTAATAATCAGGTGCAGGTAATCACAACAGCTCCTTCGCTCGGAGCCACAGACATAGAGCGGCTGATTACATTCCCTGTAGAACTGGCAAACAGCAATATTCCCGGCTTGCACGAAATCAGAAGTTTTTCGCGTTTCGGATTATCTGTAGTTACCATTGTGTTTAATGACAACGTGGATATTTACTGGGCGCGCCAGCAGGTAACAGAAAGATTGCAACATGTAAAAGAAGAAATCCCTCAGGGTGTGGGCAGCATTTCTCTGGCTCCGGTTACTACAGGACTGGGCGAAATTTACCAATACACAGTAAGAGCAAAAGAAGGTTACGAAAATAAATACGGTGCTATGCAGCTGCGAACAATTCAGGACTGGATGGTGCGCAGACAACTGCTTGGTGTGAAGGGCGTTGCGGATGTAAGCAGCTTTGGCGGCAAACTGAAACAATACGAAATTGCTGTAAATACAAATAAACTTCAATCATCAGGACTGAACATCAACGACATTTTCGATGCGCTCGAAAAAAATAATCAAAACACAGGTGGCGCATATATCGAAAAAGGCCCGACTGTATTGTATATCCGAAGCGAAGGGCTTGTAGGAAACACTGATGACATCAAAAATATTTTCATCAAAAATATTTCAAACGGATCGCCTTTGCTGATAAAGGATGTAGCGGATGTGAGATATGGCTATGCCACACGCTACGGTGCAATGTGCTATAATGACAAAGGTGAAGTGGCGGGAGCAGTAGTGATGATGCTGAAAGGAGCAAACAGCAGTGAAGTAATTAAAAGCGTAAAGGAAAGAGTAGCAAAAATTCAGAAAACACTCCCTGAAGGAGTAATAATAGAGCCGTTTCTCGACAGAACAAAAATGGTAGACAGCGCAATAAGTACTGTAAAAACTAATCTTATTGAAGGTGCATTAATCGTTCTTTTTGTGTTGATTTTATTTCTCGGAAATTTCAGAGCAGGATTTTTGGTTGCATCGGTTATTCCACTGGCAATGTTGTTTGCAGTAATAATGATGAACCTTTTTGGTGTTAGCGGAAATCTGATGAGTCTTGGCGCGCTTGACTTCGGATTGATTATTGACGGAGCTGTAATAATAGTTGAGGCAGTACTCCATAGTATCACACATCACAAAAAAACTCCTGAAAGCACATTACTTACCAATGATGAGATGGATGCAGAAGTGAAAAAATCTGCGGGAAGAATGATGAACAGTGCAGTGTTTGGTCAGGTAATTATTCTTGTTGTTTACTTACCGATTTTTTTCCTCGAAGGAATCGAAGGCAAAATGTTTATGCCAATGGTTCAGACTGTAGTTTTTGCACTTATCGGAGCTTTTCTTCTTTCTCTCACTTACGTTCCGATGATGAGTGCTTTAGTTTTAAGCAGAAAAATAACACATAAAAAAACTTTCTCTGACCGTATGATGGAATTTTTTGAAAGACATTATCAGAATGCTTTAGCAAAAGTGCTGAATTATCCGAAAACAGTTATTGGTATTGCACTCTCACTTTTTATCATTTCTGTAATAGTTTTATCTAGAATGGGCGGTGAATTCATTCCCGAATTGCCAGAAGGCGATTTTGCCGTGGAAACAAGAGTGCTTTCAGGAAGTAACATCAATACTACTGCCGAAGCATGTATGAAAGCTGCTCATATTTTGGAAACAAGGTTTCCGGAAGTTGAAAAAGTAGTAAGTAAAATCGGTAGCAGCGAAATCCCCACCGACCCGATGCCGATGGAAGCCGCAGATCTCATGATAATTTTAAAAGACAAAAGCGAGTGGACATCTGCCGAAACATGGGATGATTTGTCAGAAAAAATGAGGAAAACATTGCAGGAAATACCCGGAGTTTCATTCAGCTTTCAATATCCCGTTGCCATGCGATTCAATGAATTAATTACAGGGGCAAAGCAGGATGTGGTTTGCAAAATTTTCGGGGAAAATCTGGATACGCTTGCGCGCTATGCGCAACTGATGGGCAAAGTTGCTTCCACTGTTGAAGGTACAAAAAACCTTTATGTGGAGCCGGTTTCAGGAATGCCGCAAATCATTATTGAATACAACCGCGCAGCTATTGCACAATACGGATTAAGCATAAGCGATATTAACCGAATTGTAAATACAGGACTTGCAGGACAAGCTACGGGCTTTGTCTATGAAGGCGAGAAGCGATTTGACATGGTTGTTCGTTTGGATGGAGAGCAGAGGAAAAATATTGAAGACGTTCAGAATCTTCTAGTTCCCACTTCGCAAGGAACTCAAATTCCACTGCAACAATTAGCAAATGTTGAAATCAAAAACGGTCCAAATCAGATTCAGCGCGAAGATGCAAAACGCAGAATTATTGTTGGATTCAATATTGGTGGTCGCGATGTGCAGTCAATAGTAGAAGAGCTGCAAACTAAAGTGGAAAGCAAAATTAAACTTCCATCAGGATATTATGTGACTTATGGAGGGGCATTTGAAAATCTGAATGCGGCAAAGGCGCGTTTGAGTTTGGCTGTGCCAATTTCATTACTGCTTATCTTCATCCTGCTATATTTTTCTTTCAATTCTGTGAAGCAGGGGTTGCTGATTTACTCAGCCATTCCGCTATCTGCTATTGGCGGAATATTTGCACTTGCGCTGCGCGGAATGCCTTTCAGCATTTCAGCAGGAGTTGGTTTTATTGCATTGTTCGGAGTTGCTGTATTAAACGGAATAGTGCTCATTGCTGAATTCAACAGACTGCGATTGGAAGGATGGACAGACACACATAAAATAGTTTTGATGGGAACAAAAATCAGATTGCGCCCGGTGCTGATGACAGGATTTGTAGCATCGCTTGGCTTTCTGCCAATGGCAATAAGCAGCGGTGCAGGAGCAGAAGTTCAGCGGCCATTAGCAACAGTTGTAATTGGTGGATTACTTGTGGCTACATTTCTTACTCTTTTTGTTTTGCCGATTCTGTATATGCTTTTTGAAAAAACAGGGAAGCAGAATTTTTCCGGGAAAGCAGTTTCTGTAATTGCAATTTCGCTTTTAGTAAACTTCAGTAATGCTCATGCTCAAAACAACATCACATTGCAGCAGGCAATCGAAACAGCATTAAAGAATAATCTCTCAGTTAAAAACGAACAACTGAAAGCATTGTATCAGAAAAAACTGATTCATTCAGCAGCAAATATTCCTCAGACAAATTTGAGCGCAGAAGTGGGGCAAATCAACAGTTTTTATATAGATAATAAGTTTGGTATTTCACAATCGCTAAGCTTCCCGACAGTTTATTCCAGTCAAAAGAAAATGCTGAAACAAGAATGGGAAGCTGCTGTTACTGCTGTAGCGCTGAAAGAAACTGATGTCAAAAAATCTGTAACTCAGTTGTTTTACACAATTCTCTTCTTGCGTAAAAAAGAAAAATTGCTCACCCAAGCCGACAGCATGTATGCTGAGTTTGTGCGCAAATCTGATTTGCGTTTCAAAAAAGGCGAAAGCAATGTGCTGGAAAAAACAACTGCCGAAACACAGCGCGGCAATATCATGATGCAACTTAATTCGTTGGAACAGGAAATTGAAATAGCGAAACTTCAGTTCCAGCTATTGCTCAACACTAACAGTTATTCAGAACCCGAAGCTGCAGAAGCAAAGTTGTTGCCACCGCTAAGTATTGACAGCAGTGCTGTCAGCAGTCACCCGATATTGAAAATTTATGAGCAGCAGAAAAAAGTTGCCGATGCTGCTTTGAAAGCAGAAAAATCAAAACTGCTTCCTGAGCTGAGTCTCAGTTACTTCAACATGACCATGCGTGGAACAGGTTCTGACAATGTAACTTATAACTATGGTACAAGATTCCACAGCGGCCAGGTTGGCATTGGAATACCATTATTCTTTGGCGGACAACTTGCCGATATCAACACTAACAAAGTAAACAGGTCTATCGCTGAAAACAATTACAATCAGCAGGTTCAGCTACTCAACAACCAGCTGCAAACTGTTTTGGCACAGTTTAATACCAATCTGGAAGCGGTTAGCTACTATGAGCAAACAGCTTTGCCCAACGCTAGGCTCATTTCCAAAACTGCACAACAGCAATTCGCCAATGGTGATATAAATTATCTGGAATGGGTAATGCTAAACAATCAAGCTGTTTCTGTCCAAAACAATTATCTGGATGCGATGAAGGCACTAAACGAGAGCATCATTGAAATCAATTATCTAACATCGAAACTTTAATAAAATGAAAAATATAATTCTAATTCTCAGTGTTGCATTACTCGCTTCATGCGACAGTAAAAAAAATAATACTGAATCGGAAAGCGGCAACAGTTCGAGCGAAAATATGGTGACATTGACTGCTGCTCAGTTGAAGTCAGCAAATCTTGAAATCGGTAAAATCGAACAAAAAAGTATTTCCTCGGTAATAAAACTAAACGGTAAAATAGATGTGCCTCCGCAAAATATGATTTCAGTGAGTATGCCATTGGGCGGCTATCTGAAAACCACAAAACTGTTGCCGGGAATGCACATCAGTAAATGCGAAGTTATTGCTACCATGGAAGATCAGCAGTATATTCAGTTGCAACAAGATTATCTTGCAGCCAAAGCAAAACTGGAATTTTCTGAAGCGGAGTTTAAACGCCAGAAAGAATTGAATCTGGATAAAGCAAGCAGCGACAAGGTTTTCCAGCAGTCGAAAATGGAATACACCACACAGAAAATTGAGTTAAGCGCACTTGCGGAAAAACTGAAATTAATCAATGTGAATCCGCAGACGCTCACTGAGGACAATCTTTCTAAAAGTGTATGTATTCTGTCACCGATTGACGGTTTTGTTTCAAAAGTGAATGTGAACATCGGAAAATATGTAAACCCTGCCGATATTCTTTTTGAGCTGGTAAATCCTACAGACATTCACTTGAATCTTACTGTTTTCGAGAAAGACATCGCATTGCTTTCCATAGGTCAGCAATTGGTAGCATACACCAATCATGAACCAGATAAAAAACACATTTGCGAAATAATTCTCATCAGCAAAGACCTTTCGTCTGATAGAACTACCGAAGTTCACTGCCATTTCAAAAACTATGATAAGAATTTACTACCTGGCATGTATATGAATGCTGACGTTGAAGTGAAGAGCAACAACGTTTATGCAGTAGCAGAAGATGGTGTAGTGAATTTCGAAGGGAAAACTTTTGTATTCGTTTCAAATGGAGCAAACCAGTTCACTATGGCGGAAGTGGAAACAGGCACAAGCGAAAACGGATACATAGCAATTCTGAATAGTCGGTCACTAATTGGCAAAAAAATAGTGACAAAAGGAGCCTACGCATTACTCATGACTATTAAAAACAAAAATGATTCTGCCGAATAGCTATTTTAGTTTCGAATATTTTTATGCTAATATTGAGAAACGTATTTAAAAGCCCTAAATCACAAATGACAACTCAGCCAAGAATTATCTTTTTAGTTTTTCTCCTGCTTATGCTTTCATTCAGTGCTTGCAATTTGTTCAATAAGTATGGCAATAGCGATGGCACCAGAGTAGTGGCGCGAGTATATAATGAATATCTGTATGTTGCCGATTTGGATGCGCTGACTATGGGGAAATCATCAGAAGATTCTGTGAAAATCGTAGCTGCATTCGCAGAATCTTGGGTTAAGAAAAAGTTGTTGTTGCAAAAAGCACAAGAATACATTCCCTCAGATGATGCCGGGATAAATAAAAAAGTGGAGGATTACCGTGAATCACTTATCCTTTATGAGTACGAAAAAGAATTAATCAGAAAAAAAATGGAGCGTGCAGTGAAGGATGATGATATTGCTGAATTCTATGAGAAAAACCAAAATAATTTTGTACTGGAGAATGAAGTATATAAAGTAAACTACATTGTGATAAGCCCTCAGGCTGAAGAGTTTGATAAAATCAAAATACTAATTAATAAAGGGAAAACAGACGAAGACTTTGAAGCATTAGAGGGCTATTGCAAAGCTTTTGCACAATCATATAACTTAGAAGAAGGAATATGGAAAACAGCCGAATCGCTTAAATCAGATTTCAACCTCAATACAGACAAGTCAGATGCATTAACAGTCAGCAGCAAATTTAAAGAATATGAATATGGTGGTACAAACTACTATATCAAAATAATAGAAAAGAGAGAAAAAGGAGAGGCTACGCCACTTGAATTTGTTCAGGGCCAGATCAAAGAAATGCTTTTCAACAAAAAGAAAGTAACCCTGATTGAAAACATATACAACAAAATACTACAGGACGGAATTGCAAAGAAAGAAGTAGAGATTTTTACCAAATAAATTTATGAGGCACTTCCTGATTATACTATTTGCTGTTTGTTGTTTTACCACATCATCATATAGTCAAACAGAGCAAACGAGTATTATCGCAGGAGGCGGATTCGATATGACCTTTAGCCGACAAGATTCTGTAAGGATATTTACAATGAATATTACTCCATCATTCGGCTACTTCATTGCCAAAAATCTGATGCTGGGATTTTCACTTGGCATTGGTCTCACCTCAGACAACAAAGCCAGAAACAAACAAAACAGAATTTTCCTGAATACTTTATTTGTACCTACTGTGCGCTATTACTTCCTCAAAGGAAATCTGAAACCCTTTCTATTCGCAAAATTTGGCTACCTCAGTTCTACCTCATTGATTCGTGGCAACTCTGGAAATGTAGATGGGATAACAGGCGGTGGTGGTATCGGTTTTGATTATTTCGCAACCAAAAACCTGGCGGTAGAATGTAGTTTTGGCTACAATGGTACTAAATACACTAATCGATCTCTCAATTCACAAACCGGAATAACAGTTGGTTTGCAATATTTCTTTCACAAGCAAAAAAAATTACCCGATTATAACTTAAAAAATTAGGTCGTTTTTACTGAAAATACTATCTATACCTCTGAAAACAATAAAGTGAAAAACGAGGCGCTACAAATTTTACACAAGGATTTTGCTATCTGCAAAAAGTTTTTGCAAACAGTATCTTTAGCACTGCGCAAAGATGGTGTTTCAAAATACCCGATTTTTGTGGCGCTGCACGAAGATATTGATTTAGACATTGGGGTGCCTATCATTAGAAGCGAAGAAACAGGAACATACTTTAGTATCAACGCATCGCACCTCGAAGACTTTGTAAACAAAAAAATAATAGAGAAAGAGAAAGCCGAAATTTTTATCAGCAATTATAAAGATCCGGAAAAGTTTTGTTGCATTTTTTTTTCGGAGCCTGAAGTATCGAGCTTTGCTTTTATTCCCTATTCGAATGATACTGTTTGGGAACCTAAAAACAGAGAACAGCTTAATTAAGCAGCTCTATAGTTTCCAGTTTAAATTCAGGAACCTTCACAATAAATTCATCTCCCGTATTTTTATTTTGAAAATAATACACCCCTTTCATAGTACCGAAAGAAGTATCTATTCCTGCGCCTGAAATATATTCATACTCATCACCACTGTATAATATAGGTTGACGACCAACTACACCATCGCCTTCCACCACTTCTATTTCGCCAAGGGAATTGGTAATAATCCATCGTCTCCTGAGCAGCTGCACCGTAAACTGATTATGATTAGCAATGTGAATACGATAACTGAAAACAAACTCCTGATTTTCAGGGGAAGACCGCTTCTCCTGATAGGCAACTTGCACACTTACCTCCACACCGGATGTTACTTCAGAAACCATATTTAATGTTTTACAGCAGGTGCTCTTTTAAGAAAATTGGCAATACAGTTTTTTACATTCATAAAAGCAATATCAAAGTCAGCATTCACTACAGCTTTGTCAAACTTCTCCTTGTAGCTCAATTCTTCCTCAGCTCTTTTTATTCTTTTTTTAAGCGTATCAGCATTCTCTGTATTTCTCGCAGTGAGGCGGTTAATCAAAGTTTGCTTTGAAGGTGGATCTATGAAAATAGTTAGACAATTTTCGCCATACAATTTCTTCAGATTCACTGCACCTTTCACGTCTATATCAAACACTACCACTTTTCTATCGCGCCATAGTCGCTCTACTTCACTTTTTAGTGTACCATAAAATTTGCCGGGATATACTTCCTCATACTCTGCAAATTCGTTGTTCTGGATTTTAGCTTTAAACTCAGCTTCGCTAATGAAATAATAATCTTTGCCATCTACCTCATTGGCTCTTTTCGGACGAGTGGTGCACGAAACTGAAAAGCCCGCATAAGGTAACTGAGTAAGTAATTTTCGAACTATTGTAGTTTTTCCGGCACCTGATGGAGCGGTGATTACTATCAATTTATGTCCGAAGTCTAGTACGTATGGTGCTGCGCTCATGGTTTCTTTTAGATAAGTTGATTAAAAATGAAGTAAAATCTGAAATATCCAAAAACTAAGGGGAAATATTTACAAAATAAATACGCTCAGCGGTTTTAAAAATAAAAGACCCGTAGGGTTTTGATAACCTACGGGCCTTGTACTCCATGACTACTTTTCAGTTTTTGCTCATCAGTAATACTTCATTTACTAATACCTCGGTCACGTAGCGCTTATTGCCTTCTTTATCATTGTAAGTGCGGGTAGTAAGTTTGCCTTCTATGGCCACTTCCTGTCCTTTTTTCACATACTTCTCGATAATCGCGGCAGTGCCACCCCATGCTACCAGATTGTGCCATTGCGTTTCGGTCACTTTTTCCCCTTTTTCATTTTTGTAGGTTTCGTTTGTAGCGAGCGATAGCTTCGCGAGTTTTTTGTTTTTGTCGAAGTTTTTGATTTCCGGTTCGCCTCCGATGTTTCCGATTAGCCTTACGCTGTTTTTGATTGTGCTCATAGTTTTTGTTTTTTGAGTGATTAAAAATTTGATGATGCAAAGATGGGGCAGCCGGAAAACTTTAGTCGGATAGTAAACCTTTATAGTCATTTAAATTTCATTTGTAGTCGTTTGCAATCGAATAATTATTATTTTTATGAAAACAAAAAAGGATGGAAAAACATTGCCAATACTGCGATGCACCCATAAAAGGCAGAGCAGACAAAAAATTTTGTGATGACAGTTGCCGCAATGCATTTAACAATCAGCAAAACAGCGATACCACTAATTTGATGCGCAACGTGAATAATATTTTGCGCAAAAACAGACGAATTTTAGCGGACTTAAACCCCGAAGGAAAAACAAAAGCGACAAAAGCTAAGCTGATAGAAAAGGGTTATAATTTTCAATATCATACCCATACGCTCGCTACCAAAGCTGGAGCTACTTACACCTTTTGCTATGAGTATGGCTACCTACCGCTTGACAATGATTTTTACCTGCTGGTGATGCGTGCAGAATAATTTTCCTTAAATAAATACATCACAATGTTATTTCGATTCACACTAAAATATATAAACTATAAAAAATTATTTCTGGTTGATGGCGTGGGCGCAATGACTTCTGCCGCAATGCTTGGAGTTGTTTTAGTGAAATTTGAAGGCACTTTTGCAATGCCACACTCTGTGCTATATCCACTTTCATTTATTGCCTGCATTTTTTCTATTTACTCATTGATTTGCTCTAGAATAAAATAGATAACTGGCAAAAATTCATGAGAATTATTGCTACATGTAATCTTTTTTATTGTGCTTTTACATTTGCCTTAATGGTACTTTTGTTTGAAAAACCAACCTTGCTTGGCATGATTTATTTTAGTCTCGAAATAATAATTGTAGCTCTTCTAGCAGTATTGGAATGGGAAACAGCTTCCCTGCAATAATAGTAGAAAATGGAATTAAGCTTAATTTATTCTTACTTATATACCGACCCCACTGTAGGCCAAGGACATTGCATTGACATGAAGGTATAGGAAACGGTAAATCCTACAAATACAAAGTCGTCTTTCTTTTTTGATTCGCCTCTCTGATAGCCAGTTTTGCCAACTTTCTCTCCTGCTACTTCATCGCTGCGGTCAGATAGTTCTGCAGCAATTCCTTTTGAGCCACCGGGCAAGGATACGGTGTTGGGATAGTTGCCGCTCACATCATCCAGATAGTCCGTAAAAGTTTTATGCACTGATGCGAAGAGTGAAAAATTCAGATTCTTATATATGTGAAACTTAAATCCACCTTCAATAGGAATGTGGAGCGACCAAAGCTTGTATTTTTTGAGCCCTGTGTAGCTATAGTCATTTTGCCCTTCCGTTCCCAGCGGTTGCAGATAGTACCACCGGCCGTTATATTGCGCCTCGGGATTGAAAAAGAAAATGCCTATACCGGTTGCCAGATATGGGCTAAACCAAAACTTCTTTTTGGACTTATCAAACTTGAAAAAATTAAACTCAAAAGTTCCTGTAACATCAGCTATACTGGACTTGAAGGAAAGATTTCGTTGCAGATTTCGAGGTGTTTTTGTTCCGGAATCTTTAAACTCTATTTCACCATAACTCACAATAAGCTTAGTTGCAAAACGGGTGCTGATATTATATCTGTAAAATAATCCGCCAGCAGGACGGATAAAAGTCCAGTTGAACTTAGTATTCAAATCACCAAAATAGTTGGCTCCGCCTCCCCAAACGCCAGTTTCATGAAACTGTGCATGGGCAAATACGGATGACAATAAGAGCGTTACGAAAAGTGCCTTTTTCAAAATGTGCGCCAAAGATAACTATTCAACGAACACAGATGTAATTTGTTATATGAAAGCTGGCTCTGTTTGAGATATCTCAATTTTCAATAATTTCACGATAAGACAAAACCAATATTATGCAGGCTACTCTATGAAATGTAAGCAATGAAGATTTTAAGAAAAGCAGACTAAGGCAAGTATTTGCAATCTTTAGTTCTACTGTAATGTGTTATTTAACAATAAAATCTTCTATGGAACCAAAGTCAGAATTAAAAGCCGTTATGTTTACCCTATTTGGATTTGGTTTTGGCTTTACCATGTTTCTCTATGCCATCTTTTGGTTTCTGCAAAGCTTTAAACTTTTACGCGAAGCTCACCTGAAGCTCCATAAATATTTGTATGGCTTCTCAAACAATCATTTAGAATAATTAATTCCCCAGTTCACTCATAAACTTGATATGAATCAATTGTACATCCTCAGGTTCCAAATCATCATCCTTAAACTCGTGCAGGGTATCCTCCAGTGAAAAGTTCTCCTCGCTTCTGAAAAACTCATATATATCAGCGACCAAAGCCTCGTCTATCTTATTGTTCAGATAGTAATCAATATTTAGCTTTGTGCCAGAATGAACAATAGTTTCAAGTTCTTTCACCAGTTCTGCAAATGAAATGTTGAGTGACTTTGCCAAATCATCTAAAGAAATTTTCTTGTCAATGGAGTGAATAATTTTGATTTTCTCCCCTGATTTATTGGCAACGGATTTCACTACAAAATCATCAGGACGCTCGATTTCATTTTCCTCTACATATTTCTTAATTACCTCTGTAAACTTCTTGCCATATCGGGTGGCTTTGCCTTTGCTTACTCCCCCTATTTCTGAAAGCTCCTCAAGATTCATCGGATACTTAGTGGCCATTTCCTCCAATGAGGTCTCCTGAAAAATTACATAAGGGGGCAGATTGAGCACTTTGCCTTCTTTTCGGCATAAATCCTTAAGTAGATTATAAAGAGCTGTATCCACAGCAGACCTTGCTGTAGAAGCTTCTTCCACGATATTCTCTGAACTCTCATCAGTAAAATCATGGTTCAGGGCTACATCTACCGTAAATGGCTTAGCCTGAAATTTTCTGCTCTTATCGTTCAGTTTTAACGTGCCATATCGTTCGATGTCTTTGTCAATAAGCCCTATCATCATGGCATTTCGAATCACTGAATTCCAAAACTGATCATCCTTGTCTGCCCCTTTTCCAAAAAGCTCCAGCTTCTCATATTTGAAGTCATTGATTTCTTTCACCTTTTTACCGGTCAGGAACTTAATGATATAAGGCAAATCGTGATTTTCTTTGAGCTGAATGATGGCATCCAAAGCAAGTTTTGTTTCTTCAGTTACGTCTATTTTCTCTTTAGGATGTTTGCAGTTGTCGCACATGGCGTGGCACTGCTTCTGGTCATAATCTTCACCAAAATAGTGCAATACAAATTTCCTTCTGCATTCTGCCGATTCGATATAGGCCACTGTTTCATTAATCAACTGCAACCCTCGCTCCCGCTCCGCCACAGTTTTATCGCGAAGTAGTTTTTCCAGCTTTAAAATGTCTTTGTAGCTAAAGTAAGTAATGCACTCGCCCTCCATTCCATCGCGGCCGGCTCTTCCGGTTTCCTGATAGTAGTTTTCAAGCGATTTTGGAATGTCATAATGAATGATAAAACGAATATCGGGCTTGTCAATACCCATCCCAAATGCAATAGTAGCAACGATTACATCAATATCCTCCATCAAAAAGGCATCCTGAATATTTGATCTGATTTTTGTATCAATCCCGGCATGATATGCAGCAGCTTTTATGCCATTTACTTTGAGCATTTGCGCTACATCATCAGCAGTTTTCCTATTTATTACATAGACTATACCCGACTTGCCTTTTTTGGTTTTGATGAACTGGAGGATGTTTTTAATAGCAAGCTGAGGCGTTTTTTTAGGTCGAATTTCGTAAAACAGATTTGGCCTGTTGAATGAGGAAATGAAAATATTAGGCTGCTTGAGGTGCAATGTCTTTACAATATCTAATTGCACCTTTGGTGTGGCAGTAGCTGTTAATGCCACTATGGGGAAATCTTGCTCTAGGGCTTCAACTATTTCTCTGATTCGCCTGTACTCAGGTCTAAAATCATGCCCCCATTCTGAAATGCAATGAGCCTCATCCACCGCTACAAAAGAAACTTTAATTTCCTTCAGCAAATCAACGGTCTCCTGTTTGGTAAGGGTTTCCGGTGCTACGTAAAGCATTTTTGTTACTCCGGATCTTATGTCCTTTATTACTCTGTTTTTCTCTGTTTTTGTAAGGGATGAATTGAGAAAATGGGCAATAGCGTCTTGAGTGGAATAGTTTCTAATCAAGTCAACTTGATTTTTCATCAGGGCAATTAGCGGAGAAATAATAATAGCTACGCCCTCACTCATCAAAGCCGGTAGCTGATAGCATAACGATTTCCCTCCACCAGTTGGCATAATCACGAAAGTGTCCTTGCCCTCCAAAAGAGATGACACAATTTTTTCCTGCTCGCCTTTGAACTGGTCAAAGCCGAAATATTCCTTCAAAGCTTCCTTTAAATCCAGCGTCTTGTTACTCATAAATATCCATTTTCAATGCTTTTAAAAGCAGCATTTCACATTCCTTCGTTAATATAATAAAATGTTTTTATAACAACATAAATATCTCACAAAATAAAACCCCGCTATTATTTACATTTGTATTGCGCTGTGATTTTTTTCCTTTTTAAATAATTAACAAGAAACAATAGTTTTTTATACCGTAAACCAACGAAATGAACAATACTTATGTATCGATAATGGCAGGTGGGATTGGTTCTAGATTTTGGCCACAAAGCCGCACTAAATTGCCCAAACAGTTTCTTGACATTATGAGCACCGGGCAGACATTGATTCAAATGACCTATGAACGAGCCTTGAAGATTGCTTATCCGCAAAATATTTTTGTAATAACCAATGAAGAATACATATCGCTTGTCAATGAGCAGCTACCGGATTTAAAACCCAATCAGATACTTGCAGAGCCGGTAAGGAGAAACACTGCACCATGTATTGCTTACGCTTGCAGCAAGATTCACTCCCTGAATAATGATGCCACCATAGTGGTAGTTCCCTCCGATCACCTGATATTGAATGAAACGAGATATATGGATAGAATGAGCAAGTGCATCACTTTTACAAGAAAAACCAATGCTTTAATTACTTTGGGCATAAAACCCACCCGACCATCTACGGGCTACGGCTACATTCAATTTGATGAAGAAACTAAAAACGATAGCTTTTATAAAGTAATCACTTTTGCGGAAAAGCCTGATGCTGAAATGGCAAAAACATTCTACAAAAGCGGAGAGTTTTTATGGAACTCCGGCATGTTTGTTTGGAAGTCAAAAGATATTCTTGAAGCGCTCCACAAATACTTGCCTGAAGTAGGGGATTGCTTTAACGATGGTCATTTATATTACAACACCCCAAAAGAAAAGGATTTTATCGCAACAGCTTATTCACAATGCACCAACATTTCTATTGATTATGGTGTGATGGAAAAAGCCGATAATGTATATACTATTCCGTCTGAATTTGGCTGGTCAGACATCGGCTCCTGGAAATCGCTTTATGAAGCATATCAGAAAGATTATTTGGGCAATGCTGTAAGCGGGAAAAACGTTAGAGTGTATGATTCGTCCAACAACATGATAATGATGCCGAATGATAAGCTGCTGGTGGTGCAAGGTATCCGAAACCTTTGTATCATTGACACTAAAGATGTCTTGCTTATCTGCGATATGGATAAAGAGCAGGAGATCAAACAAATCACTATGGATTTGAAGCAAGCCGATTTGGATTACTATCTATGATTTTTGATTGAAACAACCCATTAAAATCATGAAATTTTCAGGCAACATCAACAGTAAGTTTCCGAAAATGGGTACAACTATTTTCAGCGTGATGTCTGCATTAGCAAAAGAACACAATGCTATTAATCTGTCGCAGGGCTTTCCGGAATTTCAACCACATCCATTGGTTATAGCAGCATTTGAAAAGGCAATAAAATCAGGCAATCACCAATATGCTCCTATGCCTGGCCTACTTTCGCTTCGCGAGGTCATTGCTGAAAAAGTAAACGATTTATACTCCCTTGCTGTAAACCCTGAAAGCGAAATAACTATCACAGCAGGTGCAACTCAGGCGATTTTCACCGCTATCACATCGCTCCTAAAGGAAAAAGATGAGGTGATTGTTTTTGCTCCGGCTTATGATAGCTACACCCCCGCTATTGAACTGGTGGGTGCTACTCCCGTGTATTACAGCATGGTAGCCCCTGATTTCAGCATTGACTGGGGAAAAGTGGCAAAACTGGTTTCTCACAAAACCAAAATGATTATTATCAACTCACCCCATAATCCATCCGCAAAAGTTTTTTCTCAAGATGACATACTACAGTTGGAAAAAATAGTGAAAGGAACTGACATCATTATTCTGAGCGATGAGGTATATGAGCATATTGTGTTTGATGAAAAAAAGCATTTGAGTGTTTTAAAAAACAAAGCTTTAGCTGACAGATCAATTGCTGTTTTTTCTTTTGGCAAAACTTACCACACCACTGGCTGGAAGATTGGTTATGTAATTGCTCCCGAAAACATTACTGCTGAATATAGAAAAGTGCACCAATACAATGTTTTTTCAGTGTCAACATCTTCGCAAATTGCATACGCTGATATTCTGAAACATCAGGATTTGTATCTGGAATTAAGTTCTTTTTATCAAGCTAAACGCGACTATTTCCAAGCTGCTTTAAAATCAACAAGATTCAAATTGCTACCTTGCGAAGGAACTTATTTTCAGTTGGTTTCCTACAATGGAATTTCTGATTTGAATGATAAAGAATTTGCAAAATGGCTGACCAGAGAAAAAGGTGTGGCATCAATTCCAATATCCGTTTTCTATCCAAATCATGATGAAGGCAAAGTGATAAGATTCTGCTTTGCAAAAGAAAATGAAACACTTAAACGAGCAGCAGAATGGTTAAGCAAGATTTAAACATAGCAACAATACAAGCTGATTTATTTTGGGAACAGCATGAAAAAAATCTGGAGCATTTTTCTGAGAAGATTGCAGCAATTGAGACGGGAATTGATGTGATTATTCTTCCGGAAATGTTCACCACAGGTTTCACCATGAACACCGATTTGATTTCTGAGCAAAGCACTCAGCAGGCTCTTGAATGGATGAAAGCTATTGCCGAAAAAAAGAACGCAGCCATCTGTGGTTCTATAGCAGCAAAAGAAAGCGATAAGTTTTACAACAGATTGTTTTGGGTGAATCCCGATGGCAACTATTTTTACTATGACAAAAGACATCTTTTTTCTTTATCTGATGAACCTTCCAACTACTGCAAAGGCTCATCAAAGCTCCTTGTAACTTACAAAGGCTGGAAGATTTGTCCGCTTATCTGTTACGATTTGCGATTCCCGATTTGGTCAAGAAATAAAATGACTAATGGCTCTGCTGAGTATGATTTATTGATTTATGTAGCAAACTGGCCCGAGAAGAGAATCTACGCATGGCAAACATTGTTGCAGGCGCGCGCAATTGAAAATCAATGTTATGTTGCGGGAGTAAACAGAGTGGGCAAAGATGGCAATGACATCAATCACAACGGAGTCTCTCTGATTATAGATCCTCTGGGAATGGTGATGCAACATGCAGCAGAAGAAGAAAAGATACTGACTGCAAAGCTTTCTTCCGAATATCTTGACAAAACTCGTTTAAACTTAACATTCCTGAAAGATGGTGACGCTTTTCAGATAAACTATTAATGTGAAATTATGCCATTACTAAATGAAGGGAAACAGGAAGAGGATAAGGACTTCGCATTGCGATGGTACAAAGTGCGCAACCGGGTGAAAGAGGATTTTGGCCAGAGACCCGATATAAATGCCATGCTGTTTTTGATTGGCATTAATGAAGTGGGCATGGTGAAAGAAGTTTGGGAAAAAGAAGAAAAACAAAATCTACTTCACGTAGCAGTTTGCAAATTATTTGAGTCGGAAGGTTACTTCAAATTTATAGGTAATGATGAAGAAGGCTGGCCTCATTGGGAAACCGTAAAAGGCGCGCCCAAAATCAACCTTAAAGAACAAGAAGGCTTACTCAAAAAAAAGATAGTGGAATATTTCGAACAGTTGTGATTTACTCTTGCGCAAATCGTATAGTCCTCATAAAATCCACTGTTTGCTGGATGTCATTATATATCACCCTGTCTTTTTCATAGAAAGGGACAATTTTTCTATATGCAGTTTTTACTTCCTCAATAATAGCTGAGCTCTTTTGAGGTGTTCTGAAATCAAGCGCCTGAGTAGCACACATATATTCAATCGCAAGCACTTTCTCTATATTATAAACTACTTTGTAGCATTTCACCGCTGCGTTTGCTCCCATGCTTACATGATCTTCCTGACCACCTGAAGAGGTGATACTATCTACAGAGGCAGGTGTGGCAAGTTGTTTATTCATACTGGTAATAGCAGCTGCAGTATATTGCGGAATCATATAGCCGCTGTTGAGTCCTGAATCTGCAACCAAAAATGGAGGCAAGCCTCTTTTACCACAAGTAAGTTGAAATGTTCTTCGCTCAGAAATGGAAGCTAACTCTGCCATAGCGATAGTGAGATAGTCTAGTGCTAATGCTAAAGGTTCACCGTGAAAATTACCTCCGCTGATGATTAAATCTTCATCTTCAAAAACGAGTGGATTATCAGTAACGGCATTGATTTCTTTTTCAAATACTTCTTTAGCATGTTGGATGACACTTTTCACAGCACCATGCACCTGAGGAACACATCTGAATGAATAAGGGTCTTGCACATTATTTTTTTCTCTTTGCGCAATCTCGCTTCCGCTTAGAAACCTGAGAATATTTGCAGCTGATTCTATTTGTCCGATATGATTTCTTACTTTCTGAATAGAAGGATGAAAAGGCGCAATTTGCGCATCGAAAGCATCAATAGAATTAGCCGCTGTAAAATCTGCAAGCAGTTCTACCCGCTCGCTTTCTATAACGCTGAAACAACCCCATGCACTCATAAACTGAGTGCCGTTCAGCAACGCCAAACCTTCTTTCGCTTTAAGTTTTAATGGTTTCAGATTAAACTGTTTCAATACTTCAGCAGAGTCTCTTTTCTCTCCATTTACTCGAACAGTTCCCATCCCAATTATTGGCAAACTCAAATGGGCTAATGGTGCAAGGTCACCGGATGCGCCCAAAGAGCCTACCTCCCAAATTATGGGAATGATTTCATTATTATAAAAGAAAATCAATCTTTCCACTAATTCAAGACTTACTCCCGAATAACCCAACGACAAACTTTTTATTTTGAGCAATAGCATCAGCTTGGCTACTTCAGGCTTCACTTCATCGCCCATACCACAAGCGTGACTCATCACTAAATTTGCCTGAAGCTGCTCCAGCTCATCACTGTTGATTTCAACATCACAGAGCGCACCAAAGCCGGTATTGATACCATAAAATCGGGCATCCTTCACATTTATTTTTTGCTCCAGGAATGCCCTATTCTTATTGATTTTTGTTTTGGCTGCCGCACTGAGACTTATCTTTCTATTATTCAGAAATATGTTCTTCAATGCAGCAATAGTCAGAGTATCACTGCCAATTTCAAAATATGAATCCATGTTGTTATTGCGTTTGGGCGGTCAAAATAGAAAATAAAGACCAGAGCTTGTTACTTCAGCTTGATACTCATTGAAACAGGATTATGATCTGAATTTTGAAAACCGGCATCTACGCCCTTTGTTTCTATCAAATCGATGTTTGGAGAAAGCAGAAAATAATCAATAACTGTAGTAAATGTTTTTGAGTTCAGCGGTTTGTCATTTTTTCTGTTTGTAGGCGTATTTTCATCAAAAGCATACTTCCAGCCCGGTATGTAGTTTGCATCATTATTCATTTTATAAAGCGTATCGTTCACCGGCTCTTTCTCCCATTTGTGTACATCAAATCCCGGTGGTGCTATATTCCAATCTCCACCAATAATAACATAGTTACCCTTATCATACTCCTCTGTAACCCATTTTTTCATCACCTTCATTTGCTCCTTTTTCACTCCGCCATCATCATAAGCCTCCAGATGAGTATTAATAACAATTAAATCCTTTCCGCTCTTAAGTTTATATCTGCTGAAAATCATACAACGCTCCAGATAAAATAGCTTTCGAGGGAAATCCGTAATTCCTGGAAACGCAACTCTTATAGACTCTTCCGGCAACATTTTGGAACAGGAAAGCAATCCACTTCTTATTTTCCCTAAAGGTTCAGTCCAGGGAAAGGGAAGATACCTCACATCATAATTTGTAGCAAAAGCGTTGTTGTGCTGTGGTAAAATACTCAGAATGCCTTCAACGATATTGATATTATGACTTCTTTTGCTGTTGATATCAACTTCCTGTAAAAGCAAAAAATCGTAATCTTTATATTTATCAATAGTCTCATAAATTCCATCAATATATTTTTTGACCAAGGGCTCGGGAGTGATTACCAT
>CANHIG010000035.1 GCA_947461105.1 Bacteroidota bacterium | reverse complement strand
TGCTGTCCCGTTTTCACAGTCATGTTTGCCGGGAAACGAATCGAGTAAAAATTATCTGATTTATCTGATTTTAATGTACAGCCATATTTACTCCAGTATGTCATTTTTCTTACAGGAATTACCAGTCCTTTAACTTTAACTTTCAGCCAAACAGGACGTTTTTCTAGTTTTTCGTACTTGCCATCAAACTCATACTGCAATTTTTTCTTCTCATGCATATTCAGTTTGTATACATCCAGCTTGTCGAAATAATTCCAGGTGAAGCCCCATCCTAAATGACGATTTGTACCCATGGCATGAGATGATGCTCCCTGAAAAGTAACACCTTGCATGTCCAGACCTTCTTCACTTTGCAGGTGCATTTCGTAGAAGCTCAAAGGGCCATTCATTTGCAGATGCGGATTGATACATAGCAGTGTTTTTTTCTCATCTACTATTTCACTTTTTGCTGCATAAGCATTTGAGCCAACACTTGGTAGCTTGTGTGAAAAATCAATAGGCTCCTTATCATATTTACCTCCTACTGCATCGCCCACCTCATTTTGCGCATGAGTCAGAAAGCTCATAGTAACAACAAATGCAGTAAGTATATCTTTATCGGTTACAGGAAATGCTTTTTTTATTTTGACTTCTTCCGGATGAGCTTTTGCATAAGCACTAACTCCTTGAGCAAATCCATTGATGTATCGTTTGAATTCGGGAGTTAAATCAGTTTCGTATTTTTTTTCTACTATTTTTCTTGCACCGATTGCATGAACAAAAAAATCAGCCTTAACGCCATCAATTCCATCTTTTCTACCCATAAAACCTTTCGCTATATAAATTAGGTTTTGGGTTTCATGAAATGCATCTTCAGCATTTGCCCATGCCAAACCATAAGCACAGTCTGCATCAGTTTTACCGAAAATATGAGGTACTCCAAATGAATCACGAACTATAGTCACATCCTGAGGGTTTATTGCAGGGAATTTCTGAGCAAAAAGGTTTAGTGTGACGAACATTAAAAAAGAAATAATGGCAATACGCATGTGGGGTTGATTTTATTAACCACAATGTATTGTTTCCATTATAAAGCGCTAAAGCAAATAAGCGAATTGAGCCTTTCCTTCAACGATTACCTGTTTTCTGACGTAGTTATAGGAGTAGCAATAAGCCTACTAAAACTATTTGTATGGCAAAAATTATCAATCCGAATAGCAGTCCTTTTTTTCCTGAATTCAGCAAGGTGCTGAAACGTAATTTTAACCCAATTGCAACCATAGCTATTGTAAGAATATACTTTCCGGCAAGTTCTATTTGATTCACTATATTTTCCAGAATGGAAACAAAACTTATGAAAACAGTAATTAAAACAAAAGCAATTAAATACCATGGAAGCTGAAAGTGTTCTTTCCAGCTACTTGAGCCATCTCTGTTAACTAATAGTTTGAAAACAATCAGATAGGGAGTCAGCAAGGCAACTCTTGCCAGTTTTACTGTTATGGCGGTCTCGCCTACTGCATTACTGATACCTATTCTGCCCCTGCAACATTTCCTACAGAATGTAGTGTACCTCCCAGCATGAATCCGATTTGTTCATCAGGAAGACTTAGGGACTGAAAAATAAAAGGCATTGCAATCATTCCTATACTTCCAAATAGATTCACTACGGCCATAGCTATTACTACATCGTTTTTATCCTTGGAAACTGAAGGTGCCAGTGCTGCAATGGCTGAAGAGCCGCAGATAGCAGTACCAAAACCAATCAACCATCCTGTAGACCCGGGACATTGAAATTTTTTGGAGAGATATACTGTTAGCATTAGTACAATCATAATGACAGTAGCGAGCAAGAGAAAACTCCCCCATCCAACCTTTGCTATATTGGAATAGTTGATGCTGAATGCCAGAAAAAGTATTGAAAATTCAAGTATTTTACTACTTGTAAAAGAGATGCCGGCATTGAATGATGCAGGTATTTTAATCAAATTGCCAAATAAAATACCCAGCAACATACCTGCAAGAATAATGTTAACAGAAGAGGGAAAGTAAGATAAGAGAAGAGCTATTAAAGTTATGCTAACAGATAGCAATATCCCACTTAGCTTTTCTTTCATAACCTTTTAAAGACTTATTTATTTAGTGATTTCACTCATCATCAAATTATCAAATCAGTGCTCCGCAAATCTCCTGAATCAACTGCGGCCCTTTGTAGATAAAGCCTGTGTATAGTTGAATCATTTTTGCTCCGGCATTTATTTTGTCTTTTGCATCCTGTGCGTTCATAATGCCGCCCACTCCGATGATTGGAATAGTATTGCCAGATTGTTTGCTGATGTAGCTGATAACTTGGGTAGCTTTTTCTGTAACAGGTTTACCGCTCAATCCTCCGGCACCTATAGCTTCTATTTCTTCCGATTGATAATGTGGTAAGTAGTTTCTCGAGATTGTTGTATTTGTGGCTATAATTCCCTGAATCTTTGTAGCAGTTACTATTTCTATGATTTCATCCAGCTGCTCTTGTTCCAAATCGGGTGCAATTTTCAAGAGGATGGGTTTCTGATTTTTCTTTCCAAAGTTGTGATGTTGCAGTGTGCTCAAAATTTCATTCAGCGAATCTTTATCCTGCAATGCGCGCAGACCGGGAGTGTTGGGTGAGCTTACATTCACCACAAAATAATCTACTGAATCAAACAAAGTATTGAAACAGATTTCGTAATCCTTCACAGCATCTTTATTTTCGGTCACTTTGTTTTTGCCGATGTTGCCACCAACGATGACATTCGTTTTTCTTTTTTCAAGATTGCGCTTTGCCTGTTCTGCACCCACATTGTTGAATCCCATTCTGTTGATGAGTGCTTCATCTTTAGGCAATCGAAATAAGCGCGGTTTGGGATTCCCATCCTGAGGTTTTGGAGTAATAGTCCCGATTTCAATAAATCCAAAACCGATACCTGCAAATGCATCTATGACTTCGGCATTTTTATCTAAGCCTGCTGCAAGACCAATAGGATTTTTAAATTTTAATCCGAAAAGTTCTGTAGGAAGAATATTGTCCTTATCATAAATGCTTTTGTTTATGGCAGCAATAAAATCATTTTTGAGCAAAGAAATAGTGAGGTGATGCGCCTGCTCCGCATCAAATTGAAACAGAAAATATTTTGCAATATCGTACAAACTCATGTTATGCCTTTTTCAACTCAATGATAGTAACTTCAGGTAATATTCCCACACGACCGGGATAGCCGAGAAAGCCGAAACCACGGTTTACATAAAGATATTGTTTTCCTTCCTGATACAAGCCCGCCCATTGTTTATACACCCATTGTGACGGTGAAAACTTCAGATACTTACTTTCAATTCCAAATTGGAAACCATGAGTATGTCCGCTCAGCGTTAAATCAATATCTCCGTATTGAGGTCTTACTTGGGCATCCCAATGTGAGGGGTCGTGGCTCATCAATATTTTGAATGGAATCTCTTCTGTTCCTTTTACAGCAAGTCCCATTTTTCCATAACGTGGAAATCGCAAGGCCTTGCCCCAGTTTTCAATTCCTATGATGGCGATTTTTTGTCCGTCTTTTTCTATTAATCTATTTTCATTGATCAATAAATCCCAACCAAGGTTCTTGTGTGTTTCTACAAATCTTCTGAAATTTTCTTTTTTAGCTTTTGGTGTTTCCCATTGCACATAATCTCCATAATCATGATTTCCGGTTACGGACATCACACCATGCTTTGCTTCCAATTTATTGAATATATTCATAAATGGCTCCATCTCGTCAGTAATGTTATTCACCAAATCTCCGGTAAATAAAATGAGGTCTGCATTGAGCTTATTGATTTTTGCAACTGCATCAATAATAGGCTTAGTCTGGTTGAAACTGCCGGAATGTATATCAGACAATTGAACCACCTTAAATCCATCAAAGGCATCGGGCAAATTGGGGAATTTCAAAGTGATTCTTCTGAATTGATAATTGTATGCATTCATCACAACACCATATAACATGCTGAACATGGGAATAGCCGCAATTCCTAATGACATCTTTGCTAAAAATTCAGAACGGCTAATTAATTTTGTTGTCTCGCCTGCTATGCTTGCTCTTTTTCTGAAGACATAACTACTTATTTGAATGAGGTCATTGATGGCGAAGAATATAAAAACGATTAGTTTGCCTATGAGTAAAACAAAGAACACTACTGAGCCGTATGTCATCACAGATTTTGAAAACACTGATGGTCCTAGAATTCTGAATGAGAAAAATAAAACATAGAGCAGTATATTTATGGTAAGGTATACCCACTTCAATGCTTCAAATCTTCCTTTGAAAACAAGCTGCACCGCCTTCCACATGTACCATTCGCATACAAAAAGGAGAGCAAGGCTAAAAATTGGAAAGAGGTATTTTCCCATTTTAATCTGTTATTATTGTGTTGATTGAGAAACGAAAAAACTATCTAGATGTTTACTGAAAGCAATGTTACTAAAACATTCATTTTTATTTTACTAATGGCGATCAATCATTCAGGATTTTCGCAATTATTAAATCAAAACAAGGTGTTTACCCGAAAAGACTCGCTCAGGGGTTCACTTCGTCCTGAAAGGGAATGTTTTGATGTGGATTATTATGAATTGGCGTTGAACTTTGATACTGTGAATGCCTCTATTTCAGGTAGCAATAGTATTTATTTTAAGGTCAAGAAGATGACTAATATAATTCAGCTCGACTTAGAGGAGCATATTGCTATTGATTCTATTTTATGGCAAAATAAAGTACTGGCTTTCACCCGCGAGTTTAATGCAGTATTTGTTCGATTTCCTGAAACCCTTACTGTCAATTCTCGAAATACTGTTACTGTGAAATATCATGGACAGCCTGTTATTGCCAAGCGTGCACCATGGGACGGAGGTTTTGTCTGGTCTAAAGATAAGGAGGGCAATGCATGGATTGCAGTTGCCTGCGAAGGATTAGGTGCCAGCTCCTGGTGGCCATGTAAAGATCATCTTTCAGACGAGCCTGATAGTATTAAAATTACCTGTATTGTTCCCACAGGGCTAAGTGCTGTTTGCAATGGCAATCTGATACAGGAAAGGAAAGTGAGTGAAAAGCAAACAGCTTTTACATGGAGTATCAGCTATCCTATCAATACATACAATATTACTTTCAATATCGGCAAATACACCCACTGGAGAGATTCCCTGCGATATAGCGATGGCGATATACTCAGGCTTGATTATTATGTGATGCCATATAATTTGGAGTTTTCAAAAAAGCAATTTGAACAGGTGAAACCTATGTTGCTTTGCTATGAAAAATATCTGGGCAAATATCCTTTTATGCGCGATGGCTACGCTCTGGTTGAAACGCCATATCTTGGTATGGAGCACCAGGGAGCAATTGCTTATGGTAATAAATATCAAACCGGTTATGCCGGGAAAGATTTTTCTAAAATCGGATTAGACTTCGATTATATCATTATTCATGAAACAGGTCATGAGTGGTGGGGAAACAGCGTGAGCTGTAGAGACATTGCCGACATGTGGATTCACGAGGGTTTTTGTACCTATACTGAGGCTATCTATGTAGAATGTATGTTTGGAAAGGCCAAAGCCAAAGAATATATTAATGCTAAAAGAAGTTCGGTTCGAAATAAAGCTCCTATACAAGGATCTTATGGGGTAAATGAAGAGGGCGATGGGGATATGTATAACAAGGGGATGCTCATGCTTAATACAGTTAGAAATATTGTGGGTGATGATGAGCTATGGTGGCAAATCATCAAAGGGATAAGTGATACAGCTTTTAAAATGAAAGTGACCGATGCTGATGAAATTATCAGTTATTTCAATAAAAAGAGCGGTCAAAATCTTAGTGCTGTATTTTCGCAGTATCTAAAGTATCCTAAACTACCTACTCTTGTCTATTCTCTAAAACGAAAGGGGAAAAACTGTAAACTCACTTACAGCTGGGAAACTGATGTTGCAAACTTCCAAATGCCTGTTTTTGTGTATGTTCAAAAGAAGTTGCATCGACTTGATGGCAATAATAAAAAGCTGACTAAATCATTTAGCTGTGAGACTATAGATGATATTCAGATTGCTACCGACCTGATGTTTGTGGATACTAAAAAATTATAATAGAACTCTTTTTTGCTTTCGTTGTTTATGTTTGCATAAAATCAATCATTATGGAATATGGAAAAATTGTTTTGGCACACAGGATTTTAGTGAGTTTGTTTTTACTTCATTATGTGGTAAAACTCATCCTTCTTTTAATAAACAAAAATGAAACCCTTGCCTCATACACTAAGGTAACGAAAGTGCCTGAAATGATTATCAGTGCTTTTTTTTTAATAAGCGGAGGCTATTTAGTTTTTGCTGGCCCTGCTTTACATATTCTTCAAACAATAAAAATTGTTTGCGTTCTTGCTTCTATTCCAATCGCCATAATCGGCTTTAAAAAAGGGAATAAAGTACTTGCGCTTCTATCAGTAGTGCTTCTTTTTGCTGCTTATGGATTGGCGGAAGTAGCCAAGAAAAAAATGCGTACCATGCAAGTAGAGACTAACGAAGTTTCAGCTACTGCAACTCCATTAGAAGCCGGAAAAGTAATATACGATCAGCAATGTAGCAGATGTCACGGGGAGGGCGGAAATGCAGAGATTGCAGGAGCTAAAAATCTGAAATTATCTGTATTGTCAGCAGAGGAAGCTACAGCAATTATAATAGGGGGCAAGGGCACAATGCCTGCTTTTGAAGCACTTACCTCTGACCAAACTAATGTAGTGATAGAATACATTAATACTTTCAAGGAGCAACAATAATGAAGATTTCCTATAAGCCTACCGGAGGTAATACGCCTTATGCTCCGCTAGTATATGCATTACTCATTTCGTTTGGCTGTGTTTTAGGAATCAGTATTTCTAAAATATCTAATGAAAAGCATCAGGGCTTGCTGCAGAATAATATGAGCAAGATTGATGAAATCATGAATTTCATTAACTACAAGTATGTAGATACTATATCACAGGAATCTCTTTCAGAGAAAACTATCGAAAGTTTGCTATCAAATCTTGATCCTCATTCTGTATATATTCCTCAAAGGGAAATCAGCTCAGAGATGGAAAAGCTTGACGGAAATTTTGAAGGCATAGGAGTGGAGTTTTATATTGTGAAAGATACCATTACCATAGTGTCTGCTATTCCCGGTGGCCCATCAGAACTGCTTGGAATCAGATCGGGTGACCGAATTATTAAAATTGGTGATACAATAGTTGCGGGAATCAAAATCACCAATCAGCAGGTGATGAAAAAACTCAAAGGTCAGGGGGGGACAAAAGTGAAAGTGGGTATTTTGAGAGCCGGAAGTAAGGACTTAAAATATTTCGATATTACCAGAGGAAAGATTCCTCTTTATAGTATTGATGCATCTTATCTCATTGACGGCAAAACAGGCTATATAAAAGTGGATCGGTTTAGTTCCACTACTCATGAGGAATTTAGAAGGGCATTGCGCAAACTCACAGAGGAAGGTATTGAGAAGTTGGTTGTGGATTTGCGACAAAATCCCGGGGGATATTTACAAGCTGCTACAGAAATGGCGGATGAATTGCTTGGTGGAGATAAGCGGGTAGTTTATACTCAGGGAAAAGCGGTAGGTAAGATAGAATACTTTGCAAAAAAGCCGGGGTTATTTGAAAAAGGGAAATTGACCATTCTTATAGACCAAAATTCTGCCTCCGCCTCAGAGATATTAGCAGGCGCAATACAGGATTGGGACAGAGGTATAATAGTTGGGCGCACATCGTTTGGTAAAGGATTGGTTCAGGAACAATTCGAATTGCCTGAAGGAGATGCTTTGAGATTAACAGTTGCGCGTTATTATACACCGAGTGGAAGATGTATTCAACGACCATACGATCATGGTGTTTCTGACTACTATGAGAATGTTTATGACAGATATGATAAGGGCTTTTTCCTTCATGCGGATACATCCAAGCCGGATTCACTGGCTTATAAAACTGCAAAAGGCAGAACAGTATATGGCGGGGGAGGAATAAGACCCGATGTTTTCGTGCCAATAGATACCACTGAAAATTTAGATTACTTTTTCCAGTTGCGATCTTTGATTCCGGAGTTTGTTTACTCAGACTATTCCATTCATCCAAATAGGTTAGATGGGTATGAGAATATGTATGAGTTTAAACAGAAGTTTGCATTGCCGGCAGAGACACTTACTCGCTTTGAAGAATACGCCTCAAAAAATGGACTGAAAGACCATACGAAGTTTCAATCCTGTGCCTTGAAACTAAATACGCTCATCAAAGCATACTTTGCTAAGCAGAAGTGGCAGTCTGATGCTTTTTATCTTATCGTAAATCAAGATGATAAAGTGGTGAAAGCTGCTTTGAGAGAGATGGAAGGAGAGGGGCGATAAGCAAGGGAAATCTAATCTTTAAGTTCTATAAAATCTTTCACAGCCTTTATAAATTCATTAGGATTATCTGCATGAACCCAATGCCCTGAGTTACAGATTTCAGTGATTTCATTGTTAGGAAAAAGTGCAGCGATTGAAGAATAGTTTATGCTGTTGATGTAATTTGATTTACTCCCTTTTATAAATAATGCAGGTTTGTGAAACTGATTTTGGTGTTCCGGGAAATCAGAAATCTTATCATAGTTCGATTCAATAGCTTGGATATTGAACCGCCACTGAAATTTATTGGAATCATCGCGGTATAAGCCCTTCATCAGAAATTGTACAGTTGATATATCGTGGATTTTATTGGATAGTTGTGCTTGAACTTCATCTCTTGTTTGAACTATATTTAAGTCTACAGACTTGATTGCTTGTATGATTTTTGAATGTTGATCTTCGTATTGCGCAGGAGCTATGTCAGCTACAATGAGCTTTTCTACTTTTTCAGGATATTGTAATGCAAAGTTCATGGTCACTTTCCCTCCCATAGAATGTCCGAGTATGATACATGTTTCTATTGCCTGTTCTTTTAGAAAATCATTTAGGTCATTTGCCATCAAGTGATAATCAAAATCATTGCTGTGTGCTGATTTCCCGTGATTTCTTTGATCTATTACATAGACAGCAAAATTTTCCGCAAGTACTTTTGCTATGCTTTGCCAGTTATCTAATGCACCCATCAGACCGTGAAGAATGATGAGTGGTTTTCCATTGCCAAACTTTTTGTAATTGAGCTTCATGAGATATTAAAGCATTTTACCTCGCTTGGTTAAAAACGGAAGTAGGACTTGTCTAAATCCTTCTTCAATATCAGCTTCAATGAACTCAATTTTAAACTGACCACATTTCTGTTTGAGTTCTTGTTTGTAGGCGATTACTTCTTTAGTGTAATGTTCTTTTACTTCTGATGCATGGAGTTTTACTTTCTCTCCAGATTCCATATCTGTAAAAATGTAAGGCCTGTTTTCAAAAGCAAAAGATTCTTCGAGCTTCTTATCTGTAACATGAAACAAAATCACTTCGTGTTTATTGAAGCGGAGATGTTGCATGGCTGAGTATAGTTTTTCTCTCCCTTCAGGTGAAAAATTGTCGAACATATCGCTGAAAATAATCACAAGACTTCTTCTGTGTGCCGTCTCTGCTATCTGATGCAGGCAGGTTGCAGCATCTGTTGTTTCATTTTCAAATGGTTGTTTCGCAAGTTTCTCCAGGTTTGCAAATAATCCTTCGATATGTTGCAGACTCCCTTTAGCAGGGGTATTGATAAGAAGATGGTTTGTGAAAACGCTTAATCCCACTGCATCTCGTTGTTTTTTTAATAAATTGATGAGAGCAGCAGCACAAAGCACGGAGAATTTCATTTTATTGCCATAACCTTTTTCATCTTTAGGAAAGTACATAGATGACGAGGCATCTATTACAATTTGGCAGCGGAGGTTTGTCTCTTCTTCATAACGCTTCACAAACATTTTGTCTGTTCGGGCAAAAACTTTCCAATCTATATTTTTAGTTGTTTCTCCGGGATTGTAGATTCTATGTTCGGCAAATTCAACAGAAAAGCCATGAAAAGGAGACTTATGCAATCCTATGATAAAACCCTCCACTACCTGCTTTGCAAGTAGCTCTATGTTCTCAAAATCTTTTACTTCTGATAGTTTTTGCATGGCGACCAAATATAGATAAATTCAGAAACAACAAAGGCTGCATCAAGTGATACAGCCTTTGTAAGTTAAGTTAATCTGATTTTAGATTAAATATGTTTCTGAATGGTAGCCTCTAAAGATGATTTAGGAACGGCACCAACAGTTTTGTCTACCAACTGTCCTCCTTTGAAGAAAAGGATTGTAGGAATTGATCTTATTCCATATTGCATTGGGACGTTTGAGTTTGCATCTACATCCATTTTACCAATATTCGCCTTACCTTCATATTCTTTTGAAAGTTGCTCTACTACAGGTCCTATTGCTTTGCATGGGCCACACCATTCTGCCCAAAAATCTACTACGGTTAATTTATCTGATTTCAGTACTTCTGCATCAAAATTTGCGTCTGTGAATTGTTTTGCCATGTTTTCTTGAATTAATTTATGATTTGATAATGGAATATAAAGCTAACAAAATGATGCCAACAGAAAACCGGCTGACATATTTGCAGTTTTAGTTTAACGTTTTTTCAATAGCTGAAATTACCTTTTTGTCTGTTGGTTTGGTGAGGGATGAAAAGACATCAACGAGATTGCCATTTTTGTCAACCAAATATTTCCAAAAGTTCCACCAAGGTTGCTGACTATTTTTCCCGTTTTGCTTTTTGTCAGTCAGAAATTTGAATACTTCATTTTTATTATTCCCTCTCACATCAGACTTTTGCATAATAGGGAAAGTAGTCTTAAAATTTAGTTCGCAAAACTCTGCTATTGCTCCTCCTTCCAAAGGCTCTTGTCCCATGAATTGGTTTGAGGGGAATGCAATAATCTCCAGCCCTTTTGGCTGGTATTTTTCATATAAAGCTTGAAGGTCTTTGAGTTGCGGTGTAAATCCGCATTTCGAAGCGGTGTTAACAATAAGAACAGTTTTACCTTTAAGTGATTTGAAATCAACTGTTTTCCCATCAATACCGGTCGCTTTTAAGTCATAAAACATATTTATCTATTTGCTGAGCTTAACAGCAATATTAATAGCTTGTTCAGATGCAAGCGGGTTATTTAACAAAATTAGTAAAGGAAACTTGTCATTATCTCAAAAGAGAAAAATTGCCAATTTCATTCTTCTTACTGCCATCTGTCGCGGTAAATGAAATCCACCAGGTATAAGTATCTAATGGAGCATCAGCGCCTTTATATTTGCCATCCCACCCACTGTTAATGTCTTTGGTTTCAAATAGCTTCTCGCCCCATCTATTGTATATTCTCATTTCAAAGCTATCGGGAAGTTTAGTAAATACCGCTTTGTAAATGTCATTTTTACCATCGCTGTTTGGGCTAAAAGCTGTTGGCATTGCAACATTTGTGCCACAAGCACTTCTTGGATTTACAATCACATCATCTGAAGATTTGCAGCTTGTAATGGGGTCGGTGATATAGAGCGTGTAGGTGCCTGCAACTGTTACAAAAACTGTATCAGAATTTCCAAGATTATTACTCCAGCTGAAAACCACATTGGCCAATGCACTACTTCCGTCAAGTGAGACCGAATCAATATCACATGTTAGGGATTTATCCTCACCTGCATTTGGTTTTGCCTGTTGAATCACAGAAACCGTGATTGGATTGGTAGCACTAGATGCGCAGCTGTATTTCTTTCCGATAGCTGTTACAATACTTCCATCTGTCAGTGAGTTTGTTGTGTATGAGTTTGTATTGCTCGTATTTGTAAGAACCCCATTTACATAAAACTCATAGGAGTAGTATGACGCTGGAATAACAGTAAAGGTTATATTATCTCTGTAGCAAATGGTATTATCTGCATCTGAAGATTGGAGCGTAATTGCCGGTAAGTCATAGAATGGGATAATAGCATAGGCACTCGGATTTGTATAACATGCACCATCAAATGCGGCTACAGTTACCGTGTCACCGGGATTTAAGGAGTTTGCAGTATATGTACTAGATGTACTTTGTTGAACTGAAACATTGTTTAAAAAGAAATTGTATTGTTGGTATCCGGAAGGTGTAGCTGTAAATGTTGCTGATTGACCAGAGCAAATAGTATCTGGTTGATATGAAATATTTACGTTAATGGAGTTTGGAATTACAGTAACATCAAGGGTATCATACGCTGGCCCGCAGCAAGATTGAGCAGTGGTGATTTCAAGGATTACCTGATATTGTCCGGGATTCAAAAAGTAAATGCCATTAATTGTCTGCAAACTTGATCCTGACGTTGTACCCGCAATTGTTCCGGTGGGGAAAATCCAGTTGTAAAAAGTGCCAGCTAAGGTTGATGTGAAACTTGTTGGGCATCCAGCAGGGATTGAATTTGTTGGAGTTGTAATGATGTTTCCAACACTTGGAGGGCTATTGAACATATCAACAAATTCTGTAAAATCTGTTCCTGAAAAATTGACTGTTTTTCTGCCTGTTGTGGCATACTTAACATTAAAAGGTCCTGCTCCGTTTGCTGTGGCGGGAGTTGCTCCAGAGCCAAAGTTCCAGTTTGCAGAAGTAGTCGCAGTATAAGTAACATTAAAATTGGTACAACCATTATTTAGAACTGAGATAACAGGTGGATTCCCCGGTACAGAATTAATTGTTTGCTGTGTCACGGGAGTTCCTCCGTTTTCAGAAATTGCCTGACTTAATCCTATGGCACCATCACCTCCTTTGCCTCCTGCACCTCCTGCACCACCTGCACCTCCCGCACCACCTGAATTTGATCCGCAGATTAAAGCACCGCCCGCGCCACCTGCGCCACCTGTACCGCCTACACCGCCATTTCCACCAATACCACCTGTGCCGCCTAAGCCTGGATTTAAGGAGCAGTCAGCTATTCTTCCATTTGCTCCGTTGCTGAATAAAAATACGGGAAATGATCCACCACCGCCAGTTCCACCAGTTCCGCCTGCACCGCCAAATCCACCACCACCACCACCACCACCACCACCGCCAACATCATCAAGTCCATTTTTTTGGCGACCACCACCACCACCACCACCACCGCCACCACAGCCCGGTGAGCCATCAACGCCATTTGGAGCAGCCGCTCCCGGAATCCAGTAACCACCTACTGCAGCACCTGCTGGGCCATTAGCCCCGTTAGTGCCCGCTGTACCAGCACCCCCAGTACCACCCGGACTTCCAGTTCCAGCACTATTGCATGATTGTGCATTGCCAAACAAGTCTGTGGCAGGGCCAGAGGCTGTAGCGCCACCCGCGCCACCGCAAGCTCCTCCTCCCGGAAGTCCGGGACTGTTATTCGCAGCCTTCCATGAACCATTTCTTGAGCCAGTACCGCCATTATTACCACCAGTACCACCAATTCCAGTAGTTGAAAATGTTTCAGTTGAATTTCCTGGGCTTCCTGCTGAACCGGGATTGCCTGCTGCTCCGGCAGTTCCATTTGTTCCCGGTAACCCTGCTCCACCATTTCCGCTAGTTATGTTACATCTCACGATGTTATAATCGGAACATCCATTCAGATATACACCATAAACAGTTGTTTGACTGCCAGCAGCGTTTGCTACATTGATAGTTAAATCCTGAAGTCTGAATCCATTGAGAGAAGCCCCGATAAATGCAACCAATGCATTTGCAGGAGCGGGAATTACATTGGTGTTATCTTTATTTATGATAGACGGAGTGCTATTGCTTTTTATCCATGTAGTAGCATCAAACCCACCTTCAATAGTCACATTATTTACCAGCTGTATCGGTGCAGAAATATTGTAAGTTCCTGCTGCCAGCCAAAGTCTGGTATCATTAGCATTTACCAATGTGAGTCCGTAAACCAAACTTGCAGGATTAGCCTTTGTTCCTGCTGTACCACTTGATGCACCTGTCGGAGTTACATATATTACACCACATTCTTGGCTAAATCCATTCAGAAATGCAAATGAAACTAGTATAAAGGATAGTATATTTTTCTTCATGATAAATAGTTGTTTTTGCTTATGTGTTTTGGTGATATTATACGAAAGCTAATATAATGAAATCAACCAATAATTGACTCCTTATTCAAAGAATCTCACAAACCTTCCGTGATTGAGCATGTACTTTCTTCCCTCTATTGTTATTGTTTCATTTGCTGTTATTTTCTCTAACTCATAGAAATCGTTCTGCGCAGTGTGCACCGAACCTTTTGTTGCCCATGCCAAATCAAGATATTGAGTATTTATTCCATATTCTGTATCACATAAAATTACTCTTACTGGCTTATTGATTTTACTGATTAGGCTGTAGTCTTTAATTGGGGAGTTATTATCAGCTATTAGAATTAGATTTTTAATGTCGGAATACGAGTTAATCGATTTAATCAATGCTTCTAAATCATTTTCCGCTACATCGCCACCATTTCCTTTTTGCATGGTCTTGGTCATCAGGCTATCAACCTGCTTGTAGGATTTTGGTGAAATAGTATAAATGCCTCCTGTCTGTCCTGTTTTCTTTTGCCCATCAGCCTTTCCATCACCGTCATTAAAAAATGTAACGTGCTTTATATTCCCGAGTTTATTTGCTCTGCTCCAAATGAGCAGTTGTATGGAATAAATGTACATGCTGCCTGTCACATCACACACAATTGCAATATCCTTCCATGATTTATTTCTTTCAAGTATCTCGTACACGCTTTTGTCGGGAAGATTATAGAGAAAGAGCTCTGTCGTTTCTGATTTTTTGAAGCTGCAATCAAGTACTGTTGTCCATGTAGTATCTGCAACGGGTTTCATTTGAGGTCGTCTGCTGTTTCCAACTCCTTTGGTGTTGTATACTATTCCTCTTTTTTGTTTTTCAATATTGTTTGGAATATACTTCCCTGTTCTTTTCATTTTATACCTTAGCTTGGCTTTTCTCACGCTGTCACAAACTTCCTTTCCAAGCGAATCGTTTGATAAAATTTCTTTTATTAAACTAATCTCTTCTGAGATACTTTTTTGTTTTCTGATTCTAATTATAAACCCATGAAATAGCTTTCGGGCTTCATTGTCATTTTTAGCATTTGTTTGTGCTATCACTTTCCAGTTTATCCAACTTTGAGAAGTAATATTCGGAATGATTTTTTTTAAAGAATCGAGCCTTGAGCTGTTGAGTTTTGGCTGGCTAAATCGCTCTGAAAGTATGTAAGCAGTGTATACAAGATAAATCTCAACAATTGTTTTATCAGAAAAAAAAGAGGACTTCAATTGCTGTTGAAACTGGGCTGAGTTAAAACTCATCGGCAACAGAATAAACTCATCATTCAGTTTATAATCATTCAAATTAAAGCTTTCAGTGAATAGCGGTTTCTGTTTAACGATAGATGCTTTTAGTTCTTCATACTTTTGAGCTGAGGTCACTGTAAAAAACAAAACTCCCACTGCTATCAGTAGGAGTCTCATTTTGAATAAGTGATTCATTGATTTCTATGTAAGAGCTTTTAATGCTCTTTATGCATCAACTTTAGCGTATTTGGCATTTGCTTCAATAAATTCTCTTCTCGGAGGTACTTCATCGCCCATCAAAGTGCTAAAAGTAATATCGGCAGAAGCTGCACTTTCAATTGCAATTTGGCGAAGCGTTCTAGTTTCAGGATTCATGGTGGTTTCCCAGAGTTGCTCTGCGTTCATTTCTCCAAGACCTTTATATCGCTGCACATGTACACTATCTCTGCTTCCTCCTTTTGCCAATCTTTCAATTACCTGATCGCGCTGAATATCATTCCAGCAATATTCTTGTTCTTTTCCTTTTTTTACTAAATAAAGTGGTGGCTGTGCAATGTACACACATCCTTTTTCTACAAGGTCTTTCATGTAGCGGAAGAAGAAAGTAAGTATTAAAGTAGTGATGTGAGAGCCATCCACATCAGCATCACACATGATGACTACCTTGTGATACCTTAGTTTGGAGAGGTCTAGTGCCTTACTGTCAAGTTCAGTTCCAATTTTCACTCCTAAGGCCGTGAACATATTTTTGATTTCCTCGTTTTCGTAAATCTTGTGTTCCATGGCTTTCTCCACGTTCAGGATTTTGCCTCTCAATGGTAAAATAGCCTGGAAATTTCTGTCTCTTCCTTGCTTAGCTGTTCCACCCGCAGAATCTCCCTCTACCAGAAATATTTCGCTGGCTAATGGATCTTTGCTGGAGCAATCTGCTAATTTACCCGGCAATCCACCACCACTGAATGCCCCTTTTCTTTGCACCATTTCACGTGCTTTTCGGGCAGCGTGGCGAGCGGTAGCTGCTAATACTACTTTATCAAAAATCAATTTTGCCTGCTTTGGATTTTCTTCTAAGTAATGATTTAAAACTTCTCCGAAAATTTGTTCTACGGCACCAGCTACTTCACTGTTACCTAATTTAGTTTTGGTTTGTCCTTCAAACTGTGGTTCAGGAACTTTTACAGAAACGATTGCTGTCAAACCTTCTCTGAAGTCATCGCCCACAATTTCCATTTTCAACTTTTCGAAAAATTTGTTCTTGTCACCGTATGATTTGAAAGTTCTTGTTAAAGCTCTTCTAAATCCTGCTACGTGTGTTCCACCTTCAATGGTGTTGATGTTGTTTACATACGAAAACACATTTTCTGAGTATGATGTGTTGTATTGCAATGCAACTTCCACCATGATATTATCTCTGCCTCCTTCTACGTGAATTGGTTCAGGAATGAGCGGTTCTCTGCTTCCATCAAGATATTTCACAAACTCAATCAAGCCACCTTGAGAATAAAATTCCGTTTCACGGAAACTGCCATCTTCATTTACATCTCTTTCATCTGTAAGGGTAATGCGAATACCTTTATTCAAATAGGCCAACTCTCTCAAACGTGAAGCCAGTGTTTCAAAACTATATACTGATGCCTGAAATATAGTGTCATCTGATTTAAAAGTAACGATGGTTCCTCTATAGTCTGAAGACCCAACTTCCTTTACAGGATATAATGGTTTCCCGATGGAATATTCCTGAATATAGCTTTTCCCGCCTCTGTGTACTTCTACTGTAAGGTGAGAAGAAAGTGCATTTACGCAAGAAACACCCACACCGTGCAAACCTCCTGATACTTTGTAAGAATCTTTATCAAATTTACCACCTGCGTGAAGTACAGTCATTACAACTTCAAGTGCAGAGCGGCCTTCTTTTTCGTGCATATCTACGGGGATACCACGTCCATCATCTTTTACTCTGATGGAGTTGTCAGGTAATATAGTTACATAAATGTTTTTGCAATGCCCTGCCAACGCCTCATCAATGGAGTTATCGGTTACCTCATATACCAGATGATGAAGCCCTTTTATGCCAATATCACCGATATACATGGCCGGTCTTTTCCTCACCGCTTCCAAACCTTCAAGAACCTGAATTGAACTTGCTGAATAATCTTTTTGTTTTGCTTCTTGTCCTGCTATTTCTTCCGACATTTTTATATTGATTTTTGCTTAAAAATTCTAAGTCACGAAGATACTAAAAAGCTTATCAATATTCGCTCTATTGGCAGTTTGTGGATATGTTGTTAGTTAAAAAATATCTAATAAAATCAACCTGCTTAACTTCCGTAAATTATTTGTAGCATTAAACTGCTTTTTAACTAAAAAACGATACTTTTTTTGGCATGAAAAAAATAGCATTATTGACATTTAGCTGCTTGCTGATTATAAATTTCACCCATGCTCAAAACTCAGGGCATAAGCATGCTGCTAACAATGAGGAAAGAGTAGAGGAACGTGCTACTTTAATGATGAAAAAGTATGGATTTCCTCAAAGTATTTGGACTAAACTGGTTGCAATTAAGCTTCAAAGATTAAATGCCACAGATATGGCTAAAGCTACCAAGCCTATGAATAGAGAGGAGCTTATCAATGCCAATAAAATATATAAGGCAGAGCTTAAAAATTTACTCACGCCACAGCAATTTATAATGGTGCAGCGCGATTGGAATTCCAAAATGGATAAACACGAAAAAGGGAGAGACCGTGATGACTTTTTTGATGTTTATGAAGACGATTGATACTAAAGTGCATTGGCTTTGATTTCATCTACTACAGTCGGGTCTAGCAAAGTAGAGGTATCTCCGAGGTTTGAAACATCTCCTTCTGCAATTTTCCTCAGTATTCTGCGCATGATTTTCCCGCTTCGGGTTTTAGGAAGTCCGCTCACAATCTGAATTTTATCAGGCTTGGCAAATGGCCCGACCAATTTCGAAACCAAATCTTTGATTTCATTTTTTAGTCGATTTTCGTCTTGCACTTTTTTATCGCATATTAAGTACGCATAAATCCCTTGCCCTTTTATGTCGTGAGGATAGCCTACCACTGCACTCTCTATTACGTCTTTGTGTTCATCAATCGCATCTTCAAGCTCTCCCGTTCCTATTCTGTGACCTGAAACATTGATTACATCATCCACACGGCCTGTAATTCGATAATAGCCATCTTTATCGCGTTTGCAGCCATCGCCTGTAAAATACATTTCCGAATAAGTAGAAAAATATGTTTGTATAAATCGTTGATGGTCGCCATATACCGAGCGGCTCATTCCGGGCCAGGGAAATTTGATGCAGAGATTTCCTTCTACATCATTTCCTGAAATTTCTTCTCCTTTTTCATTTACCAAAACCGGTTGAACACCTGGCAGCGGGAGTGTGGCGAAGGCAGGTTTAAGTGGTGTAACATTTGCTATGGGTGAAATCAAAATGCCTCCTGTTTCTGTCTGCCACCAGGTGTCCACAATCGGGCAATTGTCTTTGCCTACATTTTTGTGATACCAATGCCAGGCTTCTTCGTTGATTGGCTCCCCAACCGAACCTAAGACACGAAGCGATGAAAGGTCTTTGTTTTTGAAAATATCCGTTCCGAATGATTCGAGTGAACGAATTGCCGTTGGCGCAGTATAGAAAATATTCACTTTGTGTTTATCCACCAAATCCCAGAAACGACCATGATCAGGATAGGTAGGAATACCTTCAAACATAATGGTTGTAGCGCCATTCAGCAGCGGGCCATAAATCAGGTAGCTGTGTCCAGTAACCCAGCCGATGTCAGCTGTGCAACAGAAAATTTCTTTGTCGCGATAGTTGAACACATTTTTGAAAGTATAGCCCACATATACCATATAGCCACCAGTGGTATGCAATACGCCTTTTGGTTTTCCGGTGGAGCCGGATGTGTAAAGAATAAATAAAGGGTCTTCTGAACCTAAAGTTGCCGTTTGGTGTTGGGAAGAGACGTCAGCAATGAGTTCATGCCACCAAACATCGCGCTCTGCTTTCATATTCACTGCTTCGTTTCGGTGATTGAATACAATACATTTTTTCACCGAAGAAGTATTTTCCAATGCTTCATCAACAATGGTTTTCAACTCTATTTTTTTCGCTCCTCGAAAAACCGCATCAGCAGTGATTACCCATGCGCATTGCGAGTCATTAATTCTGTCAGTTAGTGACTGCGCTGAAAAACCCGCAAACACCACGGAGTGAATAGCTCCGATTCTGGCACAGGCGAGCATTGCAATTGCTCCCTCCAGAATCATAGGCAGATAAATGCACACTCTGTCACCTTTCCTCACACCCAGTTTTTCGAGAGCATTGGCAAAGCC
>CANHIG010000034.1 GCA_947461105.1 Bacteroidota bacterium | reverse complement strand
TGCATAAATTTCTGAACTGCAGCTCCGGCTGTCATCAGAATTGCTTTTTTCACATTTTGCAAAGTTTTCTTTTCTGCTCCGAAGAAATCATCAGAGTTTGGTGCTGAAAAATCAGGCACACTCATCAGTTCTTTTTGCACAGCCATTGCCGGAGTAAACAAGTCCATTTCACCTTTCAGTGCTTTTTTCACCAGCTGACCTACAGAAAGCAAACGGTTAATTTCGTTTGTTCCCTCGAAGATTCGGTTGATACGCGCATCTCGGTATGCACGAGCAGCAGGATATTCCTCACTGAATCCAGTTCCTCCAAATACCTGAACTGTTTCATCCACCACAAAATCCAGCACTTCAGAACCGTACACTTTCAGAATTGCACACTCGATAGAATATTCTTCAGCAGCTATAAGTTTAGCCGCTACTCTGTCTGTTCCTTTTGCAGCAAGATCGTTAATCATATCATCAATCAATCCGGCAGTGCGATATGTAGCTGCTTCACAAGCGTATGTTTTGATTGCCATTTCAGCAAGCTTATGCTTGATAGCTCCGAAAGAAGAAATCGGCACATTGAACTGAATACGCTCATTAGCATATTTTGTAGCAATTGTTGTTGCTGCTTTAGAACCACCCAACGCAAGTACACACAATTTATAACGACCGATGTTTAATACATTGAATGCAATTTTGTGTCCTTTGCCGATTTCACCCAACACGTTTTCTGCAGGCACTTTCACGTTGTTGAAAAACACCTGACGAGTCGATGAACCTTTTATACCCAATTTATCTTCCTCGCTGCCGAGTGAAATTCCTTCAGACTTTGCATCAACGATGAAGCCCGTAAATTTATCTCCGTCAATTTTTGCAAACACTGTGAAGATGTCTGCAAAACCTCCGTTTGTAATCCACATTTTTTGTCCGTTCAAGATATAGTGCTTGCCATCTTCGCTGAGCACAGCTTTTGATTTTGCACCAAGTGCATCAGAACCTGAACCCGGTTCTGTGAGGCAGTAGGCGGCTTTGATAGTTCCGTTTACCAAGCCCGGCAAGTATTTATTTTTTTGCTCGGCAGTTCCGTAATACAAAATCGGCAAGGTTCCTATTCCTGTATGCGCAGCATAAGATGCAGCGAAAGAATGGCCTTTACCAATTTCTTCATTAATGGCTGTATCAGTTGCCAGATCTACGCCCATTCCACCGTATTCTTCCGGTACAGAGGCTCCGAGTAATCCCAGCTCTGCTGTTTCGTCAAGTAATTTCACAGAGAGACCCGGCTCTTGTTTATCAATTTTCTGAAGATTTGGATGCACTCTAGAGTTGATGAAATCTGCAGTAGTTTGTGCAAACATTCTTTGCTCTTCTGTTAATTCATCGCGTGTGTATACATCAGCGAAGTTTGTTTCCTTGATGATGAATTCACCACCTTTCAAAACTGTTTTTGTTTCTGTTGCTATTGACATTTTTGTTTTGTTCTTTTATTGTTTAATAAATTGTTGTGTATACGTTTTACCAATTTTTATAGTATAAACACCATGTGGTAAATCAGAAATGTTTTCTGTTTGAATTTTGTTTTTCATTTCAAAGCTTTTCATTTCCTGGCCGAGTATATTTATAACTGAAACAGGAATCTGGGTATTAAAGTTTTCATCAACAAATATTGTTATACTCTCGGAAGCAGGGTTAGGATAGAGTTTTACCTGATTGCGCGCAAGATTTTCAATTCCGTTTGACAATCCGATTTGAACACTACCTGATTTTGAACAGTTATTTGCGTCTACTATTGTATAACTATATGTTCCTGGTATCAGACCTGTGATATCAGCGCCATTCAAACTGTTATCCCATGTTACTGTATATGGACTTCTTCCCCCTGTTATAGATAGATGAACTTCTCCATCATTTGAATTTTTGGGACTTGCATTTAAATAGTTTGCTGAAACATTTATTGGAACATCTTTCAGACTATCTAACCAAAATTTAGCGCTAATCAAAGAAGGTTGAGCGCAGTCCGTATGCATCATTGCTCCGGAGTTTACAGTATCAGTCAATGTGCAGCCGTGAGTTAAAAAATAATCATAGGCCACATAAGAATTTTGAAAAGGCACTTTTTCATCCAATGAGCAGAAATACATTTTGACTGGCGATGTAGGAACCCATTGGTAAACATCATTATCTCTCAGGAAAACTCTAAAAAAATGATTAGGATTATTAGTAAAAGAGTCTAATAAATCATCTCTGAATATCCTCTTTACTGTATCATTCATTTTCGCATTAATAGTATTAGCACCTGCTATCCCATTCATCAGGGGAGGCAAATCAGTAGCATAGGGTGCTTTTAAAACATCGCTCGGAGTGTTGAAGAAATGGTATATAGGATTATTCCCAAAAATTAAATAGGGCAAATAATAAGGATCTGAGTATGGCTTTTCTTGTAACAACAGGTTAGTTTGAATACCGCTCATATCGTATGCTCCGCTCATTGGAGCAGAAGCGGTTACGTGCATTTCTGTGCTCAGTTGCTCCTGAATCATTTTATGCGCAGCCATAGTTGCATGACCACCCTGCGAATAACCCACCAAAAACAATTGATCGCTGTAGCCCTGACTTATACTGTCACAATGTTCTTTTGCTGCACGAATAATATCAATAACACTAAAAGCCTCTGTTCTTGCATTTTGATACGGATGATAACCGGGACCATCTCCCATACCATGGTAATCGGGCATACAGCTAATCATTCCCCCTGATGCAAGAGCCAGTGAAATAAGCTTTTCACTTCCCACTAATCGCGATGGTACATCTTTTCTTCTCACTGATGTGCCATGCTGATATGATACTACAGGAAGCTTACAATATTCAGCAGCATCAGGAACCATAAGCAATCCTGAAGCGGTAGTAGCACTACTATCGTAATTGAGAGTATTATATATTACTTTATATCCTTTAACCCCATATTTAATACCAAGTATAGAAGGAGGTATTCCCTGAGCATTATATAATGAATCAAGTTGCGTTTTAGAGTAAGAAAAAAGGAGCGAGTCTTTTACAATTCTTGTTTGTGCCTGACAAAAAAGAAAACTCGCAAAAAGCAAGTTTAAGGTAAAAATGATTTTGCGAGTTTTCATTTTATATGTCTATTTAAATTATTAATTAAAGTCTCTCAAAAATTCCTGCGATACCTTGTCCGCCACCGATACAAGCGCTTACCATCCCGTACTTATTATTTCTGCGTTGCATTTCGCCAATTAGTTTCTGAAATAAATAAGTACCTGACGCTCCAAGCGGGTGACCTAAAGCCACAGCACCTCCGTTAGGATTGATAATGTCTGCATTCAAACCTGCTTCTTGAATCACAGCCAATGACTGTGCAGCAAAGGCTTCGTTCAATTCTATCAATTCAATGTCACTCAGATTTAAACCCGCTTGTTTCAATGCCTTTGGAATAGCAGCTACAGGACCAATTCCCATGATTGTAGGATCAACTCCTGCACTTGCCACAGTAATCAATCTTGCTATTGGTTTCAATCCAAGTTCGTTCACTACTTTCTCACTCACCACCAAAACAAACGCAGCGGCATCAGAAGTTTGTGAAGAGTTGCCGGCAGTAACCTGACCTCCTAATTTGAAAGCTGATTTTAATTTTGCCAATCCTTCAAGTGATGTATCTGCACGAGGACCTTCATCCTGAGCAACAATTGTTTTCCTTGATTTCTTTTTGCCGTTTTCATAATACACTTCTTCCACTTCCACAGGTGCAATATCATCTTTGAACTTGCCTGCTTCAATAGCAGCTATTGCTTTTTGATGTGAATTGTATGAAAACAAATCGGCTTGCTCACGAGTGATACCATATTTCACAGCTACATTTTCAGCTGTTAACCCCATTCCGATGTAATACTCCGGATGGCTGTTTGCAATCTCAAAATTCGGTGCTGTTTTATAACCTACAGTCGGAACTAAGCTCATGCTTTCTGTTCCTCCCGCAATGATTACATCAGCCATTCCTGCACGAATTTTTGCAGTAGCCAAACCAATAGTTTCAATTCCTGAACCGCAGTAGCGATTTACTGTCATGCCCGGAACTTCTACCGGCAATGCGCGGATAGCCACCCATCGCGCCATCTGTAAACCTTGCTCTGCCTCAGGTACAGCATTACCTACAATCAAATCATCTACACGAGTAGGATCTAACTGCGGCACTTTTTTTAATAAATCTGTGATGGCATAATATGCCAAATCCACAGGAGTGGTGAAACGAAATCCGCCTCTTTTTGATTTTCCGATTGCGGTGCGACTGCCCGCGATGATATATGCTTCTTGCATTTTTGTTAGTTTTTAGTGGCAAGCTGTTAGCTACTAGCTTGCGCGGTTATAAAATTTATTTTTTTAATGAATTGTTTAATCCGGTTATCATTTTTTGAACTTCAGTAATTTTCTGTACTAAGTCATTTTGAATTTCTTCTTTTATAAATCCTAAGTCAAAGCATAAGTATATAAGATTTTCAACTTCTGTAGAAGAGCCCGCTGCCATGTGCAAAAATCTTGCAAAATCAGGATCAGTATTTCTGCCACAACCTTCAGAGATATTACAGGTTATTGAAACGGCTGCTCTGCGAATTTGATTTGTAATTCCAAATTTTTCGTCAGATGGAAAAGCAGTCGAAACCGTGTAAATGTCTTTTACCAGTCCTTTTGCCTTTTGCCACACAACCAACTCTTTGAAGTTTCTCATAGCTTTCCTGCTTGTGACTTGCGACTAATTTCTCAGCGGTTTTCCCTTAGTCAAAATTGACTGAATTCTCTCAAGAGTTTTCTTCTCTCCACAAAGGCTGAGGAAAGCTTCTCTTTCAAGGTCAAGCAAATATTGCTCACTTACTTTTGTAGCAGTAGATAAGTCGCCACCGCAAAGTACATAAGCTATTTTTCTTGCAATTTTCTCGTCATGCTCTGATGCATAATTTCCCATTTTGAAAGAAGCGGCACCGGCATAAAGCGCTGCAAGACCTGTTCTACCCAGCACTTCAACGTCTTCACGCATAAGTGGTTGCGTATAACCTGCATCGAATATTTCTAAAACACGATCTTTTGCTATTGCCAAATGACGATCAGTATTCATCACTACAATATCCTTTTTCTTGTCTAAGATACCGATAGCAAAAGCTTCAGCAGCAGATGTAGCTACTTTTGCCGTTGCGATGTTGGTGAATTTATCAGCCAATGTTGGGATTTGAGGGTCGCCATTGAAGTATGCATCAGAAGCTCTGAGTGCAAACTCTTTTGTTCCGCCACCTCCAGGAATCAAGCCCACACCAACCTCAACAAGTCCAATGTAAGTTTCTGCAGAAGCTACTGCTGAGTCTACATGCATAGACATTTCGCAACCTCCGCCAAGTGTCAGATTTTTAATCGCTGCCACAACCGGAATTGAAGAGAATCTTGTTCTGGTCATAGTATATTGGAAAGCACGAATTGCATAATCAAGCTCATCCCAATCTTCTTCAATCGCCATCATAAGAATCATAGCAAGGTTAGCACCGGCAGAGAAGTTTTCACCTTCGTGACCAAGCACAATTCCTTTCCAACCATCTTGTTCTGCAACATCAATTCCTTTATTGATGGCTTCAAGAACTTCGCCACCGAGTGAATTCATTTTTGTGTTCCACGACACATTCAAAACGCCATCGCCCATATCATCTATGCGGCAAGCTGCATTTTTCCAGATTGGCTTTTTAGATGATTGCAAATCTGAAAGAATGATGAATGACTCACGACCCGGAATAGTTTTATATGATTTTGTCGCAACATCATAATACTTCCGCAATCCGTTTTCTACTTTGTAGAAAGTTGTATTTCCTGCTGCAAGCATTTCATCTACCCACGGAGCCAGTTTAAATCCGGCTTCTTTCATACCAGTTGCAATTTTCTCAACTCCTATTACATCCCACTGCTCAAAAGGTCCAAGTTCCCAACGGAAACCGGCACGCATAGCATCATCAATTTTGTATAGCTCATCTGCGATTTCAGGAATGCGTAATGAAACGTATGAAGAAACATAGTAAGTCAACTTGCGAATGAAATCGCCATGCTTATCTTTTGATTTAGAAACAGCCACTAATTTTTGTTTCAAATCTTCGATGTTCTTACCGATTTCGATTGTTGCGGATTTTGGTCTGCTGGCAGGCTTGTATTCTAAAGTTTTCCAATCTAGCGTAGAGAAAGATTTTTTGCCATCGGCACTTTTCTCTTTCTTACTGAATCCCTGACCTGATTTATCGCCCCACCATTTATTTTCGTTCATTTTCAGAATCCAGTCCGGCACCTGAAGCACATCGCGATACTCATCGTTTGGCAAATTATCATAAGCGCCTTGCATTACTTTAATCATAGTATCCAAACCAACCACATCTGTAGTTCTAAATGTTGCGGATTTCGGTTTACCAATCAAAGTTCCGGTAAGTGCATCTACTTCATCAATAGTCAAATCCATTTCCTGCATCAATTTTATAACCGCTGCAATGCTGAATACACCCACACGATTTGCGATGAAGGCTGGCGTATCTTTACACAATACAGTTTGCTTGCCAAGATATAAATCGCCATAATTCATTAAGAAATCTACAACCTCTTGGTCTGTGTCTGCAGTAGGAATAATTTCCAGCAACCTCATGTAGCGTGGAGGATTGAAGAAATGCGTTCCGCAGAAGTGCGCTTTGAAATCATCGCTACGACCTTCTGTCATCTGATGGATTGGAATACCGGAAGTATTAGAAGTAATAAGCGTTCCCGGCTTTCTGAATTTTTCTACTTTTTCGAAAACCAGTTTTTTAATGTCAAGGCGCTCCACTACTACTTCAATAATCCAGTCTGAATTTTTGATTTGCGCAATATTGTCCTCCAAATTGCCTGTAGCAATTAAGCTTGCAAAAGCTTTATCGTAAACAGGAGATGGATTGCTTTTCAAGGCAAAAGCCAACTCATCATTCACTTTTTTGTTTCGAAGCGCAGGTTTTTTCGCATCTTCTTCTGAAAGACCAGGGGTTACGATATCAAGTAGCAATACTTTCAATCCAACATTGGCACAATGAAGGGCGATACGAGAGCCCATAACACCAGCGCCCAATACAGTAACATGCTTGATATGTCTCTGCTTGGCGGGAGTCACCTTTACGGTTTGTTTTGCTGTGGCTGTTTCCATTCTATAGATTTTTAGGTTTAAAGTTCAATTTCACCTCGCCCGAGGGCGTGATGGGGTAACGAATGTATACTCAATTTTTTTATCTACCAAACGTTTGGTAAAAAATAATGTTTAGTTTAGGATTTGTTAAAATTGATAGCTTTTCAACCCAATGCAAAGGGCAGGGGTTCTTTTCGGAATGTGCTTACAATCAAGTTTTTGAAGAGTTTCGATTGCAGAAAAAGAAAAAAGGCCCGATTCCTATTTATGCAAAATGACCAATAGCTCCTACAATCAGCATAAGGTTGCTATATGCCGACCAATGCATGATTTTAAACAAAGCTCCTACTATTATCACTAATGAGGATAAAAGATAAAGCATGATGGCATTTTTCATATGAAAGCATTCGGATTGTTTTGTAAGTGAAATATAAATTTTTTGATTGCCAAAACAAAAATGCTTCACCTGAAAACCAGATGAAGCATTTTTAATATGATGATACTTATTAGACTAAGAAGCTTTAACCCATCCTAAAACTCTTCGCTTGATATTGTATCCTAAAATATAAATAGATGGCACAACTATAAGTGTAAGCACTGTTGCCACTACTAGACCATAAATCATTGTCCATGCCAAAGGTCCCCAGAATGCTACATTATCTCCACCTAAATAGAAGTGCGGATTAAACTCGCCAAATAAAGTTTCAAAGTCAATATTCAAACCAATTGCTAATGGTATCAATCCTAAGATGGCTGCAGATGCGGTAAGCAATACAGGTGTGATACGGGTAGCGCCACCTTCGATTACCGCTTCCTCTACACTCATTCCTCGTTCTCTCAATTCATCAATAAATTCTATCAACAAGATTCCGTTTCTAATCACAATTCCGGCAAGTGAGAAAAATCCAACTCCTGTCATTACTATCGAAAGTTTTTTGCCAAATAGTGCCGTTCCAAAAAACACCCCTATCAAACTGAATAATACAGAGCCCGTGATGATAAGTGGCTTGGCTAATGAGTTGAACTGAGTAACCATTACCAAAAGCATCAGTGCTAATGCGATCAAAAATGCATTGCCCAAAAAGTCTGAAGTTTCTTTTTGTTGCTCTTGCTCCCCTGTCATCACTATTTCATAACCTTCGGGCTTAGATAAGCCATTTATAATTGCTTGCACCTTAGGAATCACATCGCTTGCTGAATATCCTTCTTCTAAATCCGAAGAGAGCGTGACTACTCTTCTTTGATTTTTTCTATTGATTTGGCTGAATGAATTATCATATTTCAAACGAGCAATAGATGATACCGGAAGTTGACGGAACGATTGTGTGGCAAAATCCATGTAGGAAATATTGAGATTCATCAACTCCTCTGCCTTTGTTCTGTATTTCTCATCAAGTCGCAGCTGAATCGGTGCATCATCATTGGCATCACGGAATTTAGAAACTTCCTTACCAAACAGAGCCGTTCTGATTTCAACAGCCACTTGTGCGAGAGAAAGACCTTCTCTTTGCAATTTTTCTTTATCTAATTGCACAATGATTTCCGGTTTTGTCAACTGCAAATCTGATCGCAACTCATTAATTCCTTTTATACCCGAATTATTGATGTTAAGCTTTAGCTCATTTGTCAATTTTGACAACACCTCAAAATCGTCTCCACTAATTTCTATATTCACGGGCTTGCCCACAGGAGGTCCATTGTTTTCTTTCTCCACTGAAATATCTGCGCCTGCCACACCATCTTTAAACTCTTCTTGCAAAGCTTTTAGCACTTTAGATGTAATAGGATCTTTTCTTTCTGAATAGCGCTTGAATGCAACTGTCACTTTACTTTTGAAAGGAGTAGGCACTTTATCAGGATTCTGAGGGTCACCTGCTCCTAATCCAACATTGGTAATTATAGAAGTAACATCAGGGTTGGCTTTGCCAATAACTTTATATACTCTTTGTTCTACAATCTTTGTTATAGAATCAGTAACCGTAGCATCTGTTCCCATTGGCAATTTGCAATAGATATATGAAAAGTTTGGTTCAGATTGAGGAAAGAATTCCACCTGAGGTTTTGAAAGCACCAATGCTCCAAAACTCAGAATGAGAAGCGCAAATGCAATCAAAGGAACAAAATAAGGTGCTTTCCCTCTCACAACTTTTGTAAGTATGTTTTTATACCAAGCAAGAAATTTAGGCCACACATTTTTCTGAAACTTCATGATACCAAATTGCAGTACATATACATGCAGTATCATTATAAGTATAAGAAATACACAAAGATTGGCTACTGCCAAGTGCTTTGATATATAACCATAAACCGCTACTAATGCAAAAGAGATAAACCATGGGCGTAAATCTTTCAAAGTAGTTCTGTCATCATCATAGTCGCGCTTCATAAATGTAACCGCAAACACTGGATTGATGATAAAGGCAACAAACAATGACGCACCAAGTGTAATGATCAAAGTTAACGGTAAGTTTTTCATGAACTTACCTGCAATACCTGGCCAAAAAAGGAGCGGGAAGAATGGAGCAAGCGTAGTTAATGTACCCGCTAACACAGGAACAAAAACCTCCCCAGCGCCATATTTTGCTGCTTGAACAATACTGAAATTGGTGTATTGATTATAAATACGATGTGTATTCTCTATCACCACTATGGCATCATCTACTATTATACCCAGCGCAAGAAGAAACGAGAAGAGAACCACTACATTCATAGTAAGACCAAGACCTGGCATGAGCAAAAACGCTATCAAACAAGATAATGGCACCGCTAAACCAACAAAGAAGGCGTTTTGAAATCCCATGAAAAACATCAGAACAAAAACAACCAATACAAATCCAATTATTACTGTGTTAATCAATTCATGTAACTGTATTCGAGTTTTCTCTGAGGTATCACCCGTTACTTCTACTTTGACCCCTTCAGGGAAGCGATTGATTTTATAGTCTTCAATAAATGCATAAATCTTATCAGTAGCATTCAGGAGGTTTTCTCCGCTTCGTTTAATCACATTAAGAGTAATAACAGTTTTACCGTTTAATCGTGCAAAGTCTTGCTTGTCTTTACTGCCATCCACTATTGTAGCAATATCTTTAATGAAAACAGGATTGCCAATAAATGAGCGAACAATTATATCGCCAATTTCTTTTGGGTCTTTAATCTCTCCTGTTACTCTGAGGTTTCTTCTCAAATCACCCACCTTGATTTCCCCGCCCGAAATATTGAGGTTTTCACGAGCCACAGCGTTTTCAATATCCATAAAAGATATTCCTGCTGCTGTCATCTTATACATATCTACATTAATCTGAATTTCTCTTTCATAACCACCAATTATATCTACACGTGTAATTTCTTTTAGCGTTTCTATCCTATCTTTCATCTCCTCCGCATAATCTTTCAATTGCTCCACAGGCATATCACCTGCCAAATTGATATTCATGATAGGCAACTCGGAAATGTCAAACTCTTGAACCTGTGGATCGTCTTTCAAATCACTTGGCAAATCCTTTTTTGCTTTATCTACTGCATCTGAAACCTTCTGCTTACAAACTGTAGGATCTTGATCTGTACCAAATTCTGCAACAACAATGCAAAAATCGGACATCGAGTTGCTCGTAATTTTTTTGATGCCATTAATAGACTTCAATTGCTTTTCTATAGGCTTTGTTACCAAATTTTCAATATCTGCAGGAGTAGCACCCGGATAAATAGTTGCTACTGAAATTGTGGGAACTACAACATCGGGAAATAACTCTTTAGGCAAACTATTGTATATAAACAAACCTGCAAACGAAATCAAAAAAGTGAAAACGTAAATACTGGTTCTATTTTCAATACACCATGAGGTGAATTTCAATTCTTTTAATTGCTCTAATTTCATCATTTAATATTTTTTACGCGCACCATGTTTTTAGCAAAGTATTTTTTTAGAAATCTATTTTCTGTCCATCAACCACTTCGGTATATCCAAATGTGATTAGTTTGTCATTTGGCTTCAGCCCCTTTGTTACAATTATTTTTCCATCATAGCTATTACCAGTCTCCACATCTCTTTTTACTGCCCTTCCATTTTCAGATAGCAATACATAATATCCGTCTATTGATTTCTGAATCACATTTTCCTGAATGATGATTTTGCTTTTTTGCATTTCATCGTTAATGAGCAATTTCGCAATCATATTTGCTTTGTATTCATTGCTCGGATTATTGATGCGCACCTCCACATTGAATGTTCTGGTTTGCTTGTCTACAGTTTGACCCACATAAGTTACCAGAGCCTCTATTTTTTGGTTAATATCAGGGAAGCTTACCATTACTTTATCCCCTACTTTCACTCTGCCTATTTGCGAATCAGCAAGCTTTGCTTTTACCACCATTTTTGACGCATTCACTACGCGCACACCCGGCAACAACTGGCTTGGTGCTGCCATGTCGCCTAACTTCACTCTAACCTCATCCACTACGCCATCTATTGGGGATTTACACTTTGTCAGTTCTACCGCAGCACTTAAATTTGAGTATTGCTTCTCTAAAGTTTCTTTTCCAGCTTTTGCCTGTAGATATTGCAATTCGCTTCCAATATTTTGCTCCCAAAGTTTCTTTTGCTTGTCATAAGCAACCTTTGCTAAATCCAATTGAGTTTGAACAACCTCTACTTGTTTTTGATAAGTACTTGCATCTGTAAGATACAGTACCTGACCTTTTAAAACGCGATCTCCTTCTTTCACATTTATAGCTGTAACTATTCCTGGAATTTGCTGAATAGCCAATACGTTTTCCATCGCATCTATGGTTCCCTGTACCTCTATAAAATGGAAGAAGTCCTGCAGTTTCAAAGTGTCAATTCCTACTTTTTTAGCTTTTTCGACAAATGCTGATTTGGGGTCTATGCTTTTTATTTCTGCTTCCAAATCAGTAATCTGCAATTGCAATTCTTTTTGCTGTGTAATCAAAGCAGCAAGCTTTGTTTTTTTAGCTTCAAGCTCTTTGTTTGTAGTCTTATTATCGCAGGCATTAAACATTAATGCTGAAATTAAAGCCGCGAAAATGATTCTTGTTTTCATGTATTTTGTAGTTTAAATTTTATTTTAATCCTTGTGCTTTATCGAGGTCTGCTTTTGAATTCAACACACCTAATGTTGCCTGAATTTTCTTTAATTGATTGGTGGTATATTCCTGCTCAGCCTGAACCAATTCAAAGCTTGTTCCTAATCCTTCTTTGAATTTAACTCTGGTCGTATTAAAAATCTTTTGGCTAAGGGTTAGTGATTTAGCTGCATATTGCTCTTCAAACAAAGAAGAGTTATATGTTGTTTCAGAAACTTTCAATTGAAGCTCTAATCCTTTCATGAAATTGTCGAAATCGTTTTTGGTTTTTTCTTGATCTAATTTCGCTTGCTTCACATTAGCATTTCTGGACCCTGAGTCAAAAATTGGCACTTTAAGTGACAGTCCTACGATACCAGTTTGAAACCAGTTGTTTCCATTTGTTGCTGCTGAATTACTTTGAAAAATGGATTTAAATTTATCTACCTGAGAACCTCCACCATAACTCGCAAATCCAACTAAAGAAGGATAATATCCAGCTTCTCTTTGTTTCACATCGTATCCCCTTATTCGAATGGCCGTTTGCAGCAATTCATATTCCGGTCTTTTGCTTGGTGTGAAATCGGTAATGGGTTGCTGTACTTTTTCACGAAGTTCATTAAGTTTATCCGTCAAAATTATTTGCTCATTCATACTCATGCCAATCTGAAACTTAAGGTTTGCCATGGCAATTTCTGCTAACTGACTTTGTGTTTGAATTTGATTTTGAAGATTTGCCAATATCAGTTCAAGACGATTTACATCAAGCTCTTCTATGAAACCCGCCTTGTATACTTCACGAGTATCCGATACCAATTTTTCTACAATAGCTAGATTCTCTTTCAGTAAAGATTGCGCTTGCTGCGAAGCCTGAGCCTGATAATATGCTTTCCTTACATTATACCTTACTTCTTGGTCAGAAACTGCTTTAGATAGAGTTGCCGTTCTTGTGAAATCTTTAGTTGCTTTCAAACCAATGAAATATCTGCCATCAAATATTAACTGTGTCAACTGAACATTTGCCTGAACATTATGTGGAAGTTGAAAATAAATAGGCTGTCCTTTCGAAGCCTCAAGACCTTGAACAGAGCCATCCAAAAAGGCTTTGAAAGCCGGGTCTGAAGTCATATTACTGATTCCTTTGTAAAGCTGAATCGTTCCATCGGTTTGTCCGCCAAATATTTTTTGAATAGCAGGTGACAAAGGTCGCTTGAAATAATAAGTGTAGTCTATGCCTCCTGATATTTGCGGAAGACCGGTAGCAATGATTTCCCAATTTCTTGCTTTCGCCTGATCCTGAGATAGCTTTGCATTTTTAGCTTCTGCTTTATTTGTTAAAGCATAGGCAACAGCTTCTTCTACACTCAGCGTTCTAACAGGCTGCATCTGCGCGCTTGCTATATTTCCGAATAGCAATAAGCCTGCTATGATGTGGATTTTTTTCATTTGCTATTTAGTGCTTTTATTTTTTGAATATATTTTAGTCCTTTTGATGACACTATCCCATGAAGGTGATAATTCATAAACTCTCTGTATAGTTCTATAAATTGATGTTTCTTCGATGGAAATAAATTTTGGTCGAAAAGAATGAAGGTATTAGAGACATAAATTTTTGAAACAACTTCTACATCCATATCCTCTCTGTAGTATCCTTCCTCTACTCCCCTTTGCAGATTTGACAATATCGCCTTGCGAATATGGTCTTCTCTGAATTTATTAAACAACTCATAGGTTTCAGGGAAAAATTTTTGCAGCTCGAATATGATATTTGTGTTCAGCGACTTGATGTGTTCAGCAGCATTGGTGATTATGTTCATCATTTCTTCCACAGCATTTGATGCTTTATTTGCAATTTCTTTGAAATCGCACTCCTCTCTCTCAATATGCCACTGCATAGATTGATACACTAGGTCATTTTTATTTTCTACATGAGCGTAAAGCGTTTTTTTTGACATACCTAACTCACGTGCTATATCATCCATAGTAAGGCTCTTGATGCCGTACTTCATAAAAAGCTCCGTTACTTTGGTCAGTATGTAATCTTTGTTGCTCATCTTTTGCGGGTGCAATTATATCTTCGATAAACTTAGGAAACAAATTTTATGCAAATAGTTTCCTTGGTGTATAAGAAAAAATCATCAACTATTGGCTTGCTTTTGCGTTGCAAAACGGTTGTAATCACTTGATTTTATATATACTTGGTTAAAAGGGAGACTACTTTGTTAAAGGATGCAAAAAGAAGAGGAGTGAAATCTTTATTGATTGATAAAAGGCATTAGATTTGCTTAGAAACAGGAAATAATAATTTAAAACTAAAAACTAAAAAATGAAAAAGTTAATGATGATTATGGCTTTTGCTGGTTTTTCAGCTGCTGTAAATGCTCAGGAACAGGCTGCTCCGGATCCAAATGCACCTGAAATCAAGTGGGAATCAACTACCATAGATTATGGTAATGTGAAAAAAGGAGATGAAAACGCAGCTACTAAAGAATTCAAATTTACTAACGTGGGAAAATCTCCGCTAATTCTGTCTTCTTGCCGTGGAAGTTGTGGATGCACAGTTCCTACTTGCCCTACTGAGCCAATCTTGCCGGGTAAAAGCGGTACTATAAAGGTACACTACGATGTTCAAAGAGTAGGTGGATTTACAAAAACAGTAACTGTTACATCTAACGCTAAAGAACCTAACGAAACGCTTAAAATCCAAGGAACAGTGGAAGATGTAGTAGCAGATGCTACTCCGGCAGCTCCTCAGCCTGTTGCTCCTGCTCAACCAGCTAAGCCAGCGCAAGCAGCTCAGCCATCAAAAGGAAAATCAGCTGTATCAAAAACTCAAACTAAAGAACAAAAGAAAAAATAAACCTCTTTTGAAGTCATAAAAAAACCCTCGCAGTTGCGGGGGTTTTTTGTTTTATTTAGTTACTTTGAAGTATGTGGCGATTTGGATTATTATTTTTATTTCTAATCAGTCAGCATTCATTTGCACAAAGTTTTCGTTCAGGAAAATGGGGCATTGAAGCCAACTACCAATTGGGGACCTTCATAAAACATTCCCCAAAAATTATCAGAGTTCCCCATGAGCTTTCACACGGTTTTGAGCTGGTCGGTTTTAAGAAAACTCTGGGAGAACAAAACTGGCAGAAGCCGCTGAACTTTCCTGAAATAGGGGGAAGTTTCAGTTATTTCCATTTCGGTGACAATAAAATTTTTGGCGATGCATATTTAATTATGGCTATTGCAAAATTCTATGCATTCAGAACAAAATATGTAAATGGCTATGTGCGCATTGGAGGTGGGTTTGCGGCACTTACAAAACACTATGACTATCTTACAAATCCTGAAAACAACATTGTATCTTCCACAATAAACATGGCGGCTCAATTCCGCATTGGACTTGAATGGAAAGCTTCTCCTTATTCTGTAATTAATACCGCATTCACTTTTTCACACTTTTCCAATTCTTCTATTAAGCTTCCAAACTTTGGAATTAATATGGCGATTGCAACAGTGGGTATAAAAGTATTTCCACAACTCAAGACACTGGAATATAATTGCGAAAAGATGAAGCCGCTGAAGAAAAACGAAGTAATTATCAAATACTCTTTGGGGCTTCAACAAGCCTATGGTCAAAACGGACCAGCATATCCGGTGCATGTAGCAACTATTTTATACTCAAGATACACCAGCACTGCAAATAAAGTATTCGGGGGCTTTAGCTTTGAATATGCCAGAGCCGTGCATGATTTTATTGTTGTTCAGGAACTGGACACCAAGAAGAATGCAAAACTCAAAGCCTTTTTCCCGAGTATATATGTAGGAGATGAGTTAATGGTGGGTAAAGTAGGAATGTTTCTGGGACTCGGGGTATATGTAATAAAGAATAATTTTGTGACCAGTCCTATATATATAAAAGCCGGTGGCAATTATTATTTTGCTGAAACAGGTAAAAGAAAAGGAATTAAATTTTTTGTTGGCACAAATGTAAAATCACATTTACAGGTAGCCCAATACTGGGAGTTCTCTACCGGAGCCTGCTTCTAAAAAAACAAGGGTCAGATTCAAAAATCTGACCCTTGCAATAAAAAATAAATATCAGTAATTACTCTACGCCCAACATACCATCTTTAAGTCCTGTATCTACAGGATCATTGCCCAACCACATTCCGAAAAGTGCGGTCTTAAATTCAATTCCCGGAATGGTTTCCAAAATTTTTCCATTCTTTGAAACGGTAACTCCTGTGCTTGGCAAATAAACCATATCAAAAACATCACCTTTTGTAATTGGCTCTTTTTTGAAAAGCGCTACAAACTTGTCAATGCTGGATTGAATTGGTGCTGTTTTACCTCCGGTTGATTTTTTAAAACCCTCGATTGTAGCTTCATACATTTTCTCTGAAGTTACCATACCGGACGTAATAGTAAGTCTGGATGCCATAGGTTCATTTGCCTTTGCCAGAGCAGCCCCATCTTTGCTTTTTTTGGTTACATACAAAGCACCTACATAAACCTCAATAAAGAGTTTTTTTCTAATGCCAGCTCCGTTCAGCTCTAAAATTTTGTCTGATACTTTAAGCGTAGGAGATACTTTCACGCCACCTACAGTAATTTGTGAAAACACCAAATTCACTGTAGTTAGTGTTAAAAGTAATAATAGTGATTTTTTCATGACCTTTTATTTTGTAAAAGCGAATTTAATTAAAATGCATCCAAATTTCTAAAAAATTTGTTTTTTAGAAATTTAGTAAGTAGCATTGTTTTAAATTGATAGTACAAATTATGGGGGAAAAAGTTGTGTTCTATGGAACTTTCGTTTTAATATTTAGTCTGAATTCGATTTACGCTCAACAAGCAAATACAGCAGCAGGTGGAAATAGTTTTAGTAGTAAAGGTTCGGCATCATACTCTATAGGACAAATTGTTTATACCGCTAATGTTGGATCAAATGGCACTATATTTCAAGGGGTACAACAACCTTATGAAATATCAACAACATCAGGATTAAATAAAAATTTAACAAATCATAATTTATCTCTTTATCCGAATCCTACAGCAAAATATTTGATCTTAAATGTTGATGCTTACGACAAAGTGTCTTTCTTTCAGCTCTTAGACATTAATGGAAAGGTTTTGGATAGCAAGCCTGTAGAATCCAATTATACGACAATAACAGTAGAGCAATATTCCGCTGGCACTTATTTTCTAAAACTAATCCTAAAAAACCTAGAAGTAGAAACATTTAAAATTACAAAAAATTAAAAATTATGAAAAAAACTTGCTCAACATTGATATTGACTTTTTTTGCGTTTTGTGTATTTTCTCAAGCACCAAATAAAATGAGCTACCAAGCTGTAATTCGCAACTCAAATAATGCATTAGTAATAAACGCTCCAATAGGAATACAAATCAGCATTCTAAAGGACTCTGCTTCTGGAAGTGCTGTATATATCGAAACTCAAACATTAACTACTAATGCTAACGGCTTAGTAAGTATGGAGATTGGAACTGGAACCAGTATTACAGGGACATTTTCTGGTATAAATTGGAGTAATGGCCCATATTTTATTAAGACTGAAATAGATCCTCTAGGTGGCACAACATATTCTATATCCGGCACTAGCGAATTAATGAGTGTACCCTATGCGCTTTACGCCAAAAGTTCAGGCAGTAGCAATGGTGGTTTTGTTCACTATATAGGTGAGAATTTTGGAGGTGGTATTATTTTCCATCTTTGGAAAGATGTTCAGGGGGTCGAACACGGACTTGTAGTGGATATCATTGACTTAAGCACTTCAACGGCTTGGAGCAATATTGCATCTACACTTATAGGAGTTACTGCACAAAGTTCTTGGGACGGCCTAAGCAATAGTAATTCCATTTCAGCTCAAGCAGGACATACATCTAGTGCTGCTGCTCTTTGCTTAAATTCCAACAATGGAGGACAGAATGATTGGTATTTGCCTTCTATAAAAGAGCTAAGTATGTTATCTAACAACTATTACACTATAGCGAGAGCTTTGGCTCAAACGGCAGGTGCATCAGAATTGATATTAGCTGACTATTGGAGTAGTAGAGAGGCTGATGATTTCAATGCGTGGGCCTTTGGATTTGGCAATATGCGTGGGTACGTCAATGGTAAGGCCTCAGCTGGATATGTACGTGCTATTCGTGCTTTCTAGCGCCTATAGCCCATAGAGACAATACAACATAAAAGTTTCTCCTCTACTGGCACAAGTTTTGAGCATGGGTTGTGTGAAACTAACTTGTGTCTCTTTTTTCTTTCAAGCTTTTTGACTTGATTATACTAGGCGTAAGTTGCAAACTTGCTTATACACTATCGCAAGTCACGAAGACTAAACTTGTGATATCAGTGCGAGTGTTTTTCACTCGCGCTAGTGGGGGAAATCAATATAAGTAGATAAACTATTAATTTCATTTTTTGATAAGTATTGGGCTTATGTTTATTTTTCATCATCAGTTTAATTGAATAATTGATTTAATAACACCACTAACTCCTTTTTAACTATTTCATATTTCGGAAGCTGGTTTTTGGGGATTTGGTGTGCTAAACTATTGTTCTAGGCTGCTTTCAGCGCCTTGTGATTTTCATTATTAATCAGTTGTTCCACTCCCTTGAACTCAATTTCTTTGTGTTCCATTTTTGCGAAAAAGGCTTCTTTTACTTTTATCCAATTAATATCATTTACATGATTGGATAAATACCAAATATCATAGAAATCTCTCGGGGCTGAGTAGGAGCGCTGAATAAGTGCTCGTAATTTTTCTGAAAGTACCTCATGAATAGCATAGCAAGGAATCTCCAATGGATAATGGGAGAGTTGATCAGAATAGGGATGATGCACTGGTCTCGTTTCGAAAGGAAAGACCATGCACTCGTAAAGAATGATTTCTATTTTGATACTGGTAGTCCATCTCTCTGGAGGTGGTGGCGCCTGATTTCTTGGGTGGTCAGCTCCCCAAAATTTTATTACTGCTTTATATCCGGTTATTTTCTCATTATGTTTGAGGGTATTAAGTTCCTGAATGTATAAAGGGAGTTCTGTTTTGTCTGAAATAACTTGCACTAACTGGTTCAAAATTCACTTGGTCAGTTCAAATTTGGGATTGATACAGGTAAAATCCAGATCTTCAGAAAAACGATAATTTGGGAAATAGCATTTTCGAAGATACGTGCCTCCTTTGAAAATGAGTGTCTCTCGCAGCTCAGGGGTGGCATATATTCCATCAATGAAATGACCAAGCACCCAATCCTTGTCAACAGTGGATTTCAAGACGCCTTGGGCTTCTGCTATTTTTTCTATTTCCTTTTTGTGCATCATCCGTTCTGCTCTCCGCATCCTGAAGATATGCAGTATTTCGACAGCGACCCAACTCGAGTGCGCGCTCAGACTTACGATCTGGTGATGAACGGCAACGAAATCCTTTCGGGCTCTATCCGTATTCATCAGAAAGATTTGCAGGACAGAGTGTTTGCAAAGCTCGGCCTGTCGCCTGAAGAAATAGATAATAAATTCGGCTT
>CANHIG010000033.1 GCA_947461105.1 Bacteroidota bacterium | reverse complement strand
TTGAAGAACAAACCATCTACAGCCATTGCCTGAAATAATCTGGATGAAGAAAGGATAATACCATTGTTGCAACTGAAAGTAGAAATCATAATCAGGACTGCCATGATGATAGAAGCGGCATTCCCAAAAATCATGTGAGCTGCTGCCACTCCTACTCGCTCATTTTCTGCAAACATAATACCTCTCTCAAGTACTGAAGTGCCATGTGCATTGCCATAAAACGGCAGCAATTTCAGATACGCAATATTCGCAAGGAAGTATATAATACAAACCACCGTAGTTCCAATGAACAATGCTAGAGGAATATTTCGCTTTGGCTTTTCAATTTCTCCGGCAATGAAAGTCACATTGTTCCAAGCATCGCTCGAGAACAACGAACCAACAAGCCCAAGACCAAGTGCTGAAAGTAAACCGATACCGGAAATGCTTTGCCAGCTTATGCCTTCACCTTCTGTTTTAGGCACATTTGTCGCCCATAAATTACTGATGTTCGTTTGCCAGATGGATGGGTCTGATGCCATTAAAAATCCTGCGAGAATAATGCCTATCAGCGCAATGATTTTTGTGGAAGAGAAAACTCTTATGATTATTTTTCCAAACTGAATGCCCTTGCTGTTGAGCCAGGTAAGGAAAACAATAGAACCCATTCCCACAATTTGAGCGGCTGTAAGTTGAAAGCCACCAAGACTCAATAGAATATTTTTTTCACTGAAAGCAGGAAAGAGCACTCCGCTGAATTTGGCGAAGGCTACTGCCACAGCTGCAATAGTGCCGCATTGCACCACAAGGAAGAGTGTCCAGCCATAAACAAAGGCTATCAGCGGATTGTAAGCTTCGCGGAGATATACGTAATTGCCACCAGCTTTAGGAAACATACCAGCCAATTCACCATAACTCAATGCTCCGAGCACGGTAATCAGTCCCGATAAAATCCATAAAAAGAGCATCCAACCCGGTGAGCCAACTGTTCGCGACATATCGGCACTTACAATAAAAATTCCGGAACCAATCATGGATCCTGAAACAATAAGGATAGCATCTATCAGGGTCAAAGATTTTTTAGCAGCCATTCAAAAGTGTATTTGCTGTAAGATATAAAACCCAAAGAAAAACTGCGATAATTATTTTTTCAGTTCCTGAATTTCTAGTTTCAGTTCCTGCATTAGCGTCAGGATATTTTGATAGCTGAGATCTGTGCCTTTGTTCACATGGCTGATGTGTGCCACACCTTTCCAGATTTCGAGAATGTCCTGTGCCGGAATATTGTAAGCCTGATAAGTTGGATTATCTGATTTCAATACTAATAGCCCATCTTGTTCAATTTTATTAAATACTCTCTTGTATACAATACCATCTTCTTTTGAAATGACCACGTAGGTCATGCCATCTTTCAGGTCGGCTATTTTTTCTACATACTCACCAATTACGATTGAGCCGGAAGGAAGCGGCTGCATAGAATCTCCTTTTATTTCAAAAGCGCGGTAAGTTCCTGTGGGTAAAAAAGGCAGTTGAAAGCGTTGTAGTTCTTTGATGTATTCCGGATCGGCATAGCCATTCAGATAGCCAGCTGCTGCTTTGGCGTTTACCACTTCTATATTCTCGTTATTTTCTTCATCTACTGTAATGGCTAAAACCCTGGATGGTTGTAGAATAGGCGTATTGAGCTGTTCATCTGAAAATAGCGGCACTTCTTTCATCAATCTCAAATCCTTGTTGATGATATTGTCAATGGAAATATGAAAGTACTTTGCCATTTCTGCAAGTTTGTCGTAGGCAGGATGCGCCCGCCCTTCTTCGTATGAGCCGATTTGCGACCTTTTCAAGTCCATTTCGAATGCCAGTTCATCCTGTGTAAATCCTTTGGCTTTTCTTAGAAATTTGAGATTAGTGTTGAAAAACATCTTTCAAAATTTAATACAAAACTAAAATATTTAGCGAAACATCTTACTTTTATGTTGAAAAATTTAGTCTTATTGCTTTATGAGCCAGCCTCCAAAAACAATTTTACATCTTGATTTGGATTCCTTTTTTGTCTCAGTAGAGCGATTGAAAAATCCTGCTCTGATAGGAAAACCTGTGGTAGTAGGCGGTTCGGAAAACAGAGGTGTAGTTTCCAGTTGCAGTTATGAAGCACGAAAATATGGGGTGCGTTCTGCCATGCCTACCGCTCAGGCTAAGCGACTATGTCCTGATGCGGTTTTTGTGCATTCAGGTTATGGTGATTATTCAAAATATTCAGCCATTGTTACTCAAATTATTGCGGATATTTCCCCCGAGTTCTATAAAGCATCTATTGATGAGTTTTATATTGATGTAAGTGGAATGGATAAGTTTTTTGGTTGTGAAAAGTGGAGTCATGAGTTGCGCCATAAAATCATTGCCGAAACAGGACTGCCGATTTCATGGGGATTGGCATCTACCAAAATGATAGCTAAGATGTGCACTCAGGATGCTAAACCCAATGGCACTTTTGTGGTGCCTCACGGAAAAGAGCAGGAATATCTTGATCCGAAACATGTGGGCGAAATTCCTTTTGTAGGCAAAAAAATGGCTGAGTCGCTAAATAAGATGAACATTTATAACATTGCTCAGCTGCGCACTTATGAACTGAATTTTTTGATTAAGCGATTCGGTAAGTCAGGCGTATTTCTCTGGCGTAAATCCAGAGGATTGGAAAATACTGAAATGACATCTCATACCGAAGAGAAGTCTATTTCGATGGAAAGAACTTTTTCCGAAAACATGAGTAATGAATCGGAGTTGAAATCGCTGCTATTTAAACTGACCGAAAAATTAGCTTTTGATTTGAGGCAAAGCGAAAAGCAAACTTCCTGCATTACCATTAAAATACGTTATGCTGATTTTGAAACCTTCACGCATCAACGTCATATTTTTCCTGAGTATGCCACTCCCGATTTGTACCAAATTGCAGAAAGTATTTTCGATGAAATTTGGAACGACAGAATGCCCTTGCGGCAAATTGGTATAAAATTCAGTCAACTTACACCGCTTAATTATCAGCTTTCTGTTTTTGAGGAGAACACTGAAAAATCTAGGCGTTTCAAGGTCATAGATCAGTTAAAGTTAAAACACGGCAAACAGAAAATTATGTTTGGTGGAAATTTGTGATCATTATTTCTTGGATAGCATTTTTTGCTTCCACGTTTCAAAATCCATTTGGTCGGTAGGGTAGGAGTAGCCCTGAGGGTAGAATTGTTTTAAGCGTGATAGAAAAACATCAGCAACTTCTTGCTTTAGTTTTTCAAAGTCTTTATCTAAAGTCATTCCCTGAGTAGGAATTATTTTTTCCCAAAACACATGAGCTACACCAGAGGTTAATTGAATTTTTGGTTTTGGAAATAACTCGTGAGTGTTAATCATTGCGCAGACTACTATGGGCAGTTGCCCTGCAATAGCCACTTCAAAAGCACCTCGTTTTAATTCCAGAAGATATTGATTCGAAAAATTTGACCAGCCTTCAGGGAACACAACAATGTTTGAACCGTTGGCGGAGTGCATTTTCATATTGTGCAAACTCTGCTTTTTTGAAATTGTATCTGAACGGTCAACGGATATATATAGGCTTCTGACCAAAACTCCAATAAATGGATAACGTTCCAGTTCTTTCTTGCCTATAAACTTGAATATGCCGGGCATATATCCTGTGGCAATCAGTGCATCTAAATCGCTGCGATGATTAATTACAATGACACACTGCGGTAGATTTTTAAGTAAGTCTTTGTTGTGTTGCTTTATGATTACACCCCACGAAAAAAGTAGTGCTTTAGTGCAGACTGTTGGCCAGCGATGCGCCAAGTTATAGGTTACTTTTCCCAATGCCAAAAGCAGGAGTTCTACTACATAGAATATACTTGCTAAAACAATGAAGGTACACAGGCACCATATCGTCCAAAATTTTGTTGCGTACTTTCTGATAATTTGAATTTTAGGGTTGCTGAGCTAATGTAAGTATTTTTTGCTTTTGTCAGGTCTTCTGAATGACTTTTGAACATCTGAAGTTTTCAGAAACTTTGGATGTCTTAACTGCAAACTATACTCCCTGCTCACTACAATACACACTCACCATCTGCTGTTATTAATTCCATGCTTTGCTCAAAATCCCTTTTCAGATATTTACGCTATGATTCAACTGACCCGCGATGCAATCGGTAAGATACCGGCTATTTTCAGGAATGTTTTTTTCCTTACTGGCTTTGCTTTTGCTATTTGGATGTTGTTTTTGGATGATAATAATATGGTCAGCCAATATAGGCTTTGGCGGGAGCTGCACGAAATGGAAGGCAAGATGGATTTCTATAAACAAGAAGCCATAAAAGTAGAACAAGAATATAATAAGTTAATTACTGATGAACATTATGTGAGCCAATATGCCCGAGAAAAATATTGGATGAAAAAAGATAATGAAGACTTGTATATAGTGGTAGAGCAATAATTTTTTTCATCTTTGTTTCTTTAATAATTCCTGATGTCTAACAAGATTCTGTCTTTTACTCCCGAAAACTTTGCTGATTATGAGTTGATAGACTCCGGTGACTTTATGAAGCTGGAGCGTTTTGGCGACCATATAACCATCAGACCTGAACCGCAGGCTATTTGGGACAAGAGCATGACAGAGCAAGAGTGGGAAAAAATTGCTCATGTTAAGTTTGTTCCAAAAAGTAGTTCATCCGGAGACTGGAAAAAGATAAAGGCAAACACAGCTGAGCAATGGACAATTAATTATCCGATTAAAAGTATAGCTAATAAATCTATCAAGCTTCGTTTGGGTCTCACCTCTTTCAAGCATGTAGGGGTGTTTCCAGAGCAGGCTGTGAATTGGGAATACATAGCGGGTTGTGTTTCTAAATTTGATAAACAACCTGCTAAGTTTTTAAATCTCTTTGCATATACAGGAGGAGCATCGTTGGCGGCCGGAGCTGCAGGAGCAGAAACCACCCATCTTGACTCTATAAAACAGGTGGTAACATGGGCAAACGAAAATCAGCAATTGAGCGGATTGAAAGATATACGTTGGGTAGTGGAGGATGCCTTGAAATTTGTGAAGCGCGAAGCAAAGCGTGGTAATAAGTATAATGGAATTATTCTGGATCCTCCCGCTTATGGTCACGGGCCAAACGGAGAGAAATGGAAGCTCGAAGATCAGCTGAATGAAATGATGAAAGAAGTGATTCAATTGTTAGACCCTGAAAAGCATTTCTTAATTCTGAATGCCTATTCACTTGGATTTTCATCATTGATTTTAGAGAATTTGGTTCAGCAAAATATCAAGTCAAAGCAGGTTGAAATAGGGGAGTTGTATTTGAAAGATAAATTTTCCAAGAACTTGCCTTTGGGAGCATTTGCAAGGTTTTGTTCTTTATAAAGCATTCAGTATTTTATCGAGTAACCCATTTAAACTTTTGAGTTCAATAGAGTTGAGTTCTTTTAATGGCTCAAATTCTCGTTTTATTTTATGATCTATTTCCGATAATAATTTCAACCCACTTTCTGTAATTTGGATATCGGCACTGCGTCTGTCTGCTTTACAGATTTTTCGTTCCACATAGCCAATTTTCAGCAGTCTGTCTATCAATCTTGAAGTATCGCTGTTTTTATCCAGCAGTCTTTCTTTGATGTATTGAACAGATGTGGTGTTGCCCTTATTGCCTCTGAGTATTCTGATTGCATTATACTGCTGTTGGGTAATGTCATAAGGCTTGAAAATTTCTGAATTATGAGCATTGATTTCGTTTGCACAATAAATCAGACTGATTGCAGCTTTGTGAAATTCACTATCAAATTTCTTTTGATGAATCAGTCGCTCAATAGCTCCCATCTTATTGGTTTTTCTTATTCAGCTCAATGTTCACTGTGATTTCTACTTCATCGCTCAGTGCATAGCCTCCTTTATCCAAAGTCTTGTTCCAACTCATATTGAAGTCAGAACGCTTGATAGAAGTTACAGCTTTGAAACCTGCTTTCTTTCCGTTTTTAGTATCAATAGTTCCATTGTACTTAGTAATGAAGGTTGCTTTTTTAGTTACCCCTTTTATGGTCATATCTCCTGCCAGTTCATACTCATTTCCTTTCACTAGTTTGAAAGATTCAGACTTAAAAGTAAAGGTTGGGTATTTGTCCACTTCAAAAAAGTCAGCGCCTCTAATGTGTTCATCGCGACTGGAGTTGTCAGTATCAACAGATTTTGCCTGAATGATAAATTCTACTTTCAAATCAGAAAAATCGTCTTTCCCTGCATTAACTATACCACTGAAATCTCTGAAGCTGCCTTCAGTTTCAGAAACTACCATGTGTATTATGCTGAATCTAACGGATGAATGTGCACGGTCTAATGTCCAGTTTTGGGCATTTGCAGAAAGGGTGATAATAGAAATACAAAGTGCAATGATATTTTTCATGTTATAATATTTTTGTAAAACTATGTTTAAACACCTAAACCTCAATTTTTAAAATTCTTTTTCAAACTATTTAGCAATTCTGTATTTGATTGGTATTTTTTTATTTTAAAGTAAAATTTCGTGTCATGACCAAAACCAGATTGTTTGATTACTTAACAGAGAAATATAATTCTTACCCAAATCAAAATTTTTTGGCTGCAAAAGAAACTGCTGCATCGGTCACGAAATGGAGAGCATATTCTTATGCCGATACTATGAATATCAGCAAGCAATTCGCTCAGGCATTGCTGAATCTCGGTATTAAAAAGGGTGATACTATTGGTATAGCGGCAAACAATAGGCCAGATTGGAATTTCGTAGATATTGGTTGCCAATGGATAGGGGCTGTTTTAGTGCCTTTATATCCCACTGCCAGTGAAAATGATTTTGCTTTCATTTTGAATGATGCAGAGGTTAAATATGTATTTGTTTCAGATGAATTGCTCTTTGAAAAGGTTAAACGTGTGAAGCATGCTATTCCCTCTCTTCAGGGAATTTATGTGTTTGATAATATAGCAGAAGCACCTCACTGGACCTCTATTCTACCTTTACTAGAGCAGGTTAACTACTCTGAAATTCAAAAGCACACCGATGCTGTAGCGTCAGATGATTTAGCTACAATAATTTACACTTCCGGCACAACAGGAAACCCCAAAGGAGTAATGCTTAGCCATAAAAATATGGTGGCTAATCTTATATCTACAGAATCTATACTTCCTTTCATAAATGGTAAAAAGGCATTGAGCTTTCTTCCTCTTTGCCATTCATTTGAGCGTATTGTATTCTTCGCCTATTTGTCTCAGGGCATTTTTATTCACTATGCCGAAAACCTTGAAACTATTGGTGAAAATCTTAAAGAAGTGCATCCGTATTCTTTTACTACTGTGCCTCGTTTGCTTGAAAAGGTATATGAGAAAATTATGGAAAAGGGAGCTGCACTCACAGGGTTTAAGCGCAAACTTTTCTTCTGGTCTATTGATTTAGGATTAAAATATGAGCTGAATACCAATCAAGGAATCTGGTATGATTTGCAACTTGCTGTGGCTCGTAAACTTGTTTTCTCCAAATGGTACGAAGCATTGGGGGGTGAGGTGAAGTTTATCGTTACAGGAGCAGCACCTTTTCAGGAAAGATTATTCCGCCTTTTTGCAGCTGCCGACATAGCTGTAGTTGAAGGTTATGGACTTACAGAATCAGCACCGGGTATCAGTTTGAACAGAGCGGAGCCTGAAAATCGAAAAATGGGAACGGTAGGTATTCCTCTACCGGGTGTTCAGATTAAATTTTTGGAAGATGGTGAGATACTGGCAAAAGGAGATAACATCATGAAAGGTTACTTTAAGCGTCCTGATCTCACAGCTGAAGTAATAGACAGTGAAGGATGGTTACACACTGGTGATATAGGGGAAATAGTAGATGGAAAGTTTCTAAAAATCACCGATAGGAAAAAAGAACTTTTTAAAACCAGCGGTGGTAAATATGTGGCGCCACAGCCTATTGAAAACAAGCTAAAAGAATCGAAATACATCGAGCAGGCCATGCTTGTGGGGGATAATAAGAAATTTATTGCAGCTTTGGTTGTTCCTTCTTTCATATCGCTCAAAGCCTGGGCCGATGATCATGGATTAAGTTTTGAAACCAATGAAGAAGCAGTTATCCATCCCAAAGTTTTAGAATTATTGGCAAAGGAAATAGAAACAGCTAATTTAAATTTTGGGCATGTAGAGTCTATTAAAAAATTCAAGCTGCTCTCTTCAGAATGGACTATCGAAAGTGGAGAGCTTACTCCTACTCTTAAAGTGAAGAGAAAAACAATTCTGAAACATTATGAGCAGATTGTGGAAGCTATGTATGCTGAATAATTATATTTGCGCCTCTAAAATATAATTATGAAGTTTTATCATCTGTTGTTGGAGTATCGTTTACCACTTGGAGTTTTTCTAATTATTGGAGCTGTTGCGCTCGGCATTTACGGAGACTGGTTCAGCTTTGCATTTGTATTAATTCTTGCTCTCATTGCCATTGGTTCACATTTCTTTTTTGGCCCGCTTCGTCTGGTACAAGATGCTATGGAGAAAGGCGATATCGAAATGGCTAAGAAATATTTGAGCTCTATAAAATATCCAAAGTTGCTTTTTAAACCTGTGCGTCAGGGATATTATATGATTCAATCCAATCTGGCTATGATGGACAAAGATTATAGCAAGGCAGAAGGTTTTTTGCAGGATAGTTTAAAAAGTAAAAGTGATTTGATTGGTCAGGAATATGAAGGCGCTTCTTATCTTCAACTTGGAATGCTTGCTGCACAAAAAGGTGATGTGAAAGGCGCAAAAACGAATCTGAAGCTTGCTGTTCAAAAAGGCCTGCCTGACAATGACAGCAGAGCAACTGCATTTATGCAGCTGGCATCAATAGAACTCACCTCTAAGCAATTTAAAATCGGGAAGGATTATTTTAAAAAGGCAAAAGCTGCAAAACCCCAATCGAAAGAAATAAAAGAGCGATTGGCTGAGATGGAGAAATACGTTGCAAGAATACCTGGATAACTTTAGTTCTCTTAATTGATAATAATCCTAAACGTCTGAAACATTTTATACAAAAAGTGTTTCTTTAACCGAGCAACTTTGCATTGATGCACCCACAAATCGAGGATTTAGACATTACTATATATACCAAGGCATGTGATGTCCCTGAAATGGTTTGGGTGAATATTGCTTCGCCTGATAATTATCTGATGCAGCCAAACTATCTCACTCTTATTGAGCAATTGCATTCTGATCAACTTAAGTTTTATTATGCAGTAGCAAGGCTGGATAAAGCCATAGTGGGGTTCTCCTACTTTCAGGAAAATACATTTTTGGGCACTAATCTCATTCCTTATTTCCCATCTACATCAGAGGGTAGTTTTCTCAGGAGAATGAGTGCATATGTGCTGAGTATTTTCAAACCTATAATTGCAAGTATCAAAGCTCCTATGCTGAATGCGGGAAATATTTTCATGACAGGAGAGGCAGGCTGCTTTTGCCTGAATCGAATGGACAAGGAGGCAAAGTTTGAATTGCAGATGGCTTGTATCAAAAAGATTTGTTTTGAATATCCACATATAAAAGCGATACTTCATGCAGATTTTTATGAGACTGATTTTGATGCTGCCAAAGTTTTCCGTGAGGAGAAATTCAGAACCATAGCTGTGGAAGCTGATAATATCATGAATATTCCTGCTGAATGGCAAAGTTTCGATGATTATTTGCTGGCTTTAAGTTCAAAATACCGAGTGCGGGCCAAGAAGATTTTGTCGCAAAGTACCGAGGTGGTAGCAAAGGAAATGGATGCAGCGCACATAAAAGAACATGCGCAAAAAATCGCTTTTCTATACAATCAGGTTACCAATAAAGTGGATTTCAAATTGGCATCATTGCATGACCAATTTTTTGAAGAGCAGAAAAAGATGGAGCCGGAGCGTTATCATTTCGTTGGTTATTTTTTGCATGATAAACTGATCGGATTCACTTCGTTGTATGAATTGCAAAACAGCCTTGAGGCGCATTATTTTGGGATAGATTATAGTGTATTGCGCGAATTGCATTTGTATCAAAGAATGCTTTATGATGTGGTAGCTCTTACCATTAAGAAGCAGAAAGCACAGATTCATTTTGGCCGTACAGCACCGGAGGTGAAGACTACAATTGGGGCTCAGGTGAAGCCCATGTTTGGCTATCTGAAATACCTCAATCCTGTAATCAACTACATCATGGAGTTTTTTACAAGTAGATTGCAACCAAGAGAATATATACTCCGAAGTCCATTTAAGTAGGGGAATAATGATTTCAAAAATCATATTTCATTCAAGTTTTTAGCGTTACTATCGACTGGAAATCATGCTGTTGAGCAGTATTTTATAATGTATTTTTTGTTAGTAACAGGATATCCACAATCGAAAATTTGTTATTTCACAAAAAAGCATAACATTCACAGATAAAATACAGTAGTTTATTTAAAAAGTATCTCATGAAGCAGCTATATACCCTCTTAATATTTTCTGCGTTTTCAATTGTTTCCAACGCTCAAACGGCCACAGTAAAAGGTAAAGTATCCGATGAAAAGGACAACAGCCCGATGATAGGAGTTAATGTAAAAATCAAAGGCACTACAATAGCTATGTCTACTGATCTTGAAGGGAATTATGAACTAAAAGTACCGGCAGATAAGCCTTTTGCATTGGAATTGACCTATGTTGGTTATCAAAACAGAACTATAGATATTTTGCCTTTGAAGGGAAATACCGAGAAGATGGTTAATGTTACGATGACGGATGTTACCAAAGAAATGGAGATTGTAGTTGTAACAGGAAGTAAATTTGAAAAGAAATTAGGGGAGGAGACAGTTTCCCTTGATGTACTCAAAGGACAAAATATTACACAGAGTAATCAAAGTTTGAGCGAGGCAGTCAATAAAGTACCTGGAGTAAATATGCTGGGAAACAGGACAATTTCTATCAGAGGGGGTAGCGGATTTGCAGATGCTACAGGAAATAGAGTATTGGTATTGTTAGATGATATACCTATGGTGAGTCCGGAAAACGGAGGTATTCGCTGGGAAGCCATGCCTACAGAAGCCATCAATCAAATGGAAATTATCAAGGGCGCTGCATCCGCTTCTTATGGATCTTCGGCTTTGAATGGATTAATCAATATCCGAACTATTTCTCCGAAAGCAGGTGAGCCATTAACAAAATTGTATACAGGATTTGGGTTTTATGACCACCATGCGAACAAGGACTTTTACTGGTTTAAAAGAAAATTGGTTGATGGCAAGGAAAAATATCAGGCGCCAGTTTTTGGAAATGTGAGTATAGTACATGCTTCGCGAATCGGGAACGTAGATTTGACAGCAAACATTGCATTCAATACAAATGAAGGTTATGCTATGAAAAACTCTTATGAAAGAATAAGAGGTTTTGTAAAGCTGAAATATGTTCCTACAAAGCTCAAATCACTGGCAATGGGAGTAATGATGAATGTTTCCCATGAGCGTAACGATGATTTTTTCCTGTATAAAGGTTATGCAGATTATCCATCAGATTTTGGCGATTCATTGATTCAGGCTATTACTAATAAGGATACTGAAATGATGAAAAGAAATGTCGCTACCATAAATTCAAGTAAGAGAGATAGTTTCGTTTTGGTTTCTCAAAATTTCGATGTTCAAAAAATATTGACTATCAATGTAAATCCTTATGTAAACTATTACGACAAGCAGGATAATAAACACACTGTGAGAGTTGGATATTATTTTGCTCGTGGACAAAACACCTCAGGGGATAGCAGTCAGTCGCATAAGATTTATGGAGACTATGCTTTTTCAAAACGTTTCAAAGAACTTGATCTGAATATTTCAACCGGAATTTCCGGATATTATACTAACGTTAGAAGTCTCACCTTTGGTAAGAGGTTTGAGGCAAATGCAGGTTGGTTTTTCCAGTTCGATAAGAAATTCTTCAAAAGGCTTACAGTATCGGGCGGTGTGCGACTGGAGTTTTACAAACTGGATACAACATCCTCTATGAATGAACAGTGGGTACTGAATAAAATCCTTAATCGTTCAGGGGCTAATGCTATCAAATCTCCTGTGCAACCACTTTTTCGTTTTGGTCTAAACTATCAGGCAACTGAAGGGACATTTATCCGCGCATCTTTTGGGCAAGGGTATAGATTCCCTTCTATCTCTGAAAAATTTGTGGAAACACCTAGGAGTGGAGCGTATGCAGTGCCAAATTTCAATTTGAGACCAGAAAGCGGATGGAGTGCTGAAATAGGAATTAAGCAAGGAGTGAAAATTTCTAAGTGGATGTTCTATGCAGATGTAGCAGGTTTTGTAAACAGATATCGTGATTTGATAGAGTTTGTAAACCTACAAAGAGACAGTTCACCGGTGCCAGTGCCTTCCAAATACTTCATCATTGCACAGGCTAAAAACTATACTAAGGCAATGATTATGGGATTTGAATTCTCGACAATTGGTACAGGTAAGATTTATGGCGTGCCATTGAATTTCCTAATCGGATATACCTACATGGAACCTTGGAATCTCAACGCGAGTCAAATACTGAAAGATCCAACCGCTGTTTATCTTAATTTCCGAATGCAGCATACTGCAAAGGCTGATATTCAGTCAGAATACAAAGGCTTTATTTTTGGGGCAACAGCTACTTACACAAGCCAGATGAAGCGAATAGACCCGCAGTTTAATATTATCAGTCCAATAAGAAAATGGCGCGAATCTCATACAAAGGGAATTTTCGTTTTGGATGTGAGAGCAGGATATAATTGGCATGATAAACTTACTGCCACAGCAATCATAAAGAACATTACAAATACGGAATACACGTATAGACCGGGCTATGTAGAAGCCCCGAGAAACTATACACTACAGGTTACCTATTCTTTCTGATAATTACCATTACTAATCGCTTTCCATTCGTGAGGTTCTTATGCACTCTGATTGAAAAGCATTTTTTCTTTGGCTGCTTCGCGGTATATTAGCACATAAACGCTGTGTTATGTATTTAATAGGTTGCGGCAAAGCTGATATTACAGCATTTGTAAAAGGTGTTGGTATGCTTGGTTATGGCATGTATTTCCATACCATGGAAGGCGTGGAAACGCCTTTGTATTCCAGAGCATTTGTGATTGCAGATGACGAAAAGAAAACCAAAGTTCTGATGGTAAATGCAGAGTTAGGCTTTATTACTATTGCCTTGAAGAAGGGCGTATTGGCTGAGCTAGAAAAGAGACAGCCCGGACTAGGTTATAATGAAGAAAACTTTATGTTGACAGCTCAGCATACTCATAGTGGGCCGGGTGGTTATTCTTATTATGGGTTGTATAATATTAGCATTCCAGGGTTTGTAAAGGAGGTTTATGATAAGCTTGTAAGTGGCATCACAGATTCTATTCTCGAAGCAGAACAGCATCTTCAGCCCGGGAATATTTCGTTCGGGAAATCTGAGTTTAGCCTTGATAAAAATGTAGCATTCAACCGTTCCATGTATCAATACAATCAAAACCCTGAGGCTAATCCCAAGCTTACAAAAGATACACTGAATACAGGGGTTGACCGGAATATGTATTTGTTGCGGTTCACTGACGCAGCTGGCAATGATATTGGCAGCATCAATTGGTTTGGGGTACATACTACTAACGTATCCAATGACCTGAATAAAGTATGCTCCGACAATAAAGGTTACGCTGCTAATTTTTTGGAACAAAAAATGCCGAACAGATATATCGGAGCTTTTGCGCAAGGTAATTGTGGCGATATTACTCCCAGATTTAAATACAATCCAAAAAGAAAGTATCAGCGCGGCAAGTGGGATGGCAATAGTGAAAACGATTATGAAAGTGCCAAGTTCAATGGGCAGCTTCAAACAGAAAAGGCTATTGAAATTATTGAGTCCTTGAAACGCAGTTCAGCTCAAATTGCTGCGGCTATAGATTCAGCCATAAAATATGTTGATTTCACTCAGGTAAATTGCAATCCAGAGTTTACAAACGATAACACTGATGCAAGAACAGGACCTGCGGCAATGGGAATGGCATTTTTTGGAGGCGCTTATGTAGATGGACCGGGTGCGCATCCTTTAGTTGCGAAGCTTGCAAAAATTCCCATCGGTATCATTAAAATGATTGAGTTGACAAGAGCTAAGTTTTTCAATGATAAATACAAAGATGCTATTCTGGTGAAATATCAAACTCAATCGGCAAAGGATATTGTCATTGAGCCCAATGCCAGAAGAATGCTCGGGACTAAGCACATTGACAGAATTGTTTTACCGGCATGGGTAGAACCAAGCATTGCACTGCTGAAAAATTATTTTGTGAAAGAAGGATATAAGCGAAAGCCCTGGACTGCTAAAATTCTTCCGCTTCAGATATTTACTTTAGGCGAAATTGCGATTTGCTCCTTCCCTTTTGAGATTACAACTATTGCTGCTAAAAGATTGAAAGAGTCGCTTGAGCGCAGGCTGAAAGGAAAAGGAATTAAAGAAGTTGTTTTAGCGCCTTATGCCAATAGCTACTCGGGCTATATCACTACATTTGAGGAGTATCAGGTACAGATGTATGAAGGAGGACATACTGTTTTTGGGGAATGGAGTTTGGCAGCTTTACAAACCAAATTTGATGAGCTTGCAAAGGAAATGAATGCCGACAAAGAAGGCAGAGAAATCATACATGACAATCTTCCTCCTGATTTTACTGAAGAAGAATTAAATCAATATCCTTTTTTCAAAGCAAAATGGTATGAAAGGAAAGAAAAGCGTTTGCAGAAAAAGGCAATGAGTAAATCGTAATCATTTTATCATAGTTTATAAATAAAGAGGCTCAATTGAGCCTCTTTATCATTTTGGAATAGTAAACAAAGGTTTATTGCGGAAGTTTATCGCCCGGAGCGTAAACTGTTTTTTCTATTTTCTTAGCTACAGCAGGTTCAGTTTGAAGATATCTGTATAGAGCTTTTAGTTTAACATCATTCATTCTGGGAAATACACCCCAGGGCATGTGAGAGCCTTCATGAATACGCCCGCTTTGCATACGTTTTACAAATGTTTCTTCGTCTCAGTTAGCCATTATCCCTGTTGTTTTATCAGGTGTAAGATTTGGAGTTACAAAGGCATACCCTTTTGATAGCTTATCTGGAACCATGAGTAGTCCTCCTGCAAATGGTTTTCCTGTGAATGCACCTGTTTTCATATCTCTGTCAGAATGACAACCACGACAATTCGCAACAGAGTTGGCTATATGTCCGCCATATTCTGCGGTAGAATCAATGGCTACAGATTTTGGTGGTGTAGCAGTCGGTTCCATTGGCTTGATTAAACTAAATGCTAATATTGTCTTTCCAAGGAATGAATATTCCACAGGTTGTACATTGTTTTTCACCGCAGGTTGTGAACGTAAAAAAGATATAATAGCAGTGAGGTCGTCATCGCTTATATCCTGGAAAGGCATGAACGGGGAAAGCACTCTTCCGTCATGTTTTACAGAGCGTCTTAATGCTCTTGCCAATTCTCCGTCAGTATATTTTCCGATACCCGTTTCTTCATAAGGTGTTAGATTAGGAGTTCTAAGTTTTCCAGGTGGAATATCAAATTCGTATCCTCCGCTCAAAGGAATAATTCCACCTTTATCTACGTCTCCAAATTTTCCGTCAGGAATATGGCACAGAGCGCATTGTGCGGGGCCAAATGCTAAATATTCCCACCCCTTGCAATCACTGCAGAGTCCCTGCTGGCATAAATCTCCGGCATTGGGACTTCATATTTTTTATCCCAGCTCAGGTTGATAGAAATGTGTAATCCGGCAATCAGAATTCCGATTCCGGAAACGATTCCAACAGCAATTTTTTTCATGTTTGGGTGGGTTTTGTTTATTTAGAAAAACTGATTAAAATCATTAAAGTGATTTTTTCGTTTAATTAATTTTGCGCAATTCGAATACAATTATTTATTAATGTAAATTGGTTGCTAAGTGGGTATCTCAAAAAGGAACCACAAAAAAAATCTGGTGAAACTTAATAATGGAAATGGGCTTGTCGGGAAACAGGAGGAGCTACTTCTTCTCTTTTAGCATCTTTTCCATGGATTGCATCTCATCTCTTAGCTTGGCTGCAGTGAGAAAGTCCAGGTCTCTAGCAGCTTTCAGCATTTGTTGTTTTACTTCGTCAATTGCTTTTTTTATTTGAGTGCCATTCATTTTCTCCAACACATTATCAGCTACCATTCCCATAGTCATGTAGTCAGGTTCTACGTATGGCACAGGTTCTTTTTTGCGAATATCAAGTACCGATGTTTGTTTGATAATTTCATCGTGAGATTTGAAAACTGTTTCAGGAGTAATGTTGTGTTCCAGATTGTAGGCTATCTGTTTTTCCCTTCTTCGATTTGTTTCATCTATAGTTTCCTGCATAGAACCAGTTATTCTGTCTGCATACATGATTACTTTGCCATTTATGTTTCTTGCCGCACGACCGGAGGTCTGAATCAATGATTTTCTGTTTCGCAGAAAACCTTCTTTGTCAGCATCCAGAATAGCTACAAGTGATACTTCAGGTAAATCAAGCCCTTCTCTCAGAAGGTTTACACCTATTAATACATCAAACACACCCAGACGCAAGTCGCGAATAATTTCGATTCGATCTAAGGTGTCTACTCCGCTGTGAATGTATCTGCACTTAATATTCAAACGCGAAAGATATTTATCTAACTCTTCAGCCATTCTCTTGGTGAGAGTGGTAATCAATACACGCTCCTTACTTTTTATACGTTCATCTATTTCTTCCAGCAAATCATCAATTTGATTGATACTTGGTCGTACTTCAATCGGAGGATCGAGCAGCCCTGTAGGTCTTACAATTTGTTCCGCTACCAAGCCTGCTGTTTTTTCAAGCTCGTAATTTCCTGGGGTAGCACTTACATAGATGGTTTGAGGAATGAGGGATTCAAATTCCGCAAAGTTGAGAGGTCGGTTATCCATGGCTGATGGTAGTCTGAATCCATATTCCACCAGATTTAGTTTACGACTTCTGTCACCGCCATACATGGCATTCAACTGTGGAATCGTAACATGGCTTTCATCAATAATCAGCAGAAAATCTTTCGGAAAATAATCCAGTAAGCAAAATGGGCGCGTCCCCGGTTTTCTTCTGTCCATATATCTCGAATAGTTTTCAATACCCGAGCAATAGCCAAGTTCACGCATCATTTCCATATCAAACTCTACGCGCTCTTTCAATCTTGAGGCCTCTATATGTTTTCCTACTTCTTTGAAATAAGCAACCTGTTTGTCAAGGTCTTCCTGGATTTGATCTAAAACCTGCTTCAGCAAATCTTTTGAAGTTACATACATATTTGCCGGAAAAATGGCAACTGTGGCGTGTTTGTCTAATGTCCTTCCGGTGCTCAGCTCAAAGGATTCTATACGTTCTATTTCATCATCAAAAAAAGTAACTCGATAGGCATAGTCAATATATGCCAATGCAATTTCCACTGTATCGCCTTTAGGTCTGAATGTTCCTCGAACCAACTCAATATCTGAACGTGAATAAAGCGACTCTACCAACTGATATAAAAAGGCATTGCGACTGAGATTCTGACCAACAATTAATCTAATCACAGAATTCATATATTCTGTGGGGTTTCCTAAGCCGTATATACAGGAAACAGATGCAACCACTACTATGTCACGCCTGCCCGATAGGAGAGAGGCTGTAGTGCTCAATCTCAATTTCTCAATTTCTTCATTTATGGAAAGGTCTTTTTCGATATATGTTCCCGATGAAACGATATAAGCCTCAGGTTGGTAATAATCATAATAAGAAACAAAATACTCTACAGCATTATTGGGAAAAAACTGTTTAAACTCACCATACAATTGGGACACAAGAGTTTTATTATGAGTGAGAATGAGTGTGGGTTTTTCAACCTGCTGTATCACATTTGCCATGGTAAAAGTCTTGCCTGAACCAGTCACACCAAGCAATACTTGATTTCTATCTTCATTGTTTACCCCTTCTACAAGTTGCCTGATGGCATTAGGCTGATCGCCCATAGGTTTATACTTGGAAGTAATTTCGAACTTATTTTGCACGCGGTGAATCTAATAAAGAGAAAAGAAATATAAGAGGAGAATAAAAGCAAAATCACCTTATTTCACTAGATTTTTGAAAAGTTCTTATATTTGCCCACCAAATTTAAAAAATGAAATTATCTGAAATCGTATCTGTATCTCAAATGCCTGGAATTTTTAAAGTAGTAGGCAAGAAAAATGATGGTTTAATTGTCACTTCATTAGTTGACGGGAAAACACAATTTATATCAGGAAGGACTAATATGTTTAGCACACTTGATAATATTACCATCTATGGTGTTGAAGAACCTATTGAATTAAAAACGGCTTTGGCAGAGATGAAAAAGCTTCAGGCTAAAACAGCTGTTGTTGCTCCCAATGTATCAGAATCTGAAATACGTGCATATTTTGAAACTGTTTTGCCTACTCATGACAAATCGAAGGTGTATTTGAGCGATATTAAAAAGTTGATTAAATGGTTTTTGATTTTAGATGAGAAAGGATTGATTGATGAATTAATCGCTGTTGGTGATGAAGTTGAAAGTAAAGCTGATGATGAGTCTTCAGATGAAAAAGTAACTAAAAAGGCAGCTAAGAAAACATCTGTTAATGATGAGCCTAAAACAGAGGCTAAGCCAAAGGCTACCAAGAGTGCCGCTAAATCTAAAGTTACTACACCTAAAGCCCCTGCTGCGCCCAAGAAAATTACCACGCCAAGAAAAGCATCATAATATTGTTTTTACTTTTTTCAAAATGCAATCCTGTTTAGGGTTGCATTTTTTGTTTAATCACAATTAGAACCTTTCCGCAAGTTTTGAGTATATTTCACTATAATTTCTTGTGCGTGAGATATGTATTTCTGATAGCGATATTTTTGATGATTCAATCCGGGTTTGCTCATAGCACTTGTTCTGATTGTAGTTTATATTTCGTTGAAAATAAAGGCCAATGGGACAGCAAGATTAAATTCAAATCTGACTTTGCGGGTGGAGGTATATTCTTTGAGCACAACAGCGTTACTTTTGCACTTTGTAATACTGCACAAAAAGCAAAGGCAATCGGCCATAGCGAGAAGGCACAGCGTAAATCTATTGAGGATTATAGTGTTGATATGCATGCTTATCAAATGAGTTTTGAAAATTCAAATGAGCATACTGCGATTCAGCCCGATGATGCCTTGTTAGAGTATTTTAATTATTTCATTGGAAATGATAAAAGTAAGTGGGCTTCAAAGGCATCGGTCTTCAAAAAAATAATTTACAGAGAAATCTACTCCGGAATTGATGCTGAATTTTATTCTGAAGGTGCTGGGCTTAAATATGATATATATGTCAAGCCTAATGCTGATTTGAATTTGCTGAGTATAAAATATGAGGGTATTCCTGGGATGAGTATTTCTAAAAATGGTGATTTAATTTTAAAAACATCTATTGGCGATATCGTGGAGCAGCGACCTTATGCTTATCAGATTATTGATGGTAAAAAAAAGGAAGTTTCTTGCTCCTTTAAATTAAATCAGGGTAATCATTCTATTTCTTTTCAAGTAAGTAGCTATGATGAGAAATACACATTGATTATAGATCCTACTTTAATATTTTCAACTTATTCAGGCTCTACTGCCGATAACTTTGGTTACACAGCTACCTACGATAAATTTGGAAATGGTTTTGCAGCTGGTACTGTATTTGGAACAGGGTATCCTGTCACTCTTGGAGCCTATCAGGTAAACTATGT
>CANHIG010000032.1 GCA_947461105.1 Bacteroidota bacterium | reverse complement strand
GAATCTTGGTACCCCGACACAGAAGCTCAGCAGAAATGCTGGGCTTCTTTTTTTAGATGATATTCCATGTATACATACTTAAAAGTTTAACTACTAGTTGATATTGTACTGGTCAGCCAAATGATTTGGAAGACAGACTCTATCGTCATAATTCTGGTAGTGAAAAGCACACTTCAAAGGAATTGCCGTGGGAATTGGTTTGGTGTCAGGAACTGTCAACCAGAGTTGAAGTAATGAAACTTGAAAGGCAAATTAAGAAAAGAGGTGCAAAGAAATTTTTGGGTGAATAGCTCATCAGACCTTAGGCTCGAGAATCCCAAGTTCGAATCTTGGTACCCGACACAGAAGGTCAGTAAATTTTACTAACCTTTATTTCCTCGAATAATTAGGCGCTTCTTTTGTAATCATCACATCATGAGGATGCGATTCGTTGATCCCGGATGAAGTGATACGAACAAACTTTGCCTTCTTTAATTCTTCAATACTTTTTGCTCCGCAATATCCCATTCCTGCTCTTAGTCCACCTACATATTGATAAATAATTTCAGCTACAGTTCCTTTGTAAGGCACACGACCTACAATGCCTTCCGGAACCAGTTTTTTAATATCATCTTCGGCATCCTGAAAGTATCTGTCTTTTGAACCTTCCTGCATGGCTTCTACAGACCCCATACCTCTATATGATTTAAATCTTCTTCCTTCGTATATAATTGTTTCCCCGGGGCTTTCGTCCGTTCCTGCAAAAATGCCTCCTGCCATTACAGTATCTGCTCCTGCGGCTAATGCTTTTACTACATCGCCTGTATATCGAATCCCACCATCAGCAATAATAGGCACTCCATGTTTTTTACAAACAGAATACGCATCACTGATTGCGGAAAGCTGCGGCACACCAACACCTGCAACAATTCTTGTTGTACAGATAGACCCCGGCCCAACTCCAATTTTCACTGCATCGGCTCCGGCATCAATCAGTGCTTTAGCTCCTTCAGCCGTAGCTACATTTCCAGCAATTACTTCCAGTTTCTTGAAATTTTTCTTTGCCTTCTTAATAGCATCCAACACGCCTTTCGAGTGACCATGTGCAGTGTCAATTACTACTACGTCCACACTTACGCCAAGTAATGCTTCTATTCTTTCATGCATGTCTGGTGTAACGCCCACAGCTGCTCCGCAGAGTAATCTGCCAAACTGATCTTTACTTGAGCTCGGATGCGATTTCAATTTCAAGATATCCTTGTAAGTAATCAATCCGAAAAGCTTTCCTGCACTATCTACAACCGGAAGTTTTTCAATCTTATAATCTTGTAAAATGAGTTCGGCTTTTTTGAGGTCTGTACCTTTAGGCGCAGTTACCAAATTTTCTTTGGTCATTACCTCTGATACTTTTCGGTTTTTGTTTTTTTCAAAACGTAAATCTCTGTTAGTCAAAATACCAACGAGTTTGTTGGATGCATTTACAATCGGGATACCGCCAATTCTGTTGTCTGCCATTATTTTCAGCGCATCGCCTACTTTTGCATCTTCGCGCAGTGTGATAGGGTCGAGTATCAAACCGCTATCCGCTCTTTTTACTTTTCTCACATGCTCTGCCTGTTTTTCAGTGCTCATGTTTTTGTGCAAAATCCCGATTCCGCCCTCCCTTGCTATGGCAATCGCCATGGCGTATTCAGTTACAGTATCCATAGCCGATGAAACCAACGGTACGTTTATTTCTATGTTTCGGGTGAGCTTAGTCCGCAGACTGGTATCGCGCGGTAAAATTTCTGAAAATGCCGGAACTAATAATACATCATCGAATGTTATTCCTTCTGTCGCAAATCTGTTAATGAGATTATTTCTTGTTGCCATGCGCAAAGGTAGAAAATGACCTTTAGTATTCCAATCTTTTTATCTGTTAAACTTTCAATTTTTATAAACAAATGTCAATTGGTATGTCAGGGAGACTTTTAATAGTTGAAAAAAATCATACATTTAAAAAGCCAAAAATTTAAACCATGAAAGATTTTACAAGATTATTTGATGTCATCCACTATCAGAATACAATGTTCCCGAAGCAGGATGCAATTTGCAGAAAAGAAAATGGAGCGTGGATTAAATACTCTACCGCTCAAATCATTGAAATGGCTAACAAGCTTAGCCTTGCATTTTTAAAACTCGGCTTAAAAGCAGGAGATAAAATTGCCATTGTTGCGCCAAACAGACCTGAATGGAATATTGTAGATTTAGCCTCTTTGCAGGCGGGCTTGGTGAATGTGCCAGTTTACCCTACTATCAGCGAGTCTGAATACAATTTTATTTTCAACGATGCTGAAATAAAGTATGCATTTGTTGCTGATGAAAATCTGTTTAATAAAATCAGAAATATAAAACCAAATGTCCCTTCATTAATTGACATTTTCACTTTTGAGCAGGTGCCAGGAGCTAAAAATTGGGTAGAATGTATTGTGATGGGTGAAGGAGGCGATATTGGTGTTTTAGAATCAATCAAAGCATCTATTGACCCTGCTGATTTAGCTACAATTATTTACACATCGGGAACTACAGGAAATCCCAAAGGGGTGATGCTTTCTCATAATAATGTAGTGAGCAATATTAAAGCTGTAGAAAAATTGTTGCCTTTAAATTCTACCAAAAAAGTAGTGAGCTTTTTACCGCTTTGCCATATTTTTGAACGAATGGTTTGCTTCGTTTATATGGCAACAGGTGTTTCTATTTATTATGCAGAGAGCCTTGAACTTATTGCAGACAATTTGAAAGAAGTGCAACCTCATTTCTTCACTTCCGTGCCAAGACTTTTGGAGAAAGTGTATATGAAGCTGGAGGCTGCTTCTTCAAATCTTGATGGATTTAAAAAGAATTTGTATTTGGCAGCAATGGAGTTTGCCAATAAGTTTGAATTGAATAAGCAATATGGTTTGGTAGATTCTTTGAAATACAAAGTATTTGACAAGCTGATTTATTCAAAATGGCGTGCTGCTTTAGGGGGAAATATTCAGGGAATTTGCACAGGGGCTGCTAAGCTCAATCCGAAGTTGGCGCGTGTATTTACTGCGGCTGGAATTCCTGTAATCGAAGGTTATGGACAAACAGAATCTTCACCGGTAATTACAGTGAATCTTTTTGAGTTGGATAAATTGATGTTTGGAAGTGTAGGTCCGGTAATCGAAGGAGTGGAAGTGAAATTAGACCACCGCGAAGGCATGAAGGAAGGTGAAGGAGAGATTTTCTGTAAAGGTCCGAATGTGATGATGGGTTACTACAAACGCCCTGACCTCACTGCAGAAACTATAGTTGATGGCTGGTTGAAGACCGGTGATGTGGGAACATTTGTTCATTATAAAGGCAAAGACTATTTGAAGATTACGGACAGGGTTAAAGAAATTTTCAAAACATCAGGCGGAAAATATATTGCGCCACTTTCTATCGAGAGCAAGATGAAAGAAATTCCATACATCGAGCAAATGCTTGTGGTAGGAGAGAATAGAAATTTTGTAACAGCTCTTATTGTACCTAATTTTATTGCATTGAAAGATTGGTGTGTTGCCAAAGGTATCAAGGTAGGGAGCAATAAAGATATTCTTGCTCAACAGGCAGTGAAGGATTTGTTCCAAACTTTGATTGAAGAAAAAAATAAGCATTTCGGACAGTGGGAAACAGTTAAGAAGTTTGAACTGCTTGCTGATGAATGGACAGTGGATTCCGGTGAATTAACTCCTACTATGAAGGTGAAGCGAAAGATAGTCACTGAAAAGTACTCAGGGCTGATAGAGAAGCTCTATAGCTAAAACATTAAAATAAATCCCGCCTAGTGCGGGATTTATTTTTTTATACATTTAGTTTCAAAATCAATACAAATGAATAATCTGCTTGAAGGTAAAAGAGGAATTATTTTTGGCGCTTTAGACGAAAACTCTATTGCATGGAAAGTAGCGTTAAAAGCTCATGAGCAGGGAGCGAAATTTGTATTGAGTAACGCACCTGTTGCGTTGCGTATGGGAGAAATTAAAAACCTCGCAGATCACTGCAATACTATAGTGATTGCTGCTGACGCCACATCTGTGCAAGACTTGGAGAAATTAGTTCAGGAATCTATGGCGCATCTCGGCGGCAAACTTGATTTTGTATTGCATTCCATAGGTATGTCGCCTAATGTGAGAAAAGGAAAGACTTATACTGATGTGAATTATGAATGGATGAATAAGACTTTCGATATTTCTGCTTTTTCATTACATAAAACATTGCAAACTTGTATGAAGCTGGATGCTATAAGCGAGTGGGGAAGTGTAGTGGCTTTGTCTTATATCGCTGCGCAGAAGGCATTCCCGGGTTATGGTGATATGGCAGATGCTAAGGCTACTCTGGAGTCTATTGTCCGCTCATTTGGCTACTACTATGGCAATGAGAAAAAGGTGAGAGTAAATTCAATTTCTCAATCGCCTACCATGACTACCGCAGGTTCAGGAATAAAAGGCTTTGATTCTTTTTTTGGATTTGCAGATAAAATGTCACCACTAGGTAATGCCCCAGCTGATGCCTGTGCTAACTTCTGTGTATCGCTATTCTCAGACCTTACCAAATATATCACCATGCAAAATATCTATCACGATGGAGGTTTCTCAAACATGGGCGTGAGCGAAGCGGTGATGAATTTGTTTGAGGAGAAAGAGAAGTTATAGCAGAATGTCTTTTCGAATTCGTTCTTACGAATGAGAAATCTATGATTTGATATTTATTGGTTTTCAAATTGATTTTTATCGCCAACGGCTTATGAATAAATTATTTCCCCCTTTTTGATGTTATGCGCTACTACTCTTTTGGCAGAGGAAGCAGTTTATGACATGAGCGTGTTTGGCTATACCTTCGGCAAAATGGTTGTGACAAGAACTATGGAGAATGATAGCACAGAACTTTATACGCTAAATGCAAAAGGCAAAACCAATTTCCTGTGGATGAAACGAGAAGATGAAACCATTTATGAAGTGCGCTACAGAAACGGAAAACTTTTCTCTTCCAAACACCAACAGATTGAAAGTGGTGTGTTGAAAGAATGGACAAATATCATTTATGATGGAAAGAAGTATCAGGTTTTTTCATTATTAATGAAGTCTTTTAGTGATTTTGCCGTGGATTAGCAATATGTGGGATTATTTTAAGCTTCTGCTATTGCTCCCATCTTGCAAGTAATTTCTGTAATCCTCCAAGAAGCATAAATATAAAAAGTGTCGCAAGTGTCCGGCTTGTGATTCTTATTTGTTCCAAGCGAATGCTTGAAACAGTTATAAACTAAAGGGAATTGAAAACAATAAACACATAAGATTAAAGTAAATAATTGGCATGTGGTGTCAAGAACCATGAGAAAAATTCACTTTATAATCAACAGCGATGACTAAAAGAAGAAATAACTTTCAAATAATAATCACATAATGTTTTTAGTAGCATTTAAACGTAAAATTGTATAATAAATAACTAGTTATGGACAGAAAAATCAAAATGCTATTTTTAGTATACATTATAAGCTTGTGCGGATATAGTGCTGATTTAAACCTAAGTGCTGATAGCACCCATGCCCCTTTTTATTATGGTGTGGCTTCCGGTGACCCTATGCCTGATAGAGTAATTATTTGGTCACATATTACTTCTACGCAATCCTCAGAAACCGTAACTTATCAAATGGCTCTTCAAGACAACTTCGCCAATATTGTGGCCACTGGAAACTTTACTACAAGTGCTAATCTAGATTATACCATAAAAATTGACGTTGGAGGATTATCTCCAAATACCACTTACTATTACCGCTTTAAAGACAGTAACAACAATTTTTCTTCCATTGGCAGAACGCGCACCGCACCTAATTCATCATTGAATGAAATAAAGTTTGCTGTTGTGTCATGTAGTGCAATTTTTTCCGGTTATTTTAATGCTTACAGAAAAATAGCAGAAAGAAATGACTTGAGTGCTATAATACATTTAGGCGATAATATTTATGAAGATAGGGTGCCTAGGGAAGAATATAGAGTTCCAACAACACCAATACCCGTCTATCCGAAACCGATAAATAAAGAACAGTGGAGATCAATACATAAGTTTTGGTTGACAGATCCGGATTTAAGGTATGCAAGGCAACAACATCCTTTTATACAACTTTGGGATAATCATGATACCGATGGATCCTCAGAATCAATAGAAGCGTTTATGAATTGGGAACCAGTTAGAGAAAATCAGAATAATCTAAAGATAATTTATAGACAATTGAAATATGGAAACTTAGTAGATGTTTTTATTACAGATATTGACCAGTGGCGCGGAAGAGATTACATAAGTGGAAGTACCACAGAAAAGAGTTGTTTAGGCAATGATCAATTTAACTGGTTTAAAAATGCTATTGAAAGTTCAACTGCTAAGTGGAAGCTTGTTGGAACTGGGAAAATGTTTAGCCATTGGTCGATTCCTTCACTAGCAACAGTTATTGGCAATGGTGGTATTGTAAATGTAAATTCATGGGATGGTTGTTTATTAGAGAGAGATATGATGTTGAAAATTATTGATACCAAAAAAATCAACAATGTTGTGATGATAAGTGGAGATTCGCATGTTAGTTTAGCTGCCGATGTGCCCTATATTCCGTTTGATTCCACTACATATTATGATTCAACAGGTTTCGGTAGTTTATGTGTTGAATTTGCGCCTCCGAGTGTTTCAAGGGGAAATTTTAATGAAAAAGGCGTCTCTGTAGGTTTTATAAACACCGTATTAACAGTAAGTAAGGAAGAAAATCCAAACCAACAGTATTTAGAACTAACAAAACATGGTTATGGAATAATGCACTTTAATAATGACAGCTTACGTACCGAAATCAGGTACTGTGATATTTTAGTGAAGAGTAATTTAGATACATTAGGGAAAGAGATGATTTTATACAATTTAGAAAATCATTGGAAAAGAAAGGCATTCGATCCTACTACATCCATAAGAGAGGCATCGCTAGAAAATGGGAATGTTTTAATATCAAAACTTTATCCTAACCCTGCAGATAAAGAAATTTCATTTGATATTGAATTAAAAAAGCCAGCTAATGTTAAAGCTAGTATTTATCAGCTATTGACTTATAAAGAAATTAATTCCAAATACGTTAAAGATTTTATAAATCTTAAGAAAGATCATATAAAAATATCAATTGACGACTTACCAAAAGGCACATATATATTATTGGTGGAAACTGATGATTTTTATAAGGGACAGGTATTTTTCAAGTTGTAACATGTCTTTTATTTATCGAAATTCGCTTTAGGTCGCAGCTATCTTCTAAGCATCATAAATAAAAAAACAGTCGCAAGCGTATCGCTTGTGACTGTTTTTATTTGTTCCAAGCGGATGCTTGAAACAGTTACAAACTAAAGGCTTGTCTTCAGACTTACAGTGTGATAGCCGATATCAAGTTTGAAACTTTCCCAACTATCCTTTGTCCAAAATGGGAGTCTATCCAACTTTTAAATTATTTCCCATCATGAACGCTTCTACAAAGAAAAATTGTAATATTAAGTAGGTGATAATGCTAATGAACACTTCTTGTAATTGCTGAATCAATAAAATCTGAATATCATGGAACTAAACAGTAAAAAACTGGAAACCACATCGCGGATTATTTATTATTCTATTTCCATAATCCTTTGTTTGTTTCTCATTCTTTTGTCAAATAAAATCATTGATGATTTGGACACAACAACCGTAAGACCTGAAATCGAAAATTTCGAGAAAAAGGCTGTAGTGGCTGAACTTGACAAAAAGATAAATGCTGTAAATAGTGAAGTAGAAAACCTGAACACTAAAAAAAACACTATCGAAAAAACGATAGCAACAGCAAAGGAAAATTACACAAACGAAAAGCAATCGTTTGACAATTGGTTGCAAACTAGGAAAACACTAGGTTTTCCTGATAAAGACCAGGAAGTAATCGAACGCGCAAAACAACTGGATGAATCCTACAAAGTAGAACAGGAGTGGCGCTCAAAGCTCAGTACACAGCAAGCAGAAATAGATAAAGCCATAAAAATCCAGCAAGGCATTCAGCATTTAATTGATAAGGAACGCGAGGCAGCGGAAGCAAAATACTCCGCAGCATTAAAGCAATATGAACTCAAGGTTTTTATTATCCGACTTCTTTTTGTGGCACCCATTTTGGCGTTAGGGATTTTCTTCTTTGTTCGTTACAGACGTCACAAATTTTGGCCGCTTTATTTCGGCTTCACTCTTTTCTCGCTCTATGCATTCTTCTTTGGGCTTGTTCCTTATCTGCCGAGTTATGGCGGTTATGTTCGCTATTTCGTGGGTATTTTTTTATCAGCCGGACTTGGCTATTACGCCATCAAAACCATACGACAGTATATTGATTCAAAGCAAGCGGAATTAAAAATATCTACAGCAGAAAGAGCAAAAAATGTGCAAACAGAAGTAGCGGAAAAAGCACTAGGAAATCATTTTTGTCCATCATGCGGTAAGGATTTTATTATTAAAAAATGGGAAACTCCTGTGAAGACTATTGACAGCGACTCCTATAAACTTGTAACCAATTATTGCAGGCATTGTGGATTGGAACTATTCAAAAATTGTAATAAATGCGGGAATAACAACTTTGCCCATTTGCCATACTGCTCAGCCTGTGGCACAAAATCTGCTGCTGAGAAATGAGAAGATTCCGGAACTTTTCTTAAGAAGCAGCTTAGTTAGTCTTAAGTGATAGCATATGACAGGCGACTATGAATCTTTTGAAAATCAGCAACATTATAAGATAAATATAAGGGACTTTACTTCCTCTTTGTCCGCTGCCAAACCTCTGCCATCAGCAGAAAAGTGAGTATGAAATACTGCGCGAAAAAAAGCTCTATATAGGCAAAGTCTTTAAGCTCGACTATAAAAAGTATGATAATCAACCAAGCTAAAGTGCCGAATACTTTTAGTCCGAAAGAGAGCGCAAAAAAGGTCATGAATGCTTGCTGGCTTTTTGCGTTGATGCCATTGAAGAGAATATAGTTCACCAGCGAAAAAACTAAAATCAGAAACACCAAACTACTCCATACCCAAAGTTGATTTGCTTTTAATATAGGAGAAAGGCTTGTGCATGAGAATGTGACTATGGCAGAAATCAGAGCCGCAATGCCAAGGTGTGTGAAGATATTTTTCAAGTTTAAAAATCTTTATTTTTTGAGTCAATAATTATAGTCACCGGACCATCATTCAGCAGACTTACTTTCATATCAGCTCCGAAAATTCCGGTTTGTATTTTTGTTTTCATCAAAGTGCCCAACTGAGCAATGAATGTTTCATACAAAGGAACTGCCACATCAGGTTTAGCCGCGCAGATAAACGAAGGTCTGTTTCCTTTTTTTGTTTGAGCATGAAGGGTAAACTGCGATACCAAAAGTATTTCTCCGTCAATATCAGTTACTGATAAATTCATCAGCCCAGCATCATCGCTAAAAATCCGCAGCTGACAGATTTTATTTGCCGTCCAGTTCAAATCTTCGTTGTTGTCTGCCTCTTCAAAGCCCGCGAGTACCAGCAAACCTTTTCCAATTTTTCCGTTGATAGTACCATCTACTTTTACCTCAGCTTCCTGAACTCTTTGAATTACCACACGCATTTATTCCCAGTGTTTGTAGTTTGATTTTATTTCCTCATAAATATTGAGGTAGTTTTTGTAGCGTTCCTCACTGATTTGTCCGCTCATCCAGGCTTCCTTTATGGCACAGTTTGGCTCGTCAGTATGAGTGCAGTTGTTGAATTTGCATTTTGGTAAAAGCTCGCGCATTTCAGCAAAATAATGACTGATTTCTTCAGGTGCCATATTCATGTGGCCAAATTCTCTTACTCCGGGTGTATCAATGATTTTAGTCTGCTCATTCAGAAAAAACATTTCGGCAAAAGTGGTAGTGTGCATACCGCGGTTTGCAAATCGGGAAAGTCCTCCGGTACGGAGATTGAGGTTGGGATTTATCTTATTCATCAGCGATGATTTTCCCACTCCCGAGTGACCAAAAATCAAAGTAGTTTTATGGACTAGTTTGTCTGCCAATTCTTGGATGCCTTTATTTTCATTCACAGAAGTAAGCAATATTTCATAGCCAATTTTGCTGTAAATATCTGCTATGGCAGCTTGTTTTCTTTTTCCTTTTTCATCCAGCAAATCCTGCTTGTTGAATACAATTATTGTCGGGATTCGGTATGCTTCTGCCGCCATCAGAAATCTGTCAATAAAACCGGTGGAAGTTCTTGGGGCATCTATAGTTCCTATCAGCAGACATTGATCAATATTTGCAGCTATTACTTGTCGCGCGCCTTTGTGTTTTGGTGACGAGCGCACTATGTAATTATTTCTTTCCTCTATTCCCGATATCATCCAGTCGCTGGTTTCGGGGTCTTTTTCCAGAATGGCTTTATCACCAACAGCCACTGGATTAGTGTCTTTGCTATCGTCCAGCCGAAGCAGTCCTTTTAGTCGGGCCTGTATGTTTTCACCATTTTCCAGGTGAATATCATACCAACTTCCTGTAGATCTTATTACTAATCCTGATGCCATTTTTAAATCGTCATATTATTTATTGCCTCACAAATTTGCGCTAAAATTTTTGGTTCTTCTTCCAAAACGTTTCCAATTACTATGGTTTCAGCACCCGCAGCAATGATTTTCTTTGCTTGTTCTCCATTTCTGATACCGCCTCCCACAATTAGTTTTGCGGAACAATGTTTCCTAACTGCTTGAATCATATCAGCCGTTACTGCCTGATTTGCACCGCTACCGGCTTCCAGATAAATGGCTTTCATACCAAGCATTTCACCTGCTAATGCGGTTGCAATTATTTCATCGGTATTGGTCAAAGCATTTGTATTGGTTACTTTTACGGTGGTGGATGCTTTGCCGCCATTTACCAGAATGTACGCAGTAGGAATAACGGTCAGATTCATGTCATAAATACTTTTTGCTGCTGCCACTTGTTGTCCAATCAGATACTCACTATTTCGCCCGCTTAGTAAGCTCAAAAACAACATCGCATCTGCATGCTCATTAATTTGCATCGAGCTTCCCGGGAAAATAATCACTCTTATCGAGCTGTTTTTCTTAAGAAAGGTTACTGTTCTGTCAAAGTCTTCTTTTATAACGGTACTTCCTCCAACAAAAAACCAATCCACCCCATTTTGTTCCGCAATGCCGATTAACTCCTTAAGATGATTTTCCCCGGCCTTGTCCGGATCTATGAGCACCGCTATCTGCGGTTTATTCGATTTTTGAATAAATGGTTCGTAGTACATCTGCCGAAATGTAAAGCAATAAGTCTTATTCATCAAAAAAACATGAAAAAATTGCCATTTATGACGCCTCAATCTGTCAAAATGTTACAAAATCTAATTTGGTACAGCTTTGGACTTATAGAATAGAGACAAAAAAGTATTTTTGCACACTTTAAAAAATCGAAAATTGCGGTTGGTTCAAAATATAACCAATCGTGATGACTGAACGAATCACAAATGGCAAATATTGTAGAAAGATTACTCACATCACTTTTTGGTTCTAAGAATGATCGCGAGTTGAAAAAAATGGAGGAGTTGGTTAAGGAAACCAATGCCGAATATGAAAAGCTTAAATCGCTAACACACGATGAGCTGAGAGCAAAGACAGGAGAGTTCAGACAGCGTATTAAAGAATATTTGCAGGAGTTTGACAACACAATTGATGAAATGTTGCAGCAAGCTGATGCAGAGGAGGATTTGCATGCTAAAGAGGAGCTGTTCAGCAAAATTGATTCTTTAAGAAAAGAGCGATTGACTCAATTGGAAGTGACCTTGGCTGAGCTGCTTCCTGAGGCCTTTGCTGTGGTGAAGGAATCCGCTTTTCGTTTTGCTAACAATGCCGAAATTAAAGCAACAGCAACAGACTTAGACAGGCTCATAGCTACTAAAAATCCAAGTGTTACTATTGAAGTAAATACAGTGACCTATCGCAATGAATGGAAAGCTGCCGGTAATACCGTGAAGTGGAATATGGTGCATTATGATGTGCAGTTGATTGGAGGTATTGTGCTGCATCAGGGGAAAATTGCTGAGATGGCTACAGGAGAGGGAAAGACTTTGGTGGCTACACTTCCTGCATACTTGAATGCACTTTCAGGCGAAGGAGTTCACATTGTGACCGTGAATGATTACCTCGCCCGAAGGGATGCGGAGTGGAACGGACCGTTATTTAATTTTCTTGGACTGAGGGTTGATTGTATAGATCTTTATCAGCCACATTCCGATACCCGAAAAAACGCGTATCGTGCTGATATTACTTATGGTACAAACAATGAATTTGGCTTCGATTATCTGCGCGATAACATGGTGAATCAACCTGAAGAGATGGTGCAACGCAAGCACCATTTTGCGATGGTGGATGAGGTGGATTCAGTTTTGGTGGACGATGCCCGAACACCGCTTATTATCTCCGGTCAGGTAGATAGCAATGATGAGGCACAGTTTTTTGAATTGAAACCTCGCATCACTAAATTATTTGAAACTCAAAAGAGAGTTTGCAGTCAATACCTTACCGATGCAAAAAGATTGATTAAAGAAGGCAGCACAGGATTTAAAGAAGGCGAGGGTGGAATGGCTTTATACCGATCATTCAGAGGTTGGCCAAGAAATAGTGCCTTGATAAAATATTTGTCTGAGCCAGGTATTATGCAAATTATGCGCGAAGCAGAAAATAATTTCCTTGCAGAACAGCAAAAAAATATGCCTCAGGTAGATAAGGAATTATATTTCACCATTGATGAAAAAAATAATTCTGTGGATCTTGCAGATAAAGGAATTGAGCTTATCACAGGCGCAGGAGAGGATCCGGCATTTTTTGTGATTCCTGATGTGGGTGCTGCTGTAGCAGAAATTGAAAAAGCGGGACTTACTCCCGAAGAGAAATTGGAGCGAAAGGAAAAGCTGATGGCAGAGTTTGGTGTGAAAACAGAACGTATCCACACCGTGCAGCAATTGCTGAAAGCCTACACGCTTTTTGAAAACGACATCCAGTATGTTGTCATGGATGGCAAAGTGAAAATCGTAGATGAAAACACGGGTCGTATCCTTGATGGCAGAAGATATTCTGATGGTTTGCATCAGGCTATAGAGGCCAAGGAAAATGTAAAAATAGAAGCCGCATCACAAACGATGGCTACTATCACTTTGCAGAACTACTTCAGAATGTTTCACAAGCTTTGTGGTATGACTGGTACAGCAGTAACAGAAGCAGGTGAATTTTGGGATATCTACAAACTGGATGTAATGACCATTCCTACCAACAGACCAATTGTTCGTGATGATAAGGAAGATTTGATTTACAAGACTAAGCGTGAAAAATACAATGCCATAATTGATGAAATCGTAACGCTTACTGAGGCAGGAAGACCTGTGCTCGTGGGTACTACTAACGTGGAGGTTTCTGAGCTTTTGGGTAGAATGCTTACTATTCGCAAGATCAAGCATAATGTATTGAATGCAAAGCATCATCAGCGCGAGGCTGAAATAGTGGAGCAAGCGGGACTGGCAGCGGCCGTTACTATCGCCACCAACATGGCTGGTCGTGGTACGGATATTAAAATCAGTGATGAGGTTAAAAAAGCCGGAGGTCTTGCTATTATTGGTTCTGAAAGACATGATTCCAGACGTGTTGACAGACAGTTGCGAGGTAGAGCAGGTCGTCAGGGAGATCCGGGTTCATCTCAATTCTATGTTTCTCTGGAAGATGATTTGATGCGCTTGTTTGGTTCAGAAAGAATTTCGAAAGTGATGGATCGCCTTGGTTACAAAGATGGCGAAGTGATTCAGCATTCTATGGTTACCAAATCAATAGAAAGAGCGCAGAAGAAAGTAGAAGAAAACAACTTCGGAATAAGAAAAAGATTGCTGGAATATGATGATGTAATGAATCGTCAGCGTGAAGTAATTTATGGTAAAAGACGTCATGCTCTTTTTGGCGAGCGACTATCACTCGATATTCAAAACTCTTTGTATGATTTGAGCGAGGAGATTGTCTCCAAGCATCTTGCTGTGAAAGATTATGAATCATTTGAGCTTGATGTGATTAAATATTTTGGTTTTGAAACTCCAATTGATAAAGCCTCCTTTGATAAAGGTTCTTTAGAAACGCTGACTGAAACTTTGTTTGATGAAATTATGGCTCACTACAAAACTAAGAAAGAAGAAGTGGTGGCTGAAGCAATGCCTGTTTTGAAAAATATTCATAGGGAGCGTGGCAGTGTGATTCAGAATATTGCCATTCCTTTTTCAGAAGGCAAGAAAGGTTTGAATGTTGTAGTTTCTCTTCAGGAAACTGTAGCGAATGAGGGTAAGGATTTATGGAGAAATGTAGAGAAAAATGTATCGCTCGCTTTTATTGATGAAGCATGGAAGCATCATTTGCGCATGATGGATGATTTGAAGCAGGAAGTGCAAACTGCACACTTTGAGCAAAAGGATCCTTTAGTAATCTATAAGATTGAATCGTTCAATTTATTCAAGAGTTTGCTTTCTCAAATTAACGGAGGTATTTCATCTTTCTTGTTTAAAGGGCAATTGCCTAGTCAGGAGCAATCGCAGCGTGAGGTGAGAGAAGCCAAAATTCAGCAAACGGATATGAGCAAAATGCAGACTAACAAAGCCGATATAGATGAGATGGGAAATCCGGGCGATGTGCCTCATCATCAGGAAAGGAAACAAACACCTGTAGTTCGCGATGAAATTAAAATAGGAAGAAATGACCCTTGCCCTTGCGGAAGTGGCAAGAAGTTTAAGCAATGCCATGGCAAAGAGCAGTAGATTTATTGCTGTGACTGATAAATAGTTTTGAATGTAGTAAATGTATGATTAGATTTAAGAAGTGATTTTTTATGAAACTGAATAACTATATTGATCATACTTTGCTCAAGGCAGATGCTTCCAGAGCAGAAATCATGCAGTTATGTCAGGAAGCTATTTCTAATTCATTTTTTGCTGTTTGTGTGCCTCCTTATTGGGTGCGCGAGGTCAAAGCTAAGCTTCACGGAACAAATGTGAAAATAGCTACAGTTGTCGGATTCCCGATGGGATACTCTCACACACCTGCCAAAATTGAAGAATGTAAAAGAGCGATTGATGAAGGGGCAAATGAAATTGACATGGTTGTCAATATTATTGCGCTCAAGGAAAATGACATGAACTATCTGAAGAATGAATTGACCAGCGCAACAGCAATGGTACATCTTCGCGGAGCAAAGCTGAAAGTGATTTTAGAAACATCATTACTCACAGATGATGAGATTATAAGAGCCTGTAAATTATGCAGTGACATGGGGGCAGATTTTGTAAAAACATCTACAGGAATAAATGGAGGAGCAACTATAGAAGCTGTAAAATTAATGAGAGCAAATTTACCAAAGAGCGTTAAGATTAAAGCATCCGGTGGAATTGACTCTAAAGAAAAAGCACTTGAACTTATTAAAGCAGGGGCAGACAGAATTGGCTGTTCAAAAAGTTTGAAAATCATTTCTGAATAAGCATTGCTGATGAAAAAGTATATACTACTATCGCTTTTACTTCCTTTGGCGGCTATGGCTCAGGAACCGGCAAACACTACAATAAAATATCAGGATAAGTTGGTTGAGCTTATAGAAATGTACAGAGCTTACAATAAAAAGTATGATAAAGTAGATGGCTTTCGAATTCAAATTATGCTCAGTAATGATAAACAAGGGGCATACAGCAATAAAGTGAAGCTTTATAAAGAATTCCCGACTATTAATTGCTACGTAGATTACGAACAACCTTACTACAAACTAAAACTGGGTGACTTTCATAATAGATTTGAAGCGAATTTTGAGCTGCAGAAAATACTTCCTTTATATCCCGGGGCATTTATTGTGAAAGATAAAGTATTCGAAAAAAAATAATGCCCAATCAGCAACTCATATCTCGACTACAATCATTGGTAACTGCCAATCATGAGAACGTAGTTTCTCTCAGACGAACGATACACCAACATCCTGAACTGGCTTATGAGGAACACCAAACTTCAGCTTTGGTAGTCAGTGAACTGAAAAGACTTGGCATTGAAGTTATTTGTCCTGTTGCTAGCACAGGAGTAATCGGAATTTTGAAATGTAAAAATCCTGAGTCGCGTTGCATTGCGCTGCGCGCAGACATGGATGCACTGCCGATTACAGAGAAAAATAATTGTGAGTATAAATCGCTGAATGAGGGAAAAATGCATGCCTGCGGTCATGATGCACATACGGCTACACTGCTTGGTGTTGCAAATGTATTGGCTCAGTTGAAAGATGAACTTGAAGGTACATTCAAGTTTATATTCCAACCATCCGAAGAGAAAATTCCGAGTGGAGCAAATGCAATGATTGAGGCGGGAGCACTCCTCAATCCTTCTGTTGATGCTATTTTTGGGTGGCATGTTCATCCTGAAATGGAGGCAGGTGAAGTCGGATTTTGTTCCGGAAAATTTATGGCTTCATCTGATGAGATTTATCTTACAGTTAAAGGGAAAGGGGGTCATGCAGCGCAACCACAGCACTTTATTTCTCCGCTGGTAATAGCTTCTGAAATCATATTGTCTTTACTGCCTATTACCGATTTATCCATACCGCGAGTGCTTACATTTGGTAAAATTGAAGCGCATGGCGCAACCAATGTTATTCCTGAAATTGCAGCCCTGGCAGGCACACTAAGATGCTTTGATGAATCAGTTAGATTTTCTACCCATGAAATGATTCAGGAAGTTTGTCGCCAAATTGCTCAGAAATATCAGGGTGACTGTGATGTAAATATTGTAGTGGGTTATCCGGTATTGGTTAATGATGAAAAGCTCACCAAATCATCCAAGGATAATGCCGTGGCTCTTTTAGGAAGTGAAAATGTACATGACCTGCCAATCAGAATGGGCTCAGAAGATTTTGCTTATTATACACATCATGTTCCGGCTTGTTTTTATCGCATCGGAGTTGGAAACAAAGCCAAAGGAATCACCAATGCTATACACACACCAAATTTTGATATTGATGAAGAAGCACTGAAAACAAGTGTTTCGCTGATGAGTTGGATTGCGGTGAATGCTTTAGGGAGCTAATCTCCCAATCTTCCAACCTCCGTTTTCAGGAGCATAAAAAATCCTGTCGTGCAGTCGGGAATGTCGCCCTTGCCAAAACTCAAAATAGTTGGCTTTCAATACATAGCCACCCCAATGGTCAGGCATTACGAGTTCTTGTTGATTCACTTCTCCTAATCTGTCTTCCAGAAATTTTCTATCAGGAATGATTTGACTTTGTGGTGAAGCTATAGCTCCTGCGCGGCTTTCAGCAGGGCGGGAATTAAAATACTCAATACTTTTTTCTTTTGATATTTTCACTAGCACGCCTTCAATTCTCACTTGCCTTTCATGTTCGCCCCAGAAAAACAAAAGCTGTGCATGGGGATTTTCTTCTATTTCTTTTGCTTTGCGACTGGAATAGTTGGTGAAAAACACAAAGCCATCTTCATTCAGTTCTTTTAGCAAAACAATTCTGGCAGAGGGCTTACCATCTTTAGTAGCAGTAGCGAGTGTCATGATATTCAGCTCTTCCTTGGTGTCCTCTTTGTGCTCTGCAAACCAAATTCTGAATTGCTCAAACGGATCTTTGTTTACAGCGTTTTCGAGTAGCTCAAATTTAGTATATACTTTCCTGTGGTCGCGCAGATCCATACTGATTGATTACTGCGTTACTTTAATAGAAAACTCCTTGTGATACATAAGGTCTTGTGCCTTAAACGAAGTTTTAAATTTAATTCTGCTGCCAACCTTTGTGGAGTCAGGCACAGTGTATGAGCCAAAATAAACATGTTTATTTGTAAGCGTTTTTCCTGCTGAATCAAAATTTTCATAGAATAAAGTATCAGGATAAGTATACACGTGATTGATGCTGTCCAGTGTATCAATTTCATATAACGCCTGAGCATAATTAATACCTCTGTCGGTCACAAAGCTTATCGTATAATTTTGTTTCTCTCCGGCTTTTTTATAAATCAATGAAGTATCAGGTGCTACGAGAGTTATAGGTTCGGAAATTTCTCCTTCAGTTTCTTTTTTGCAGGATGAAATAAATGCTATGAAGAAAACAGCGAGTACAGATGCAACGAATATGTTTTTCATCAGGGTTAAACTTTTCAAAAATCAATTAAAAATATTTCAGCATAAGCTCAGTAATTCCTTTTGCCAGTTTGCCATAAGGATACCAAAGAGGAGTGGAAATGCTGCCACTATGCAGTGCTTTCAAAACAGCTCTTTCATTGGAAAATTCTTTGAAGCCGTAGTAGCCCATAGACTTTCCGATTCCTGAATTGTTTACTCCGCCAAAAGGAAGATTAGGCTGAGTGATATGTACCAGATTGTCATTAATGCAAGTGCCCCCTGCACTGGTATGGTTGATTACATAGTCAGAAACTTTTGATTTACCGCTGAATACATAAAGGGCTAAAGGCTTTTCTTTTTCATTCACTATTTTCAAAGCATCGTCCAGATTCTTATAAGTAATTACTGGCAATATCGGCCCGAAAATTTCTTCCTGCATGATTTTGCTGTCGAGAGATACATTGCTTATAATCGTTGGTGCAAGATAATTTTGACTTTCATCTTCCTGACCACCAACTTCAATTTTCGCTCCGTTTGCTACTGCATCCGAAAGAAGTCCTTTCAATCGGTTGAAGTGCTTATTGTTTATAATCCTTGCCATATCAGGACTTTGGATAGGGTTTACTCCAAAAGCCTTTTCAAGATTTGTTTTGAATTTACTTATAAACTCATCTTTCTTCGATTCATGAATTAAAACGTAATCCGGAGCGATACAAGTTTGCCCAACGTTCAGAAATTTGCCCCATGTCATTTTCTTAACAGCAGCATCAATATTTGCGCTTTCGTCAATGATAACTGGCGATTTGCCGCCAAGTTCCAAAGTTACTGAAGTAAGATGCTCAGCCGCAGCTCGCATCACTACTTTGCCTACAGATGGAGAGCCTGTGAAATGAATATGGTCAAATTTCAACTTCAACAATTCCGATGAAATAGAATAATCTCCTTCTACAACTGCTACTTCATTTTCAGGGAAAATTTTTCCAATCATTTCCTTCACCAGTGCTGATGTATGCGGTGTAAATTCTGAAGGTTTGATAATAGCTGCATTTCCGGCTGCTACACAGGTAACCAGATGTTGCATCGGCATTTGGAATGGATAGTTCCAAGGTGTTAGAATCAAAGCGAGTCCTTTGGGTTCAAAGATTACTTTTGAAGCAGAGCCTACAAAAAGCATAGGTGTTTCCACCTCGTGCGGAGCCATCCATTTATCCAAATTTGAAACTGCATATCTGATTTCAGCAACGGTGTTATATATCTCTGCATAATCGGTTTCTATGAAAGCCTTTCTCAAATCTTTGTTTACCGCAACTTCGATACGCTCTCTGTATTCAAAGCAAACATCTTTCATTTTTCGTAGCTTATCTTTCCTTTCTTTGGCAGTACTCTGCTTCAGGTTTTGGAGATTTGCTTTTTGAAGATTGTATAATCTTAGAATCTCATTTAAACTTGTGTTCGGACTTGTAGGGATTTTATTCACCACCGGAGGAGCTAATGTCTCTGCTTCCATTGCAATTTATTTTTAATAAAAGTAATAATTCTTTGGAAAGAAATCATATCTTAAATTTCATGACAGGACATTTAAAGAAAACGTTATCACCACTGCTTTTGTGGGGCCTCGGAGTAGGCTATGTGATTTCAGGAATGTATTTCGGCTGGAATATCGGCCTCGATAAAGGCGGCACACTCGGTCTGGGAGTGGCCACTTTTTTCATCCTGATTATGTACATCACTTTTTCGCTCTCCTATTCAGAGCTGGCTTGCGCTATTCCCAAGGCTGGCGGAGTTTTTGACTATGTGGGTAGAGCGTTTGGCCGCGATGTGGGTTTTGTGGCGGGCATGGCACAATGGATTGAATTTGTGTTTGCACCTCCTGCAATTGCACTTGGAATTGGGGCTTATTTCCATATTCTTTACCCTGCTATTGATGAAATTGTATTTGCTATTGTGGCTTATTTTATTTTCACAGGAATTAATATTCTCGGAGTAAAAATCTCCGCAACTTTTGAACTCATTATTACCATTATTGCGGTTGGAGAGCTTAGTCTTTTCGCAGCTTTAACCTTGCCGCATTTTGAATTTAAAAATTTACAAACCAATCCTTTCCCTCATGGTTATGAAGGAATTTTTGCTGCTATTCCTTTTGCCATCTGGTTTTTCCTCGGCATGGAAGGCTTGGCGAATGTGGCGGAAGAAACTATTGAACCGCAGAAAAATATCACCAAAGGATTTATGTATTCCATGATTACGCTCGGCATCCTTGCTGCCATGACTTTCTGCGCGGCTGTGGGCGTTGGCGGTTGGGAAAAAGTAGTGTATGACAGTGCCGGGAAAATTTCCGATTCACCACTGCCGATGGCGCTGGGACAAATCACGGGCAATGG
>CANHIG010000031.1 GCA_947461105.1 Bacteroidota bacterium | reverse complement strand
TTAGATACGACTCATAATAGCGCACTAATTAGTGTCGAGGATTCTGCAATAACTGATGGATATGTTGGAATTGTCCCTTTTTCAGAGGAGTCCGCATACAAAGGAGCTTTAGTTATTCTGTTTAAACCTAAATTGTTTTACGCACAGAATCTTTATCCTGAATTACTCACGGAGTCGCAATCAGCTTTTTCATTCATAGCTAATTTTTACGATTATGCTATTTATACTGATGGGAAACTACTGCTTCAAAAAGGCGATTATCCTTATCCATATTACTGGCAAAGCTCTGACTGGAAAGAAGGAGACGATGGTTTTTTTGAAACTTCTGAATGGGAACATTTTATTACTAAAAGCAAAAAGAAATCAGTAATTGTTTCAATTAAGCAAGAGGGCTTTTTTGAACCCATGGCAACCTTCTCTTATTTCTTTATCATTTTGTCCTTGCTAGCTTTATTGACGTGGACACTTCAAAAATTTGTTTTCAAAAATAGTATTGATGAAAGTGCTAAGATTTCATTTAGAACTAAACTTCAGGCAGCTATGATGTTTGTTGTGGCATTTGCCTTTTTCGTCATAGGATTTGTAACAGTATCATTTATAGAGCAACAATATGAAACATACTATGCAGAACGGTTTTCAAAAAAAGTGAAATCAATTCTTACAGGTTTAGAGTATTCCATCAAGCAACATGTATCTTCAATAAATGAAGCTGCTGATGTAATGAAATTAGAAGCATCCAAGCTGAGTGAGATAAATAACATGGATATAAATATTTATGACAAAAGTGGTTATCTGCTTCAGAGTACCAGGCCTGAAATTTTCCAGCGGGGATTGATTTCAAAGCGCATTGATCCAGTTGCTTTAGACAAAATGCTTATTGAGCGAGAGAATCAATTTATTCAAAAGGAGCATATCGGTCGATTAACTTATTCTTCTTTTTATATACCATTGAGAAATAAAGAGAAGATCGTTTTGGGTTATTTGAATATTCCCTATTTGCAAAAGTCTCAGGATGTACAAAAGGAGGTTTCTTCCTTTCTCATTACAATATTAAATGTATATGCATTTCTGCTTATTTGTGCAGGAATTATTTCCTTTTTCATTGCCAATTCTATTACTAAACCGCTGCAATTTATTAGTGAAAAACTGAAGCAATTAAATCTTCAGCAAGCCAATGAACCAATTGAGTGGAAAAGCAACGATGAGATAGGAAAGCTGATTGGAGAGTATAACAAAATGATTGTGCAACTTGACAGGAGTGCCAGACAATTAGCAAAAAGGGAAAGGGAAATGGCATGGCGGCAAATGGCTCGCCAGATTGCTCATGAAATTAAAAATCCGCTGACCCCGATGAAATTGAGTATTCAGCATTTGCAAAGAGCCATAGACGATAATAGTCCCAATGTTTCTGAGCTTGCCAAAAGAGTAAACAGAACTTTGATTGAACAAATTGATAATCTATCCTCTATTGCTTCCGCCTTTTCCTCATTTGCGTCTATGCCAAAGCCTAGCAACGAGAAAGTGAATATTAATCAGATTTTGTCTGATATAGTGGGGCTTTTTGAAAAGGATTCCGGTTGCGAATTATCTTTTTTACCCTCGCCTTCCAATCGGGATATTTTTGCAGATAAAAGTCAGTTAATTTCTGTTTTTAATAATCTGATTAAAAATGCAATTCAAAGTACCGATGAAAGAAATGATGGTAAAATTGATATATCTGTAAAAGAAGAAACAGGAAATATAATAGTGGCAGTAAGCGATAATGGCAAGGGTATTGCCCCCGAGCAGTTTGATAAAGTATTTGTTCCTAACTTTACTACTAAATCATCAGGGACAGGTCTCGGACTTGCAATCTCCAAACAGATTATTGATAATCTAAACGGAAGTATCAGCTTTGAATCTAAGGTTGGTAAAGGAACTACATTTTATGTCAGTATTCCTTTGTCAGTAGTCTAGTTTAATTGATTTTATCAAATATCTCTGAGCAGGAAATTTTTGATATTTGCCATGTGTCCGTTTCTTCATTATGGTCAAACTCAAGATAGATTTCAGTTTCTAAATTTTTGAAACGTCCTCTGTTTGATTTTCTACATTTGTAGAGCACTTCTATATTCATCTTAGCAAAGTGCTCGTCCTTATCTACTTCCATGTAAGTGAAAAAAATATCTTCAATAGTGAGAACTTTAAAATGGATTTTGAATAAGTCAATTTTTGCTATCAAATCATTTCTTTCTACAATCAGATTATAACTGTCTTTCACCTGATCTGCAAATAAGTCCTGATCAATGAATACCACCGAGCCGTCAAAAATAAATTGCACTAAATCATTGGCAATTACTTTCACTTCTGCTTCATCGCTGGGGTAGTACTCTTCATAGAGAATATTTAAAACTATATTCGTCCCTTTGGCAAAATGCACAACAGTTTTAAAAACTTCTTCCGTAATGAATCTATAAATCTCCCGCTCTGATACAGGCATAATACTCGAAACAAAGATGCCTTTAGCCATCAATTTATTTTGCAGCTTTTGCAGTCTTACTTTAATTTCTTTATCACTTAAATCGGCAGTATGGTCATACTCAGGCTCATTTATGATTTCAAATATCTTTTTGGGCTCAGCTTTAGATTGTTTTTTGTGGAAATCTTTGATTTGTTTCAAAAAATGGTTTTCAACCATTGGAGGCAAATCGCCTCCTCCAATAAAATCACCTCCATATTCAGCCATGAGGCTCATCTTTAAGAAGTCATTTTCATCCTTAATTTCATCTTCTGTTTTTTCTTTTTTCTTCTTTGACATTTTGAAAATGATTTTGTGTTACAATTTAAAAAAATAGAAGCCGAATATTTCTTAATTTCATCATTATTTTATAAACATGAGCAAAAAATGGCTTTCTCCCTTTTTAATTTTCTACCTCGTTTTTAGCTATATCATTATATTTTCTGTTTGGTGGGCATTCTTGCTGTATCAGAAAAACGAAACTGCCTACAACGAGAAAATTGAGTTGAACAAGCTCAACTATGAAACGAAGTATGAAGGTCAGAATTACTTCTTGTCAGATGATTTCAGAGCCGTAAAGCAAAAATACAGCAGGCAAAAAACGATGATTTTACTTGAGGGAAGTGTATTCATTATTCTTTTGATTATTGGACTTTTGGTAGTTAGGCGAATTCTGTTTAAAGAAATTCGATTAGCTGAATTGCAAAGGAATTTTATGCTTTCGATTACTCATGAATTGAAATCACCACTTGCTTCCATCAAGTTGAATATGCAAACTATTTCAACTAGAAATTTGGAAAAAAATCAGAGTGAAAAGCTTATTAATAACTCGCTTTTTGATATTTCACGCCTGGATGCGCTTATTGACAATATTCTCTTTGCTTCTAAAATGGAAAATGGTTCTTCTCATTTATTGGCCGAAAAGATTGATATCAGTGAATTATCGCAGCTGTTTGTCAAAAAATATACACTAAACACCAAGAATATTAAATGGCATGTAAATATACAACCAGATGTTTTTATGAAAACTGACGCCAGTGGGTTTAGTTCAATGATTAACAATCTCTTTGAAAATGCCATCAAGTACTCTGCGCCAGACACTTCGGTTTCATTTTCGCTCCACAAAACCAATGATATTATATATATAACAGTTGCAGATCATGGTTTTGGCATACCGGAGGAGGAGAGAGAACTTGTCTTTGAAAAATTTTATCGAATTGGTTCCGAAAATACACGCAATAATAAAGGAACAGGATTAGGTCTCTTTATTGTTAAGCGATTTGTTGAATATTTTCATGGTGAAATTTCCATAACGTCCAATATGCCTCAGGGCAGTATTTTTACTATAGTTTTTCCATTGAGTAGAGATATAGCTTAAATCTCAACAACTTATCGTTGATAGCATTATGAGAGTTGTTTAAAGCACTTATAATCAAGTATATAGATTCGTTTTGTATGTTCATAAGCTGTGGATATCTATTAGCATCAAATAGTGAACCACATATAAATCAAGCGTTTTTTTAAATTCGTGACCCATGAAAAAAAGCGTTGGCTTTTTTCAGGCAAAAACAAGCATTAGAGTACTATAAAGACATACTATAAAATCAGAGCAAGCTATGCAGTTAACTACATTGGAGATTAAGGGATTTAAGAGTTTTGCGGAAAAAACTACAATACACTTCAACAATAACATTACGGGTATCGTTGGCCCCAATGGCTGTGGTAAATCAAATGTAGTTGACTCTATTCGTTGGGTTTTAGGAGAGCAAAAGACAAGTCAACTTCGTTTGGAAAAAATGGAGAACTTGATTTTCAATGGTACTAAAAACCGCAAAGCCGCTTCATTGGCTGAGGTGTCACTCACATTTGAGAATACTAAAAACCTTGTTTCGTCTGATTATAAAACGATTACCATTACCCGCAAATTGTTCAGAGATGGGGAGAGCGAATATCGGTTGAATGATGTAGTTTGTCGTTTGAAGGACATCAATTCCCTTTTCATGGATACCGGGGTGAGTGTTGATTCCTACTCCATCATTGAGTTGGGTATGGTAGATGAGCTCTTGAATGACAGAGATAATTCCAGAAGAAAACTATTTGAACAGGCTGCAGGAGTATCAAAATATAAGAAGCGTAAAAAGGAAACTCTTGATAAGCTTAAAAATACTGACGCGGACTTGGAGCGAGTGAAGGATTTGCTTTTTGAGATAGAAGGGAATCTTAAAACACTGGAGAAACAAGCTGCAAAAACCAAAAAGTTCTATGAGCTTAAAGAGGAATATAAAAACCTTTCCTTGATTCTTGCTAAATATGCCTTGTTTGAATACAAGGAAGATTATAAAAAGCTGGAAAAGCTGAAGCAAACAGAAGAAGACAAGCGATTGGAAATAGAGACTGCGATTAAATCTGCCGAAGCTACTCTTGAAAAGGAAAAGCTAGACAATGTAGATAAGGAAAAAGCACTCATGGAAATTCAAAAGCAATTGAATGCTTTGGTAAGTGGAGTGAGCGAAAGAGAAAACGAAAGAAACCTTTTAAACTCTCAGCTCAAATTTTCTCGTGACAAAATGGATAATGCCGAGAAGCTTATCATAGAGTCAAAAGATCAATCTGAGAAACTAAAGCTGGGTATTGACAGGCTTGAGTTGGATTTAGGCTCAGAAACTACTGTTTTAGAGATGAAAAAATCGGAGCTAGCTATTCTTGATAAAGAACTTCAGGATATTCGCCAACAGCATTCTTCTACAAAAGAAAGCCTGACTACAGAGCAGAAAACTTTTACAGAAAAGGAGCGTCATATTTTTGAATTAGAGAAAAAACTTGCCGTAAATCGCTCTAGCAATGAGAGTTTGCAGCGAGATTTATTCAATAGCGAGGAAGATACTTCATTGAAGCGAAAAGAGCTGGAGTCTCTTCAGCAGCAATTGGATGTTATCAAATCTGAGAAGGAAAGTGCTGAGATAAAATTAGCCAAACTTCAGGATGAAGAAGAGGCACAAAGAAGAGAAGCTCAGAATTTGGAACAACAAATTGAAAAACTTCGTCAGGAACTCACTTCCGAAACAAGAACGCTTGATGCCAAGCGAAATGAGTATGATCTTACAAAAAGCTTAGTTGATAATCTTGAAGGCTTTCCTGAGTCCATTAAATTCCTCAAAAAAAATGCAAAGTGGAGTAAAGAAGCTCCACTGCTCTCAGATATTATTTATTGTTCAGAAGAATACAGAGTTGCTATCGAAAATTTTCTGGAGCCATATCTGAACTTCTATGTGGTGCAGAATATGGAGGAGGCCATAATGGCGGTCAATTTATTGAGCGATTCCAGCATGGGTAGAGCAAATTTCTTTTTACTTGATGAAATTGAAAAGTATAAGCCTAAAGCAAAGTTTGAAGTAGAAGGAGCTACTCCTGCCATATCTCTTATTGAGTTTGATAAATCATACACCAAACTCAGTGAATATTTATTAGATAGAGTTTTTATGGTGGATGATGCCAGGCAATCAGTTGCCTCTATTCAGAAGACGGTAGGAGAGAAGGTTGTCTTCCTTTCAAAATCAGGTAAATATATTCGTCAGGATTTTTCTCTTAGCGGAGGGGCAATTGGTCTATTTGAAGGTAAAAAAATTGGTAGAGCAAAGAATCTAGAGAAGCTTAAAACTGAAATAGAGCAGCTTGAAAAGTCAACGTACATTCTTCATTCAAAAGTTTCAGATACTCAGATTAAATTGAATCAACTGAAGGCTGCTACCAAGATTAACGAGATAGAGAGTACAAGAGTCGTTTTCAATCAGGCATCAAATAAGCTTTCTGCTTCCCAAGCAAGCATTCAGAGCTTGATTAAGTATCTGGAATCTAGCGATCAGAAAAGCAAGGCTATTACAGAGAAACTCATACAGCTTAAAACGGAAGTTGATAATATCAATAACGAATTGGTTTCGATAAGAGCAGAGCAGGCAGAAAAGAAACTGATACTGGAACAGACAGACAAGGAATTTATTGAGTTAACCAATGGTTTAAGTGAAGCCTCATCAAGATTTAACCAAAAGAACATTGAATTTCATCAGCAACAAAATAGAGTAAACTCACTCTCTCAAGAATTGAATTTTAAGAAGATGCAAATCGAAAGTTTGGAAAGTCAGCTCAAGAGAAATACTGATATTATTGAGGAGTGTAAAGTATCTATTGATGAAAACTCTTCTAAGCTTAAAGAGCTAGAGGGCTCTCTTTTAGAAGGATATGCCGGAAAGGAAAGCTTCGAAAAGGATGTTGCCTCTGCTGAGAAAAGCTATTATGATTCCCGTACTATAATTAATGAGCTTGATGCAAAAATCAGAGAGCAACACAGAACTCGCGATGCCATCAATACTGCATTGTCAAAAATCACAGACGATACCAATGAATTAAAATTGAATCTTACTTCATTAAGAGAAAGATTGAATGTGGAATTCAACATAAATGTAAACGATATCATAAATGAAGAGCTTGATACTACCATATCAATAGAAGAGGTGCAAGATGGCACACAGAAAATCAGAAAGCGCATTGAAACTTTTGGTGAAATCAACCCAATGGCTGTTGAAGCATACAATGAAATGAAAGAGCGATATGATTTTATTGTAGCTCAACGAAAAGATCTTGATGATGCCAAGGCATCTTTGCTTACTACCATTCAGGAAATTGATGAAACTGCAAGAACTCAATTCATGGAGGCATTCACCAAGGCGAGAGAGAGCTTTATTGCAGTTTTCAGAACGCTATTCTCAGAAGAGGATCAATGCGATTTATTCCTGACTAATCCTGAGGATCCATTAGAGTCTAAAATTGAGATTATTGCAAAACCTAAAGGCAAAAGACCAACGGTATTGGATCAGCTTTCAGGAGGGGAGAAGACGCTAACGGCTACGGCATTGCTGTTTTCACTCTACTTATTGAAGCCTGCGCCATTCTGTATTTTCGATGAGGTAGATGCCCCATTAGATGATACTAATATTGCCAAGTTCAATAAGATTATTCAAGAGTTCTCTAAAGATTCTCAGTTTATTATTGTTACTCATAATAAGCAAACGATGTCAAGCGTAGAAGCGATATATGGTGTGACAATGGCTGAGCTCGGTGTTTCCAGAGTAGTGCCTGTTAATTTCAGTAGCCTTAATTAATCAATTTTAGTAACCCAAAAGTTAAACCATGTTTGAAAATCTATTAGAGCTCGTAAAGGAAAATGCACAAGATGCAATTGTAAATAATAGTGCCATTTCCAATGAGCATAATAATGAAGCTATTAAGGAAGCTAGTAGCAGTATACAGCAAGTGTTGGGTGGTGCTGTGCAAAATGGCAACCTTCAAGATGTATTAAGTTTGTTTGCGGATAAGCAAAACATCAGCAGTAACCAGCTTGTTGGAAATATTGTATCGCAGTTGTCTGAGAGTCTTGGTACTAAAATTGGAATAGATGCTTCTACTGCCTCAATTTAGTCGGTGCTTTGATTCCTCAGGTGATAGGAATGCTTTCTTCTTAGACAACTGATCCTAATGATTCAACCTTAATATCAATGATGTAATTGGAAGCTTGAGTGGGAAAAACAGCACAGGCGGAGTGGACTTTGGAAATACATTGTCTCAATTGCAGAGCGGGAAAGGCGTTGACCTAGCTGGTATTGCAGGGCAATTAACTGATAGTAAAAGTAGAGGACTAGGCGATATTATCAGAGGATTTTCAATATATTTAAAACAAAAAGACCCTTTTGAAATTCATCAAAAGGGTCTTTTTTATTGTGGTAGTATAAAACTATGCAACCAACTTTTTATACTTAAATCTCTTTGGCTGTTCACCTAATCGCTGTACCCTATTTGCTTCATATTCAGAAAATCCTCCCTCGAAAAAGCAAACTTGTCCTTCGCCTTCAAAGGCAAGTATATGGGTGCATACTCTATCCAAAAACCAACGATCATGCGAGATGATTACAGCACAGCCAGCATAGTTGTCCAGTGCTTCCTCCAACGCCCTTATGGTATTTATATCCAAATCATTTGTAGGCTCATCAAGTAGTAAAACATTTGCTTCCTCGCGAAGTGTGAGAGCCAAATGCAGCCTGTTTCTTTCTCCACCTGAGAGTACTTTTATTTTCTTTTGTTGGTCTCCTCCGTTAAAATTAAATCGGGATACATAACCTCTCGAATTCATTTTAAGCTTACCTGTTTCTATCCACTCATCACCATTGGAGATTACTTCCCAAACAGTCTTCTCTTGATCTATATTTGCATGCGACTGATCTACATAAGCAATCTTAACCGTTTCACCTACTTCAAATGAACCATTATCAGGCGTTTCTTCCCCCATGATCATTCTGAATAGTGTGGTTTTTCCCGCACCATTTGGTCCAATGATACCTACTATTCCATTTTGTGGTAAAGAAAAATTAAGGTGCTCGTAAAGTATTTTATCACCAAAAGATTTAGCAATATCATTAGCTACTATCACTTTCGCTCCAAGACGCGGGCCTGGTGGAATATATAATTCCAGTTTATCATCTTGCTGTTTTTCATCTGCTTCAAGCATTTGCTCGTAGTTTTTCAAACGTGCCTTGGACTTAGCCTGTCTTCCTTTCACACCCTGACGCACCCACTCCAACTCTCGCTCAAGTGTTTTCTTTCTTCTGGATTCCATTTTTTCCTCCTGCTCAAATTTGATTGATTTCTGATCTAGCCAGGAAGAGTAATTCCCTTTCCATGGAATGCCTTCACCACGATCAAGCTCCAGAATCCAACCAGCGACATTGTCTAAGAAATATCTATCATGCGTAATACAAATCACGGTTCCTTTGTACTTATCCAAATGGTGCTCCAACCAAAGTACAGACTCTGCATCCAAGTGATTGGTAGGTTCATCCAGTAATAATACATCCGGTTCCTGCAAAAGCAATCTGCATAAAGCAACGCGCCTTCTCTCACCTCCCGATAGATTTTTAACGAAAGCCTCAGGTTCAGGACATTGCAGTGCATCCATTGCTCTGTTGAGTACCTGATCAATCTCCCAGGCATTGGCAGCATCTATCTTATCTTGAAGTTCGCCTTGCCTTTCAAGCAGCTTATTCATTTCATCATCGCTCATGGGTTCCATAAACTTATTGCCAATGGCTTCAAATTCAGCCATCATGTCGAAGATTTCCTTTTTGCCTTCGCGCACAACTTCTATCACCGTTTTATTGTCATCCAGCAAGGGTTCTTGCTCTAAATAGCCTACAGAAAAATCCTTATTTGACTCTATTTTTCCATTATAGTTTTGGTCGAGACCTGCAATGATTTTAAGGAGGGTAGATTTACCCGAACCGTTCATACCAATGATGCCTATTTTAGCACCGTAGTAAAAGGATAGATAGATATTTTTTAGAATCTGACGATTAGGTGGAATGGTTTTCCCTACACCCACCATCGAAAAAATAATTTTAGGAGCTATTTCTGACATATATTTTCATTTTAACGCGGTGAAAATAAAAATGATTTTTGTGTATTAGCTATCTATTAGCTTTATTTGTAGCGCAATTTTGAAATGATACATTTTTAGGTGAATGAGCTGGCATTATAGACTTAGAAGACAACTTGTTTTTATAAGGCAACTTTTTTGGGAGTCTTTTCGGCAGAGGTTTCTGGTTTCCTTTATCGCTACTATAGCATTTGGTATTCTTATAGCAGTTCTCAATTCTTTTTTTTACGACACAAAAATTTGGGATTCTTTTGTGACAGACAAAGACATTGAAAATATGTTTTGTGAATTCACAGATATGAAACGGTTGATTCGCCAACCTATCAACACTTTTACCAATTTTATTTACATAGTTAATGGTATGTTTTTCTGGAGCAAAGGCATGGAAGACATCAAGAAAAAAAGAGCATATAATCTTATTACAGCAAATCATTTTTATTCATTTACAGTTTCGATTATCTGCTTTTATGTGTTTGCATCAAGCACTTTTTTTCATTCATCCCTCACCGAGTTTGCTTCTGATATGGATTTTTCTTCTGTTTACAGCATTACATTATTTCCGCTTATGTATTTTACCCATAGGGTGTCGCTCTCAGCAAGAGGGTTGAAAAGCAATGTGAAATATTGGTATGAAAGACTTGCTTTGGTAATTGTATTTTTCTCTTTATACCTGGTACTTACTTTTCTTATTCCAATGAAATATGCGCATCAGATTGTAGCTTCATTTATTGTTATACTATTTTCTTTGGGCTATTATATTGAGCGAAAGGAAAAGGGACACGCCAACAAAAAATATCTATGGGGCACATTAATTACCATTGTCCTTGCCTTGATTTTTTTCAAGTTTGATTTTGCAAAAATCATGTGTGAGCCGCATTTCATTATTCATCCCCACAGCCTTTGGCATATATTTAACGGGCTGTCTATTTTTTATCTTTACCTCTATATCAGAAGCGAAGGGTATAAGCCTGAGTATGATGATATGCGAACAAATTTACATTTGATTGCTGAAGAGAAGGTGAAGGAGCAGCACTAGAATTTGATTATTCTATTATGCGTTTTTTCAAGGCAATTTTTATAAGAGGAATTACCTTGGTTACTTCAAATCGTCTTCGCATATTTTGAGCATGATTAGCTACGGTCTTGTCACTAATTTCAAGTTTTTCGCCAATTTCCTTGTTATTAAACCCATTGCTGAGTAATTGTAAATTTGCTGCTCTCTCTTTGTTACATGGGCTTTTAAAGTGCCATTTACACGAATAGAAGTGGACTTACTCTCTTCGATTTTTTTTTGGATGTATTACTTTTTGTCATGGTTTCTATGCTTACAGAAAATTCTATGATGAATCCTGTGCATAGTTATGTATAACCTATGATGAAAACACTCCGTTTTTTAAGAAACTCTTACTAAAGCAAGATTGTTATTGTCCCAGCTTATGAACAGGAGTGAAAAGACCCATGAACTTCATCATTTCAGCGAGGTTGCTTATTTTGATTTTACCCATCATAAATGCCATTTGAGGGTTTATTTTCCCCAATTCAATATCTACATAGTCTTTTGCCTTAGCTTTTACATTGCACGTTGGGTCGCCAATCAGATCTTCTTCCACCGTTACTTTGCTTTCCTTTAAAGTAATCGTAAAATCACCTTCTCCTTCCATCATAAAGTGAAAAACACCCCATGTATCGGCATCGAGTTTATCAGCTTTTAGTCTTTGTGGTAAAGAATGCAATATTTCTCTGGCAGTTTGAGGTAGACTGGTCATTATTGGAGCTGCTTTGGGTTGAATAATTTGAGTATCTGTTTTACTGGAGGCAACTGGTTCGTTTTTCGTTTGATTTGCCGCTTGTCTCATAGTTTCATAAGTAGATTCGTAGTTGATTTTGTCAATTACTGTTTTGGCAATGATTTCTTTCATGATTTCTGTTGTTCCGGCAACAATAGTTCCCACTCTCGCATCACGATAAGCTCTTTCGATAGGATACTCAGACATATAGCCATAGCCTCCAAAAACTTGCAGACACTCATCAGCAACAGTTTTCCCAAGTTCAGTGGCTTTCATTTTCGCCATGCTACATTCTTTAACAGCAAATTGACCATTTGCTTGCATCCAGCAACAGTGATAAATGAATTGCTTGGTGATTTCCACCTCTGAAATCATATCCACCAGTTTGTGTCTCAAAACCTGAAATTTAGTAAGAGGCTTTCCAAACGCAGAGCGTTCCTCCATATACTTCAGCGTAACATTGATAATGTCTTCAGCGCCTGCTACTGCGAGTATGCCTCCAATTAATCGTTCTAGCTGAAAACTTTCCATAATGTAGAAAAATCCCTGACCTTCATTTCCAACTAAATTGGAAACAGGGACTTTTACATTGTCAAAAAACAATTCACCTGTATCTGAAGATTTCCAACCCATTTTGTCGAGCTTCTTTTGAGAGTATCCCGGAGTGCCTGAGTCAACTACAATCAGTGATATACCTCCAACTCCGGCTGCCGGATCGGTTTTGCAGGCTACTGTCACAAAATTGCCGTAAACTCCATTTGTAATAAATGTTTTGCTGCCATTAATGATATAGTAATCGCCTTCGCGCTTTGCTGTGGTTCTTATATTGGCTACATCAGAACCTGCTCCGGGTTCCGTTATGGCAATACTGCCAACAAATTCTCCGGTTATGGATTTTGGTAAATATCGTTGTTTTAATTCTTCGCTTCCAGCCAATGCAATATGATTGGTAGCCATGTATTGATGTACCGAAGAGGCTGCGCTTATTCCTGCAAATCCGGCTTTTGCAAGTTCTTCAAGATACACTACCGAGTACCAAAAATCATTTGCAGTGCCACCGTAGGCCTCAGGAAAGTTTATCCCAAGAAAGCCAAGTTCTCCCATTTTGGTAAATACTTCACGGGGGATTTTTTCATCCTTTTCCCATTTTACTACGTTTGGCTTTACTTCGTTATCTATAAATTGCTTAACGGATTGTCTGAAGAGTTCATGCTCTTCAGTAAAATATTGGTGTGCCATTTGGTTAATCTATTGTTGCGTTTATTCCTCGGTCTAATATACCCTCTTTCATAGGTTTCAAATCCTTCAAGCTGCCCACTTTTACGGCATATTTGCCTTTGTGATGTATCATCAGGGAGCTTTGTTCAGCTTGAGTTTCATCGTGTTTGCAAATTTCTACCAGTGCTTTTATTACCCAGTCAAATGTATTGACATAGTCATTGTACACGATTAGTTTTTTTGAAGGCTCTTTCTTAATTTCTGTAGATTGTTCTTCTCTTTGGATAGTTAGCTGCTCTGTCATAGTTATTTAAGATGTGTTATTTATCAAAAATAAATTATTCTGTGTGGATTCCTAACTTAAAACAGCAGGAAAATGTTTTAGATGGCAAAAGCTCAATTACATCCTCTTTCTCATTCATTTCACCACTGAATCCATCGGCATCTGAACAGCCTATCCAAGGCTCAATGCATACATATTTGGCTCTAGGTTTTGCCCAAAGCCCCAAATAGTTGAAATCATCAAAATTGAACGAGAGATAACTTTTATTAAGTTTTGATTTGAGAAATACTGTGCGAGATTGTACTTTTTTAAAAATCAGCGCATCGTCTTTGAATATTTGCTCATGAAGCCATAATTTGTTGTCTCCATCCAGTATAGCTCTTGTTTGCCCATTGAAAAATCCGGATTCATTGATGAAATATCTGTCGAGAAATTTGTCCTCAGGAAATTCAATGTAGTAGTCTTCATATCGTTCCTCATCGTTGAAAGGCACATTTAGTGCCGGATGTCCGCCAATACAAAATGGCATTTCTTCTGAGGATTTATTTGCTACTTCATAGGTGGTAATCAGTTGCTTTCCCTCAAGGCGATACTTGATGAAGAATTCAAATTGAAAAGGATATTGAAGCAGCGTTTCCCTATTGGATTTTAATAAAAAGGTGATTTCATCTGCTTTGTGTTCTAATAAGTCAAAGTTGAATTTTCTGGCAAAGCCATGTTTCTCAATAGTATATGGGGTATCTTTTATTTTTATTTTATCGTTAAAACACCTGCCTACTATTGGGAAAAGTACTGGTGCGTACCAACCCCAAAATGCTGTATCAGCTTGCCACACATGCTCCGTCTTTGAGTGCTTATCAAATAATGAAATCATCTCTGCTCCATAATGTCTGAATCCGGCAAGTAAGTATTCGTTTTCTATCTGTAGCATTTTATTTTTTTCAAATTTATATTTCAATCTCAAAAAATGTATAATTGCTTTTAAACTAAATAATATCATGAAAAACCTTTCACTTTTAATTTTCCTTTTTGCCTTTACAGCATCAAACACATTTGCTGACATCAGTAAAGCAGAAAAGAAGCGCATTAAGAAAGAACTAAAGCAATATAAGAAAGATCCTGAGAGCTATAAAAAAATGGTAACTAATTACAAAACCGAAATAAAAGAAAGCAATACCACCATCAAAACACAGAAAAATGAACTTATTTCAGCTGCTGAAAAGCAAGTTGCTCTTGAAAGGCAAATTGCTAAGTTGACTCAGGATTTGGAAGATTGTATGAACCGTCCAATACCTGTTTGTCCTGTTCCTGGAGAAATACCAGCTACTGGTTCTGTGTATAAAGTGCAGTTCGGTTTGTATGAGAAGTTTGATATTTCAGGCTATTTCACTACACCTAAGTTCATTGGAGTAGAAAAAGTGAAAGATAAATACAACGCTTACCTTGTGAGCTATTTCGATACTGAGGAGCAAGCGCAGCAGTTTAAAATTGATTTACATAAAATGGGATTGAAAGATGCTTTTGTATCTTTGTATACAAACGGACAAAGAGTGTATGAATGGGAGAAAAATCCAAAGTACAAAGGTAAACCGGCTCCTTCTTCTATAGAAGAAACATTCCCGACTCAAAAATAATTACTGAAATAACAGAGATGTTATTTCTTGCTGAATGTCAATACTGAAACCCAGTATTGACATTTTTGCTTTTATAGCAGCAGCGTCAAACAAAGTGCCATTAAGTTGGCTTATTTCACTCTTGTAATTTCCAGAGTCAATCAACTCAAAAATGCCGTTATTAATTTCCCAGGATGCCAATTCTGTCTGGATTACAGTCTTTGGGGACTTCCCAACTAGCCATTCTTTTGTAGCATATTTTTCCACCATCAGGCTATTGATTTCGGCTAATTGTGCCTTGGTCAAATACATTGTTTCCACAATCTGAATATTGCTTTCAACACCCTTTCTAAACTCATCAAAACTACCGCTAAAAACATCACTCAGATTTTTTACTTCACTTCTAACTGAGGCAACTGCTTTTGTTTCGATTTTATAGGAATTAGCCTTCAGGGCTTGTCTAAGCGATGCCAAATCTGCATTAAACAGCAAAGTACCATGACTCATAATGTTTTTTCGGTTTGTAAACTGTGCATTGCCTGAAACCTTTTTTCCATGGAGCAGCAAATCGTTTCTGGTGCTGTAATTCACAGCTATATTCATTTTCCGAAGCGCTGCCACTAATGGCTCGTTGAAATATTTGTAGTTGTTTACCTTAAACTCTTCGAATGGCGATATAAATCCAAAACATAAATTTCCTGAATCATGATACACTGTTCCGCCACCTGATACCCTGCGAACAATAATTTTGCTTTCATCATGGATATACGAGGCATTCACTTCCCGCCAAATACATTGATTTTTACCAATTACTACACAAGGTTGATTTACGTAAAAGAAAATGAGATTTTCTTTTCGGTCATAATTCCTCACCAACCACTCTTCTGCGGCAGCATAAAAATAGGGCGATTGATGCTCAGGAAGTATAAGTCGAATCAAAGCAAATTTTTGTATGGCTCAAATAAATAAAAGATTTCACAAGTTAAGAATACTATAATGTTTTAGACTTTGATAAGTATTGGAATAATTCTATTATTGAGCAGAATTTTTTCTGGATTTAAATCAGTTTTTAAGTGCAAATATTTGGGGAAATATGATTTATCTAACAGAGTGTCCGAGAGATGCCATGCAGGGTATCAAAACTTTTATTCCTACTGAACAAAAAGTGGAGTACCTCAATCTGTTGTTGAAGGTGGGTTTTTATGCTTTGGATTTGGTGTCATTTGTTTCGCCAGATGCAATTCCCCAAATGGCAGATAGCGAAGAGGTAATTTCTAAAATAAGCAAGGGCGATTCCAAAACCAGACTTATTGCTATTATCGCCAATGAACGAGGTGCAAAAACGGCTTTGAAATATCCCATCATTGATGATTTAGGTTTTCCGTTTTCTGTTTCTGAAACTTTTCAAAAGAAAAACACCAATTCATCTATTCTCGAATCCCTGAGCAGGGTAGAGGCTATCAAGAAAATTTCCGATGAGGGTAAAAAGAGATTGATTGTATACATATCAATGGGTTTTGGCAATAATTATGGCGATCCATATTCTCCGCAGGTAGTGGAAGATTGGGTAGCGAAGTTGGCTACACTTGGCATTACTAAAATTATGCTGTCTGATACAGTAGGAGTAGCAAATCCTGAAATCATTGAAAAGCTTTTCTCTTCGCTTATTCCTAAATATCCAGAGATTGAAATAGGGGCACATCTTCATACTGCGCCTCACAACTGGCTTGCAAAGATTGAAACTGCTCATAAGAATGGCTGTAGCCGTTTTGATGCGGTAATCAGAGGTTTTGGCGGCTGCCCTATGGCTGAAGATGATTTGATTGGCAATATGCCTACCGAAAACTTACTGAATTATTTTGATCCTGCCACCGATTTTGGTTCGGATTTTTCCATCAAAGCTTTTGAGGAAGCCCTGCGCTATTCAGCTACTATTTTTCATTGATCCAAATGAAAAGGGATAAGTCTATTTTCCAATTCAAACAGTTTGAGGTAAAGCACAATGCTACTGCGCTAAAAGTTACTACAGATGCAGTAGTTTTTGGCTCTTGGGTCAATTTTTCAGGGGCTGATACTATTCTCGATATCGGAACTGGAACAGGTATTTTAGCCCTAATGGCTGCTCAGCAAAATGAAAAGGCAATCATAATGGCAGTGGAAGTTGACGAACAAGCTGCAGAGGAGGCTACTTATAATTTTACGCAGTCTAAATGGAGTAGCCGGTTATCGCTGATTCATTACGATTTCAATGCGTTTAGCTCCGATGGCAAGTTTGACCTGATTATCTCCAATCCACCCTATTTTCAGAATGCGCTGTTGTCAGGAAATTCCAAGCTGGCTATAGCCAAGCATTCCATTTTCCTTACCCATAATGATTTGCTTCGAAATGCAGCACCTCTTTTGCATGAGAACGGACGAGCATTTTTTGTTTTGCCATTTGTCGCATCAGCACAATTTTGCCATATAGCAGAAAAATATGGACTATACTGTAATCAGATTGCAGAAGTAGCTTCTGTAAAGGAGAAATCCCCTTATTTGGTGTTTTTGATGTTTGAAAAGAACAGGGCAACGCTTCTAAAGGAGCATCTGTATCTTTTTGAGCAAAATGGCACTATAAGTGCCGAATATCAAAAGCTGGCGGCAGATTTTTATCTATGACACGTACAAATGATTTTTAGGATTGCCTGCAAATCAGATTTACTTTTATATTCGCAACGCTTAAAACAATCAGATGAATTTTGCTCCAAACGAAAACCAAAAAATGATCGCGCAGATTTGTCGCGATTTTGCTGAAAAAGAAATCAGACCGAATATTATGAAATGGGATGAGGCGCAGACCTTTCCTAAAGAGCTTTTCCATAAAATGGGCGAACTGGGTTTGATGGGAGTTTATATCCCTCAGGAATATGGTGGTTCAGGCTTTGGATATTTCGAATATGTAACTGCAATAGTGGAAATAGCTAAAGTTTGTGGATCAATTGGTTTGTCTATGGCGGCTCATAACTCGTTGTGTACCGGTCATATATACTATCATGGCAGCGAAGAGCAAAAGAAAAAATACTTACCAAAATTAGCTTCAGGAGAATGGATCGGAGCATGGGGACTGACCGAGGCAAACACCGGCTCAGACGCTATGCGTATGAAGTGTGTGGCCAAGAAAGAAGGTAGCGAGTGGGTTTTGAATGGGACTAAAAACTGGATTACTCATGGGGCTACAGGTGATGTGGCTGTGGTATTGGCTAGAACAGGCGAACTATTAGATTCTAATGGAATTACTGCTTTCATTGTAGAAAGAAGCTATCCCGGTTTGAAGGCAGGGAAAAAAGAAAATAAACTTGGTATGCGCGCTTCCGAAACGGCAGAAATGATTTTCGATAATTGCAGAGTGCCCGAAAGTGCTGTAATTGGTAAGGAAGGCATGGGATTCAGACAGGCTATGCAAATTCTGGATGGCGGAAGAATTTCTATTGCAGCATTGGGATTGGGTATAGCAAAGGGAGCTTACGAAGCCGCTGTTAAATACTCTAAGGAGCGTCAGCAGTTTGGTCAGCCGATATCCAGTTTTCAGGCAATTGGGTTTAAATTAGCAGATATGGCTACTAAAATTGAGGCTGGAGAATTGCTCACTATGCAGGCTGCTTACCTGAAAAACGAGAAAAAGCCAATGACCAAGGAGTCGGCATTCGCAAAATATTATACTTCTGAAATTTCGGTGCAGATTGCTACTGATGCCATTCAGGTATTTGGTGGATATGGCTATACTAAAGACTTTCCGGTAGAAAAGTTCTACAGAGATTCTAAGCTTTGCACCATTGGGGAGGGTACTTCCGAGATACAAAAACTGGTAATTTCACGAGAAATTATGAAAGGTAATTTGTAGAAAAGAAATTTTTATATATTTGCAATCCTAAACAAAAAGAACATATGCTAATTATTGACACAAGAGACAGCGATTCATTAGATAAGGCTTTAAGAAAATACAAGAAGAAGTATGAGAAATCAGGCCTTCTTAAAGAATTGAGAAACCGTCAATCTTTCACAAAACCATCTGTGAGAAAAAGGAATGTAGTACTCAAAGCTAAAATGACTCAAGACTATATTCGTACAAACGACCTTTAATCTCTGATTTAAATTATATACAAACAGCCACGATTTTTGCGTGGCTGTTTTAGTTTGGCTAATGTTCTTTATTGCTAGACAAAATCTGGCAATATCTTGTTGCTATGAGCTCCGAAGCAATCTCTGGAATTTCACGATAGCAGAGTTAAAAATGCTGAACTAATACATAGAATTGATAAATAGGTATAACATGCCACGGGTGAAAAATCAACTTTTCTTTCATCGGTCTAACTGTCGACTAAACAAAAAATAAATAAAACCGCTCTTATTTTAGATTGGTTCTAAATAAAGTTATGATTTATGTCATAGTCGAGGTAAGTTTGCCCGAATTTTCTGACCGGATAATACAAAACTGAAGCACATAGCAAGCAAATGGCCGAACAAGACGAAATATTAACCGAACATATAGACAGCGACTACAAATACGGCTTCGTGACTAATATCGAACAGGAATTTGCCGAAAAGGGTCTGAATGAAAACGTAGTGAAGTTCATTTCTGCCAAAAAAGGCGAACCGGAATGGATGCTCGAATGGAGACTGAAAGCACTCGAAAGTTGGAAGAAAATGAAGCAGCCTGAATGGCAAAATGTTACTTTCCCAAAAATAGATTTTCAGGATTTGATTTATTATGCGGCAACGAAGAAGAAGGTATTGTTGAATTCATTAGATGAAGTTGACCCTGAATTGCTAAGAACTTATGAGAAACTCGGACTTCCAAAAGAAGAACAAAAATTATTGGCTGGTGTGGCTGTAGATTTTGTGATGGACTCTGAATCGGTGTTCACCACATTCAAAGAAAAGCTCAAAGAAAAAGGAGTTCTTTTTTGTTCTATCTCCGAAGCGATTAAGGACTATCCCGATTTAATAAAAAAATATCTAGGCTCGGTAGTTCCTGTCAGAGACAACTACTATGCAGCTTTGAACGCTGCTGTTTTTTCCGATGGCTCGTTTGTTTACATTCCTAAAGGCGTTCGCTGCCCGATGGAGCTTTCTACTTATTTCAGAATTAACGCTGAAAACACAGGGCAGTTTGAGCGCACACTCATCATTGCCGAAGAAGGCGCTTATGTGAGCTACCTCGAAGGTTGTACTGCTCCGAAGCGCGATGAAAATCAGTTGCATGCAGCAGTCGTGGAACTGGTGACAATGAGAGATGCGGAAATAAAATATTCAACCGTTCAAAACTGGTATCCGGGCGATAAAGAAGGGAAAGGCGGAATCTACAACTTCGTTACCAAGCGCGGATTATGTCAGGGCGAAAATTCCAAAATCAGCTGGACTCAGGTGGAGACCGGTTCAGCCATTACATGGAAATATCCTTCCTGCATTTTGAAAGGCGACAATAGCATTGGTGAATTTTATTCAGTTGCGGTTACAAACAATCATCAGCAAGCCGACACCGGAACCAAGATGATTCACATCGGAAAAAACACAAGAAGCAGAATTGTGAGCAAAGGAATTTCTGCGGGAAAATCACAGAACTCTTATCGCGGTCAGGTGCAGATTGGCGGTAACGCTGAAAATGCTTACAATTTTTCGCAGTGCGATTCTTTACTTATTGGTGATAAATGCGGAGCGCATACTTTTCCGTATCTCGATATTAAAAACACTACTGCGCGCGTAGAACACGAAGCTACTACTTCCAAGATTGGCGAAGATTTGATGTTTTATTGCCAGCAACGCGGACTCACTCAGGAAGAAGCGGTGAGCATGATTGTGAATGGTTATTGCAAAGATGTTTTCAAACAACTGCCGATGGAGTTTGCGGTGGAAGCGCA
>CANHIG010000030.1 GCA_947461105.1 Bacteroidota bacterium | reverse complement strand
TATTTGAAAGCGCCTTTGAAATTCATACTCAATAATATTAGACAGTCTCAAACGAATAAGCGACCCTTAATTAAAGGGAAAAGCGATGTAGCTATTGTTGCTTGGGCAGAACTTTTGTTTGCCGAACGAGAACCTCATTATCTCAAAGCGCAGGAAATAATTGAAACAAAGAATATATAAAAAAAGCGGAAGAACACTTCCACTTTTTTTATAAAGAATCAATTACAAAATTGGGTTACTTTGAGATAGAAATATTTTTAGACCTGCTACCATAAGATGAGCTCAATTCCAATACATAGTTTCCTGATGAAATATTGGAGGTATTAAGCATCATATCACCAAAGCCATCTTTATAGAATTTAGGACTGATTTCAGCAACTTTTTGCCCAAGCATATCATAAACTTTTAAGGATACTTCAGAAGACGCAGGGAGGAAGAAACTCACTTTAACCGAATTATTAGCAGGATTAGGATATGGTTCATAAAACTGTAAACTAGAGACAACCCCGGCAAACTCAATACCAGAAGGAGTCTGTGCATCAATATTAGCATCAGTAATGGAGTCCATCTTATCATAATCGGTAGAGTCAACTACAAAATTCTCATCCCCATTCACATATACCAAGAAGCTGACATAAACCAACATCATTTCGTTAGTTGTAGCTTCACCAAGAGTTACCTGAAGAGGATTAGATTTATTAGGGTTATTTTGATTAGCCGCAGTATTGTCATAAATAGCTTCCGCAAATGCGGTATCGCCTTTTGGAAGCTTAGTGAGTTTTTGGAAAGAGTATTGCCCTTGCCACTTGAAATCCCAATCTTTAATATTGATAAGCGGGGTAGTATCTTTAGCTGCATTTACACTAAACACCTTAATACTCTTACCTATCAAGTGCATGTGAGGTGCTATTGCAAGTAGAGAAAGGTCAGTATAATTATTTTTGAATTTTGATACAAAAGTTTGAATGGTATTTGGAGCTATAGATAAAGGTCCGTTTATAAGAGAACCTGGCCCACTAGTTCTATGATTAAGTATTGGTTGTATAATTACTTGTCTCAAAGAGCTGGCAGATAATTTCATGTTAAACTTAGTACTATCAACCTGGTTTAGACTATTTGAAGGATAATGTATCTGTAAAACGATATCCGCATTTTTATAAATTTTTACTCCGAGACCCTGAGGATAAATAAATGGTCGAGAGCCCGGAACCCAAGCACCAATAAGGATTGGACTGGCAACTCCAATGCCTCCAAAATTAGTATATCCAGGATTAGGATCCGCATTATCCTTTTGCCTTGCTGCACCTGTTGTATCTTGAAACATAAGAACATGATGCACAATCGATGAATTCCCTGGAATTAGTTCAATAGCAGTAAGAAATTCATCCTGCGTAAGCCCTGATGGAATAACAAAACATTGGTATAAATCACTATTGGAGAACACCGTAAAAGTGGGGATTTTCCCGGTTAAATCAGCATTTGTAATCAAATCACTATTACTATATATTGGAGGCGCTGGAGCTAATGTAGTATCTCCAGCTAGAGCACCATTATTAACCCATGTTTTGATGAGGTTAATTTGCTTATCTGTAAGATGTCTTTCGTCTGCATAATTGTTATAATCTCTATCAGGTGGCCAAGGCGGCATGCTTTTGTTTTCAGTATGATATTGAATTAAGCCGGCTAAATTATTTGCATCTGTATATGTCATCAGTGAACCATGACCAGCTCCACCAACATGATGGCAATTGGTACAGTTTTTATACATAATAGGTGCAATATCCTTTGCCCAAGTAGGATTTAAAACTTGTGCAAATGATGAAACGCCAAATAGGATTGCTGAAAATGAAGTAATAATTCTTTTCATAGATTATATTTGTAACACGAACTTAATCAATTAAAAGCGAAATAGCACTTTGCTCTTTAGTTTTAACATCTTCGAACTCCTGAGTGTAGTTCTTATGATTTGTGCCCATGATTCTATCCCAAAAATTGAAATATAATCCATAGTTAGCATTCACATATTTATGGTGCATATTGTGATGTACCGAAGTGTTTGCCCATTTAGTAATAGTACCATTTGTAAAGCCGGACCAGAAAAGTTCAAAACCAAGATGTCCCAAAACATTCATAAAAGTCATAAACAACAGCCATAGCAATATGGCTATAGGATGAAGAGGTAAAATGAATACAAAAACAAGAAGAATGCCAACCTCAAGCACTGCCTCCAATGGATGAAAACTAAAAGAAGCCCAAGGGGTAGGATTTGTAGAAATATGATGTACCCGATGCACGTATCTATAGATGGATTTATGATGAATAGCCCGGTGCATCCAATAAAAATAAGTGTCATGTATGACAATGAGAGCCAATACGCTAAAAACAAAATAGGCAATAGAATATTGATAAAAGTCTGTATAGATCTGAGTATAACCATTTTTATTTAGTAGCGCTACTCCTACTCCAAACAATGCGAAAATGAAAAGTGACCATGTAGAATTCTTGATTTCCGACAGAATCATTTCGCGATTAGGAAATTTCGATTGGATTTTTTTGTCGAAAAATGCTCTCTTTTTCCAGATATAAAACACAAAATATGCTATACCGGCAAACAAGATATACCTCAAATAAGAAATAGAAAATATGGTCGCTAATCGCTCAAGGATAAATTCAATCATGTTGCAATATTCACTATAAAAGATTGAAACTATTGAATTCTTCAATCAAATTGTAAATTGGCAAAACAAAAAGCTGTTTTCTATTTAGTAAGTTTACGACCCATTTGATTTTAAAGTAGCATGAAAGAAGCGGTTTCGACAAACAGATTAAAAATAAGCTATACAGTAGTACTTCATGTACTTTTCTGGACACTGTTCTTTGGTGTGCTTACGTTTATATCTACTCAGACTTTGCCGATAGGTTATGCATTGAAAAGAAACATATTAGTAGTGATTTTTAACGCTACCGTTTTTTATGTCAATTTCCTATGGATTATGCCTGAATATTTTGAAAGAGGCGATTTCAGGTCATATACTTTTGCAATGGTAGTTATGTTCTTTCTTGCCCCTATTATACAATACCTTATAGAGGTTACACTTTTTAAAGTTCCTGAAGAAATTTCTGTATTTACCTACAATGTTAGATACGTAATATGGATTGGTATTCAAATATTTATATTCCTTGTATTGAGTACACTACTCAAAATGGCCATGTCCAGAAGTTACTTCGAAAAAGAATTGCTAGAGTTGAGGGTGCGCAAATTTGAAGCAGAACTTAAATTTCTCAGGGAGCAGATTAATCCGCACTTCCTTTTTAATTCAATCAACAACATCTACTCGCTTTCCTTGGAAAACTCGCCTAAGACACCTGAAATGATTCTGAAGCTTTCAGAATTGCTTAGGTATATGCTTTATGAATGCAACAAACCGAAAGTGTTTTTGGATCAGGAAATCAATTGTATTCAATCCCTTCTAGAGCTCTTTCAATTAAAATTTCACGAACCTTTAAACATTACTTTTGAGATAAAAGGAAATACCGCAAACAAAGAAATAGTGCCCAATTTATTTACACCACTGATAGAAAATGCCTTCAAGCATGGAGATTTTAGCGTTAATAAAAAAGCATTTCTCGAAATACAATGCATGGTAAGAAGCTCATATATCTATTTTTCAGTAAAAAACAGCAAGTCTACCATTACAATTCCTGATATGCGACCAGGCGGTATTGGTTTAAAAAACTTGAAAAGGCGGTTTGAAATCAATTATTATCCCGGAGGACAATTAAGACTCAAAGAAGATAAAGACACTTTTCAGGCAGCAATGAAAATTCCGATTTAAATATTTTTTCCATACATTCAATACACAATTATGATAAAAGTACTACTAGTTGATGACGAGTTCCCATCCCTGAAAATCTTAGAAAACTTCTCTTTGAAATTTGCGGAATTTCAGGTTGTAGCAAAATGCACTTCTGCACAAGAAGCCTATGAAAAACTTCAGTCAGGTGAAATTGATTTGATGTTTCTTGACATACAAATGCCGGGAATGACAGGAATTGAACTTTTGAAGAAACTGGAAAAACGCCCTGTCACTATTATTACTACCGCCAACCATGATAAAGCATTGGACGCTTATAACCTTGAAGTAGTGGATTATTTGGTGAAACCATTTTCATTTGACAGATTCGAGCAGTCTGTTCAAAGAGCCAAAGCACAATTGGCCTACAAAGAAAGTAGCGAAACGAAAAGACTGGAAAAGCCAAATTATATCACGGTAAAATCAGACTATAAAGTTGTAAAAATCTTGTTAGATGAAATAAAGTACATTGAGGGATTGGGGGAATATGTAAAGATTGTGCTCGAAAAGAATTTTGTAGTCACATTGGAGGCATTGAAAAATTTGGAAAAAATCCTTCCTGAAAATCAATTTGTCCGAATCCATAAATCATATATAGTAAATTCTAAATTCATACGTACACTGACAAGCACATCAGTAACTTTGAAAGACGGCTTTAAATTGCCTGTAGGAAAGGTTTACAAAGATGAAGTCCGCCTGAAATTAGTCGGTCTTAGTATTTGAAAAATAATATCTTAGCAAAAAAAAGCAATTAGAAATTTTAGTATTGAGCAAAATAGCTAATTTTGCGCAAAAATTTTTAAACATGGCAAACAAGAAAAAAGCAACAGGTAAAGCTCCTGTGAAAAAAAAATCAGTAGCAAAACCAGTAAAAAAGGCTGCAAAACCTGTCGCTAAGAAAACTGTGAAACCTGTAGTAAAAAAAGCGGTAAAGCCGGTTGCTAATAAAGCTGTAAAACCCTTAGCAAAAAAAGCGGTTAAACCCTTAGCGAAAAAGGTTGTGAAACCAGTTAATAAAAAGGTAGCTAAGCCTATTTCAAAGAAAGCAGTGAAACCGATAGCGAAAAAGACAGGTAAGCCAGTTGCTAAAAAGGTGGCTAAGCCTATAGCTAAAAAAACAGCAAAGCCGATTGCAAAAAAAGTGGTAAAGCCAGCTCCTAAAAAAACAGCTAAGCCTATAGCTAAGAAAACGGTAAAACCAATTGTAAAAAAAGCTTCCAAACCTGTTTCAAAGAAAATATCGAAACCTGTGGTGAAAAAGGCAACTAAGCCTATAGCTAAAAAAGTAGCTGCACCTAAAAAGAAAATCGTTGCAAAACCTGTAGTAAAAACCAAAAAAGTTAAAAAGCCAATAATAAAGAAAGCAGCTGTATCTAAAGTGATAACAAAGCCTTCAAAAAGCACTCCTAAAATAAAAGAAGTGAAGAAGGAAGCCATAGTATTAGCTAAGAAACTACCTGCTGAGAAAGTTTCTAAAAAAGTTCCTAAGGAAAAGGTGAAAAAAGTAATCAGAGAAGAATTGCCTGCAAAAGCTTTGCTAATTATGGAAAAACCTTCTATAGTTCCAGCTGAGCAGCCAAGAGAGATAAAACATTTAAGATTCAGCGATGAAGAGTTGAAAGAGTTTAAAGGAATTATAGACAATAAACTTTCAGCTGCAAGACAAGAACTAGTTAACCTTAAAGATTCTTTGGATAGCCTTACTCAAAGTCAAGAGGGCAATAAATCATGGAACATGGAAGAAGGCTCTGATGCTTCTGAAATGGAATATTTGATGAATCAGGTGGCAAGACAAAATAAGTTTATCAGAGATCTTGAGATGGCACTTGTAAGAATTGAAAATAAGACTTACGGAGTTTGCCGTGCAACAGGAAAACTAATTGATAAACAAAGATTAAGAATAGTTCCTCATGCTACACTTAGCATTGATGCTAAAAATACCCGAAAAAGCGAAGACGTCACTCATGCACCAAATGTTAGCACCACTCACATGGGATCTGAAGGTGAAGGCTTTGCACACGAGGAATAATCTATGCACTTATCTTCTGCTGATATACTTACCATAACATTTACACTATTTGCTGTAATTGATGTTATAGGAGCTATACCTGTGATTATAAATTTAAAGCGGCAGGAAATGCACTTCAAGCCGCTTACTGTTTCCATTTTTGCAGGATTCTTAATCATTCTGTTCCTTTTTCTGGGAGAAACGCTGCTTGGAATCATGGGCGTTGATGTTCAATCATTTGCTGTGGCAGGTTCTATCATCATTTTCATTCTTGGAATTGAATTAGTGCTTGGAATAAATCTCTTCAAATCTGATCCTGATATAGGCAAGTCCGGGAGTATAGTTCCACTTGGATTTCCTATGATTGCCGGATCCGGTACGCTAACCACCGTGATGTCACTAAGGTCAGTTTACACTATTGAAAACATTCTTGTTGGTATCATTTTGAACCTCATCGTTGTTTATTTGGTTTTGATGTCGGTAAATTGGCTTGAGGAAAAAATTGGAAAGTCTGTTTTAGCAGCAATGAAAAAGTTTTTTGGAGTAATATTGATAGCAATTTCCGTGAGAATATTTATATCAGCTATATACATGATTAAAATCCCTCAGTAATGCATAAAAAGCTTTATCTGATTTATTCTTTTTTAGGCGCACTCACCGTTATTATTGGTGCTTTTGGTGCTCATGGATTAAAAACCCATCTGGATGCCTATCAATTGATGATATATGAAAAAGCCGTTTTCTATCAATTTATACATCTCATTGCAGGCTTATTTTGCCTTGTTTTTGGATCATTGTATTATAAAAAAGGATTTTTGATTCCCGCAATTCTTTTTCTACTTGGAATTTTTATGTTCTCGGGCTCTTTGTATCTATTATCTGTGAGCGATTTGTTCCATTTACCAAAAATGATCATTGGCCCATTAACTCCCGTTGGAGGACTCTTCTTTATTGCCGGATGGGTTTCTGTAGCTTATAATTTTCATAAAACTTCTTTCAGTTTTAAACCAGAACAACCGCTACAATAAATGTTTACGCCTGAATTGATTTCAAAAATCTTCAAGTTTGTTACTGTGGGTACTTTATCCTTTCTATTGGATATGTTCATCACTTATACCGGTAAAGAAAAGCTGAAATTAAATAAATATTTAGCAAATACTATAAGCTTTTTATTCTCTGCAAGTTTTAATTTCGTGCTAAACCGGATTTGGACCTTTAAAAGCAATGATGCTCACATAAATGAACAGGCGCTTAAGTTTCTTGTCTCCATGACTTTTGGGCTTTTATTAGCCACTTTAATTATTTATATACTTAATGAAAAGTTTGGTATAAATTTTTATATCTCAAAGATTCTTGCCATTTCAGTAGTAATGGTTTGGAACTTCACCATAAATAATCTTTTAGTATTTACCAATTAGAAATACTGTTTCCCAAAGTCAACTGTCGTATTTCCTCAATAAATTAAACGTAGCTGCAAGATCTTTAGGTAGTTCAGCTTCAATTCGAATCTGTTCTCCATTTTTTGGATGGATGAAAGACAAGGCGAAAGCATGAAGAGATAGACGACTCAGTGTAGGACGCTCCTCTTCATCACTCTGTTTATATTTTTTCTTCACAGAAGAAAGTAAGAAAGCACTTTGAGTACCATAAATAGGGTCAACTAAAAGCGGGTGATCGCAACTGGAAAAATGAACGCGAATCTGATGCGTACGCCCGGTTTTAATAATAACCTTTAGAAAGGCTGCGTGTTTAAATTGTTCCAGAACTGTGAACTCGGTATGTGCTGCTTTCCCTTTGGGATGGATTACCATTCTGCCGTTTTTTGAGGGATGAGTAGCAATAGGACTATCTATTACTCCGTTGCTACCATTTATTTTTCCGAGCACAAACGTAAGATACTCCTTCTCTATCTTACGTTCTTCAAACATGGTATTAAATTCTTTATGTGCTTCCGGATTTTTAGCAAATAAAATCACACCGCTGGTGTCTCTGTCAATCCTATGCACTGTCATAAATTCAATGCCAAGTTGCTTTTCAAGCAACTGTTTAAAATCTTCTCTGCCGGTATCAAAACGTTCTGGAATTACTGCAATTCCTGAGGGCTTGTCTGCAACAATAATATCATCATCCTGATATAAAACACTAAAAATTTTTGCTTTTGTACTCATTGGTGCTTCAAATAAACACAAAAAGAGATATTTTCGGAACCTTAAGTTATTATGGCTAAAATATTTATAACACTTTCACTATTCATTCTTAGCTGCTTTTCAGCTTTTAGTCAAGATGTTTTCAACTGTACTTTGAACGGAAAAGTAATTGATAAAGATGCCAAAACACCAATCATTGGTGCCCTCATTGTAGTGAAAAGCAAAGACCAAATTGAATCTGCCTTCACAGATGCTAATGGTGAATTTAAAATTTCAAAATTAAAGCCGGGCAGGTATAATGTAAGTAGTGCACTTATCGGCTATGATGAAGCTGTGGTGAATGAATTTCTTGTAAACAGCGGTAAAGAAGCATTTATAAATATAGCGCTTCAGGAGAAAATCAACACTCTGAATGAAGTAGTGATAAGCGGAAAAGATAAGCGAAGAGCCAATAACAGCTTCGCAGCCGTAAGTGCTCTTTCTTTTTCAGTAGAAGAAACAAAAAGATATGCTGCAACACTAAATGACCCTGCAAGAATGGCTCAAAGCTTTGCAGGTGTTGTTTCTTCTAATGATGAAAGCAATCAGATTGTAGTAAGAGGAAACTCGCCCAGAGGTATGCTTTGGCGACTGGAGGGTGTAGAAATCCCTAATCCAAATCACTTTGCAGCATCGGAAGGAGCTACAGGGGGTGGAGTGAGCATGCTCAGTGCCAATATGCTCTCAAATACAGACTTTTACTCAGGTGCTTTTCCTGCTGAATATGGGAATGCCTTGTCGGGTGTGTTTGACTTACGATTCAGAAAGGGCAATAGTCATAAACATGAATTTGCTGTTCAACTGGGAATTCTGGGATTGGAGGCAGCAGCAGAAGGCCCTTTCAGTAAAAAGTATAAAGGCTCATTCTTGTTCAACTATCGCTATTCTACACTTGACATTCTCGGAAAAATGGGAATCACTTTTGGTCAGAATCAAGTACCTAAATATCAAGATTTAGCTTTTAATCTGAATTTCCCTTTAAACAAAAAAAACACCATTTCCCTTTATGGACTCGGAGGAATAAGTTCCCTGGGCAACTCACCAAAACTTGACTCACTTTCATGGAAAAAGAGAGCGGATAAAGAATCTGAAAATCTGAATCAAATGTCAGGAGTAGTTGGATTAACCCATACCATTTACTTCGATGACAAAACATCTCTAAATACCGTAATCGCTTTGAGCAGTTCACAGAACACCTATATGTTTGATACTATCAATCAAGCATACACCAAAGACAATCTTGAAATATCTGCTTTCAAATATATACAGGGCCGAATATCCTCAACGCTTTACAGAAAGGTGGATGTAAAAAATACTATTAAAGCAGGGGTCATATTTTCATACTATCACTTTAATCTTTTCAATAAAGAAAATACAGGAATTAATCCCGGGGTAAAGGTAGACAACAAAGGGGTTACTCAACTTGCGCAAGCCTTTTATCAATGGAAACATCGCTTCAACAACCAGTTTAGCTTGGTGAGCGGAATTCACTTCACCTATTTTGTACTAAATAAAAAGTTTTATGCTGAACCGAGAATAAGTCTTGAGTATAGATTCAAAGAAAATCAAAGTCTCTCAATTGGCACAGGGCTACATTCGAAAATGGATGCTATTTCTACCTATACAGCCTCTATCAATTCACAAAAAGGATTTGAACAAACTGCGAATAGAGAATTAGATATGTCGAGAGCTTTTCATACTGTGCTAGGCTATAATTTCAGCTTTTTGAAACAGTTTAGATTAAAGACTGAAATTTACTTTCAATACTTGTTCAATACCCCTGCAGGCTATGGAACGAAAAATTATTTTAATGCTATAAATTTAAATGATGGATTTATCAATATCCCATTGAAAAGTTACGGACAAGGCATGAATTATGGGCTTGAAATTACATTGGAAAAATTCTTTTCGAATAACTACTACTTTCTTTTTACTTCTTCACTATTCGACTCAAAATTCAAAACGGATGGCAAATGGTACAATACAGCCTTTAATGCCAATTATGTTTTTAATCTGGTAGGGGGCAAAGAATTTGTAGTTGGCAAAAAGAAAACAAATAGAATTACATCCAATGCAAAGTTTCTGTGGAGAGGAGGCATGCGTCAACCTACCATAGATTTGGGAAAAAGTCAGCTTACAGAGCAAACAGTATTCAATTTTGATAAGCCATATAGTGTAAAGCTACCTGATTATCTTCGCCTTGATTTCAGCTTGGGGTTTCGCAGAAATCAGAAAAAATGGAATTGGCAGGTAGGTTTAGAAGTTCAAAACATCATCAACAGAAATAATGTTGCTGCATATTTATACAACAAGGAAACTAAAAATATTGAATTTAAAAAGAACATTGGAATCATCCCGATTTTTTACATAAAGGCTGAATTTTAGTAGCCTTTATACTGATTTTGTCATCCCCTGAAAATTGCTTTAAAAAATAGGTTTAAATTTCTTATTTTTGGTAAATTGCGTATTCTGATTTATCTCTAAAGATTAAGTTTCTATATGACTAAGTATGTTCAGACCTTATTTTTTTCATTCTCTTTTTTGCTGGCATCGGCTCAGCTTAGTCAGCTTGAGAAATTTTGGTGGCAACCAAATGGAAACGTAAATACTATCGTAACTGATAGCATTACCAATACTGTTTATATAGGTGGCAATTTTACCTCTTTGGGACCGGATTTGCCTTATGGAGCAAAGTTAAATAAAGTAACAGGTTCTCCTGATTTCTCTTCTGCAAAGCCAAATGGAGTTATATATACTTCTGTACCTGATGGCAATGGAGGCTGGTACATAGGCGGAGATTTTACAGAAGTAGGTGGAAAACTAAGAGGAAGAATAGCACAAATAAACAGCTCCGGTGAGGTAACAAATTTTGCTGAAACAGTTTTTTTAAATGCTGCTGTTTGGGCAATGCAGCCCTATAACAATACTGTATATGTAGGAGGAGCATTTACACAAATTGGATCATTAGAACCCTATGCAGCAAAGTTTTCTTCCGCAAATGGCACTCCGGATTTTTCTGTTTTAAATCCCAATGGAACGGTCAATGTAGTAATCCCTGATGGATTTGGAGGATGGATAATAGGAGGAAGCTTCACCAATGTAGGCGGACAGACAAGAAATAATATTGCCAGAATAAATTCCAACGGACAACTTAATCCATGGCATCCGGATATAAATAAAACTGTAAACGCATTGGTGCTTTCCGGAACCAAACTATACGTTGGAGGAGAATTTACAACTATTGACGGAAAATCAAGGGCATATCTTGCAGCTATAGATATTATAACAGGTACTCTTTCAAATTGGAATCCGAGTGCAAATAACACAGTGTTTGCTTTGGCAAAAAGTGGCAATACAATTGTTGCCGGTGGTCAATTCACAGCTATCAATAATCAATTCAGAAACTATATTGGAATTATAGATGCGAACTCCGGAAGCTCAAACTATTGGAATAGCGGAGCAAACAATATTGTACGCGCAATTGCCATCAGCTCAAATACCGTTTTTGCAGGAGGGAACTTTACAAGTATAGATGGATTCAGTAACATAAATTATCTTGCCTCAATAGATTTACTTACTGGTGATTTAAATCTTAATTGGAATCCGGGAACAAACAATGTTGTTAATACAATTGCAATAAACGGAAACAATCTGTTTGTAGGTGGTCAGTTCACAAAAGTAGGAGGAACTCCGAGAAATAGAATCGCCTCTATAAATACAACTACAGGAAATGTAAATTCATGGAATCCTAATATCAATAATATTGTAAGAGCAATATCTATCACAGGCAGTAATGTATATGTTGGAGGAGCTTTTACAAGAATCGGGACAGCAACAAGAAACAGAATAGGTGCAATCAATTTGAGTACAGGAGTAGCCACAAACTGGAATCCTAACGCAAATAATACTGTGAATACAATCACATCTGATACTACATCTATTTTTATTGGAGGATTGTTCAACGGTTTTGGTTCTCAAACTCAAAACAGACTAGCTGCAATTGATAAAACAACAGGAAGTCCAACTTCATGGAATCCCAACCCCAACAGTTCAGTTTTTGCATTAGCAGTAAATCGCAGTAAATTATATGCAGGGGGACAGTTTACAAAGATTGGAACAGTGCTAAGAAAGAGATTTGCTTCATTCAATTTAAGTAATGGGAATTTAACTTCTGACTCTATTGATTTTAACAACACAATTAGAACTCTATTGCCTGTAAATAATTCTTTGTTTATAGGTGGTCTTTTTACACTAATTGATAGTGTTTCATATGCTAGACTTGCTGAGATTAATCTTTCAATAAATAAAGTGAGAACCTGGAATCCAAGCCCGAATAATGCTGTTTTTGCGTTAGCATTATCCGGAAATACGCTATATGTTGGAGGGCAGTTCACCAATATTTCCGGAGGACAACCAAGAACAAGGCTTGCTGCCTTTGATATAATAACCGGCACACTAAACTTATCATTCGCGCCTAGTATTGGTGGCGTTATTAATGCACTTGCTTTAGATGGTAATAATCTTTATGTAGGGGGTAAATTCACTACTGCCGGAGGCTATACAAGAAACAATTTGGCTTGTGTAGATATAAATACGGATTCAGTAAACGCCTGGGATCCAAATACAAATAATGCAGTATTCACATTATCTGCAACACCCAGTGGCGTATTTGCAGGAGGTCAGTTTACAAGTATCGGAGGGCTTACCAGAAACAGAATAGCAGCATTAAATGCTGCAGATGGCAGCCTGACCAGCTGGAATCCCAATGCAAACAACCAGGTTTTAACAATGGTGTTGCATGGCAGTGAAATTATAGTAGGTGGCCAATTTACAAGAATTGGAGGGCAGGCAAGAAATGGAATTGCTGCAATTAATCTCACATCAGGAAATGCAACTTATTGGAATCCAACAGCTAATGGTATAGTTTATTCGCTTATGATAGATAGTCCAGTGATTTATGCTGGTGGCTCTTTTACAAAACTTAAAACTTCAACTAGAAATAGAATTGGGGCTATTGATTTAGTTAGTGGAAACCCAACAGCATGGAATCCCAATGTAAACAAAACAGTCAGAGCCATTTTACCTACGAATAATAGTGTTTTTGTTGGAGGAGATTTTGATTCCATAGGTCTCCAGCCCAAAAAATTCCTTGCCAAAATTGATAAACTAACAGGTAACCTGCTCTCTTTTAATCCTTCACCAGACAGTTTGGTGAGTACTTTACACCTGAATAATTCCGATTTTTTTGTGGGAGGAAAATTTGCCAATATATCTGGGCAATTCAGAAACTGTATAGTTGCTAATGATATTAGTAGTGGTAATATTAAAAATTGGAATCCGGGTACTAACAACAATGTACTTTCCATCACTTCAAAGGATACTACCCTTTTTATTGGAGGAGTATTCAGCACCTGCGGAGGGAAACTACTTAATAAACTTGCAGCAATAGACATTGTAAGCGGAACTGCATATTCATGGAATCCTAATCCTAACAATAATGTTCGGACTGTTCTTGCTCAGGGAAGTCGCTTATTTGTTGGTGGTGATTTTTCAATAATAGAAAATCAACAGAGACGAGGTTTTGCTGTTTTTGCGTTGCAAAAAATTACTACAGAGCAGGTTTCTACTCCTAAATTTTGCAATGGTTCTATAATTGATGTTCCTTACTCCGCATTTGGCAACTTCAATGTAGCTAATATTTTCACAGCCCAAATCAGTGATGCAAACGGAAGTTTCATTTCTCCAGTAGATATAGGTTCAATAATATCAAAAACCAGCGGATTAATCAGTGCTACCATACCGTTTAATTTACCGCTTGGAACAGGCTACAGAATAAGAGTTACTAGCAGTAGCCCTTCGCTAATTGGTTCTGAAAATGAAGAAGATCTTACCATTGATACTTCGGTAGTTTGGTATTTAGATGCTGACAATGATGGTTATTATACCAACACACAAAATTCATGTAATGCTCCCACTCTGGGATGGACAAGCAATTTGCCGCTTGGCGGCAATAGCGATTGCAATGATTCTGACCCTGCTGTACATGTGCCATTCCCGTTCTATAGAGATTTAGATGGAGATGGTTATGGAGTTGGGGACACTCAAATTGTTTGCTCCTACAATTCCATAACACCTCCTGTCGGTTATGCACAAAATAATACAGATTGTGATAGTACAGACGCTTCAAAATGGGAAGGAGGCAATTATTATATTGACATAGATGGCGATGGGTACGATGGCGGCTTTTCATTCATCTGTTTTGGTTCAAATCCATTTGGAATAGTTACCAATTCATTTGGCGCTGATTGCAATGACAATAATGTTGATATGCATCCTGGCTCTCAGGAAATAAACTATGACGGCATTGATCAAGACTGTGATGGCTCAGATGCTTTTGATGTTGGAATAGCGAATGTTTGCGCTGATAATTATAACATCTTCCCAAATCCTGGTAGTAACTACGCCTTCGTAAAATTTAGTGATTCATGGAGCAACAATATTCAAGTAGTGGTAAGAAACATAGGGGGTATGATAATGCTTCAGGAAAATATAGTAACTGAAAACAACAAGGTATTCACTATCAGAACACAGGATTTGTCATCAGGAATTTATGTTTTCACAATTCAGGATGAGAGAAATATAGCAACACTTCGATGGGTTAAACAATAGATTTTTGCTTTTATTTCTTGCACTTTTTGACTCTTGCTTCCACCCACTGTGAATTTATGCGCTTTATTGACTCATTGCTCGTAAGAAAAGTATCTCGCATAAAATTCATCAGGTTAGCCAATTCTACCTCGCTCAAATTGATAGGATACATAGGTTGATTATACCAAACGCCATTAACCAAAACAGAGTCATTCATACCATCGAGTATTAAGCATGGTAACCTATTAAAATTTGCCTCAAAAAAATCAGAACGAATTGGCGGAACTAAGTTCCTTGTTCCTTCTCCCTGATCACCATGACATGTTGCGCATTGGCTATAATATAAAATCCTGCCTGGAGTGTCATAAGCCGCGTTAAAAAAAGTCATGTAAACAAAAACGCCTGCAAATAAAACAGGTACTATTATGAACAGCCCGTTTCTCAATGTGTTTCTGTCAAAAGCAATTATTCTCATTTTTTTTCTGTCTGCAGTAAACCGATGTCATTAATCAGTATATCAACTGACTTTGAATCTGTGCCGTCATAATATCCTCTAATCTTCCCGGCCGAATCGACCAAAATAAAATTACCGTCATGTATAAATCCCCCGGGGGAATTTGAGTCCTCTGAGGCCAGAGCCAAAAAATTTTCGGCAAGAGCATAAATAGAATCTTTATTACCTGTAAAAAAATTCCAGTTTGTATTGTCTACTCCAAGTTTTTGGGCATAACTATTCAATACACTCACAGAATCGCGGACAGGGTCAATAGAAATAGAGACAATTTCAACTCCCGAATTTTCTCCGAATTTATCATGAACGCGAAGCAGATTCTTTTTCATCGCCACACATATTGAAGGACAATGGGTAAAAAAAAAGTCAACTATATAAATTTTATTATTCAGCTGACGTGAACATATTTCTCCTCCTTTATGAGAAAAAAGACAAAACTGAGGCGCCTGTGCAGAAATTGTGTCATACATCTCCTCTCCTTTTGCAGTTTTCGTAATAACGATTTTCTCACCTAATACTTTTATTTTGGATTGTTTATTATTACAGGCAAAAAGAAAAAACAGACAAAAAAGAGTTAAGATTTTTTTCATGCGTCAAAAATGAACATTTTAGTTTGTTTTATAATTATTTTTATCGCCACATGGAATCATCATCAAAAAAAGAAAGAGTTCGTAAGCCGGATTGGCTCAAAATAAAATTGCCCTCAGGCCAATCCTTCAGCGAGGTTACACAGAGCATAAAATCAAATCGTTTACACACTATTTGTGAGAGCGGACAATGCCCAAATCAAACAGAATGCTGGGGTGCCGGCACAGCAACACTTATGATTCTTGGGAATATTTGTACCCGTTCGTGTATGTTTTGCAGCGTTGCAACCGGAAAGCCTGAAAATGTTGATATCACTGAACCGTATCGTGTGGCTGAATCTGTAAAGCTTATGGGATTAAAGCATGCTGTAATCACATCTGTAGATAGAGACGATTTGTCTGATGGCGGTTCTAATATATGGGCAGCAACAGTAAGAGCAATTCGAAAACATACACCCAGTGTAACTTTAGAAACTTTGATTCCTGACTTTCAGGGGAAATGGGAAAATCTTCAAAAAATAATTGATGTGAGACCTGAAATAGTATCTCATAATATTGAAACAGTAAAAAGACTCACCAGAGAAGTAAGAATCCAGGCAAAATATGAACGCAGTCTGGAAGTACTGCTAAGATTGAAAGAAGGAGGAATAGAGCGAACAAAGTCGGGAATCATGCTAGGTCTTGGAGAAACAGAAGATGAGATAATAGAAGCCATGTCAGAACTCAGAGACAGCAAAGTGGATATTCTTACGCTGGGTCAATATCTTCAGCCTACAAGAAATCATTTATCGGTTGCTGAATACGTAACTCCTGAAAAGTTTCAAAAATTAAAAGAAGTAGCTCTAAAGATGGATTTCCGCTACGTAGAATCAGGTCCTATGGTGCGCTCCTCTTATCATGCAGAAAAACATTTGGTATAAAAGAATCGAATTCTAAGTATCAGTTCTTCCTTATTTGTGCACCTAGATTCTGTTCCAGTTTTTCCATAATACGATTCATTGCCTTATCAATATCTTTGTCCGTAAGCGTTTTATCTTCATCTTGAAAAGTAAAACTTACCGCATAAGATTTTTTGCCTTCTGCAATTTTATCGCCTTTATAGACATCAAACAAAACCACTTCTTTTAATAGTTTGCGATTTTCTTCAAATGCAATTTGTTCAATTTCATTAAACGTTTTCTCTTCAGACAGAATCATTGAAATATCACGCTGAACAGACGGGAATTTAGAGAGCTCCTTGAATTTTACTACTAAAAATTTATTGCGCTCAACAAAGCTATCCCAATTAATATCCGCAAAATATAAGTCTTGCTTAATATCAAAAGCTTTCAGAATGGAGGATTTCACCTTGCCTAATCGAGCAATTTGAGCCCCTTCAGATGAAAAACTCATTCCATAGCTCAATACTTCATCCTGCTCAAATACTTCAGTTTTCACATTCCCCAAAAACTTACGAAGCAGGTTTTGAACCACTGTTTTAAGATGGAAAATATCTGTATTTACAGCTTTATTAATCCAATTCTGAGTCTCATTCAAACCACTTAACAGCAATGAAAGATGTGCTTTTTGAATATAACCATCCGGTGTTTTATGATAAGTTTTACCAAATTCAAAAAACTTAAGATTAGAAGATTTATGATTGATATTTCTATTGGCAATATCCAACATGCCATAAATCATTGAAGTTCGCAATGCGTCAAGCTCTGCTGTTTGTGAATTGAGCAGCAATACTGTTTGTTTTGCTAAATCCTCAACTTGTTCATTTTTTGAAGACACTATTGAATTTGCTGAAAGCTCAAAAAAACCATTAGAAACAAGACTCTCAGCTAATTTATTTTCCAGCGAAACGGTATCCGTATCTTTTGTGAATGAAAGTGATGATTTCAACCAACGTGGCATAGGAACTGTGTTGTAACCATATATTCGCAATATTTCTTCTAATACATCAGCCTCGCGATGTACCTCAGTTTTAAATGCAGGAACTACAAGCTCAAACTCATTATCATTTATTTGCTTCTTCACAAAACCAAGATCGTCAAGAATGGTATCAACTTTATCCTTAGGAATAGCAGTCCCTGCAAGTTCTTTTATTCTGCTGTAGGAAGTTTTTACAATTGCAGCGTTATGCTTCACAGGATATACATCAATAATCTCAGAGATCTGAAAATCAGAAATTCCCGAAAGTAATGATACAGCTCGCTTCAATGCATCAACAGTAGCTTCAATATTAGCAGTCTTCTCAAAATGCTGTGAAGCATCGGTGCGAAGATTATGTCTTGTCGCTGTTTTGCGAATATAGATAGGATCAAAAAAAGCTGACTCCAAAAATACATTTGTAGTGGTTTGTGAAACACCACTTCCCAAACCTCCATAAACTCCTGCAATGCAAAGCGGAGCGACCTCATCATAAATTATCAAATCATTTTCATGCAGCTCTCTTTCTACATCATCAAGAGTTTTCATTTTAGCCCCCGTATTAGCTGTCTTAACCAATACTTTGTTCCCCTTAATTTTATCTGCATCAAATGCGTGAAGGGGTTGTCCTGTTTCATGCAACACAAAATTTGTGACATCAACAATAGAGTTAATAGGCTTTACCCCAATTGCTGTAAGCCTTTTAACCAACCAATCCGGAGAAGCAACAGGCTTAATTCCTTTAAGATATATGCCACTGTATCGTTTGCAGGCATTGCTGTTTATTATATCAACAGACACAGGACAAGGAAATGAAGCCGTGAAATTTGTCTGAGGAAGTGACCAATCCAACTTGATATTATAAACGGCATTTAGTGCGGCTTTCAAATCTCTCACCACTCCAATATGAGAAAATGCATCGGAACGATTTGGTGTAAGCCCGATAGTAATCAAATAATCTTCTTCAACTTTAAAAAACTTCGCTGCAGCCAAACCAACTTTGGTATCTGCCGGCAATTCCATAATTCCGGAATGGCTCTCTCCTATTCCGAGCTCATCTTCCGCGCAAATCATACCGAAAGATTCCACACCACGTATTTTAGATTTCTTTATCTGCAAAGACTCCGAAGCCCCGAAAGGATACAACACAGCACCGATTTTTGCAACAGGAGATTTAAGCCCAGCACAGCAATTGGGCGCGCCACAAACAATTTGGATTGGCTCAGCCTCGCCTACGTTTACTAATGCAATTTTTAATTTATCGGCATTCGGATGTTGCTCACTGCTTATGATTTCACCTATCACAACATCCTTTAATCCACCTTTCAGCGACTCCCACTTCTTAATATCTTCCACTTCCAATCCCGTGTTGGTCAATATCTCTCCCAAATCCTCAGGAGTGAGAGCGAAAGGAAGATACTGCTTCAACCAATTATAACTAACTATCATAAAAAATCTGATTATGCTCTAATGCCCAAAACTAAAAAATGTTTTCACTCTGTTTCAACCCAAATCAATCAATAGATATTCACTGTTTATTAATTGATACGAAATAGCAGAAACTCACTTAAGATTTACAAGAGAGCTGTATTAATAAGTGATACATTCTTCCGGTATTAGTATATTCAATGCCAGCGAATCTATTTCCATCTCAATATCATCATGATGGACGATATGGTCTCCATCAAACTGGTAAACATTCTTTTTATTACCGAATATCTTCACTTTTTTCGCCCTGAATACCGATGCTTCTTTTACTAAATCCGGACGTTTCAAGACCAAACAAAAGAATATATAAAATAACCTCCTTAGCGGGAAAGACCTCAGCAAAACCACATCCATCAAACCATCTTTAAGTGAAGTATTTGGAAGAATGCCGAATTCATAACCATACTGACTGGCATTAAAAGCCGTAAAAAGATAGGTCTCTTGTTCAAAAACTTCCCCATCAATTTCCACTTTTGCCATAGATGGTTTGAAGTACCAGAAAATCTCTCTGGCTCCTGCCAGAAAATAGGAGAAAAATCCGCGCATTGGCTGAGCTCTGAACCTTCGTGCGGCATGAGCATCATAACCAAAACCCGCACAGCTGAAAAAATTCCTGACATTAGACTTTACCACATCCATCTTCACCACTTTGCCATGATTGATTACATCCAAAGCAGACTTTGCATTTCTGGGTTTCATCTTAAAATGTCGGGCTAGTCCGTTTCCTGAACCAAATGGAATGATTCCCAATACAGCCTCTGTACCAATAAGCGCATTAGCCACTTCATTGATTGATCCGTCACCACCTACAGCTACAACAACATCAAAGCCTTCCTTCACAGCCACAGCAGCTATTTCAGTGGCATGACCCGCATACTGTGTGGTGCGAATGGTGTAATCATATTTTGTAAAATCAATGTATTTGGCAATCTTCTCTGGGATATGTTCCTTGCGGTAAACACCCGAAATAGGATTGATAATAAACAATACTTGCTTCTTCATCTTTCTTTATTCGCTTTAAATCACTGCTTTCAAACTCAAATCCAAACTCACAGAGGAGTGAGTCAATGCTCCTACTGAAATAAAATCCACTCCTGTTTCGGCATAAGACCTTATCGTTTCTTTGTTGATGCCGCCCGAGGATTCGGTTTCGACTTTGCCTGAAACCAGTTCTACAGCTTTGTAGGTATTCTCAACACTGAAATTGTCAAACATTATTCTGTCGCAAAAACCAGTTTCTAATGCGTCCTTTACATCATAAAGATTTCTGGTTTCAATTTCCACTTTGAGGTTCAGTTTATTTGCCTCCTGATAATTTTTTGCGGTAAGCAAAGCCTTTGCTACACCACCGCAATAATCTATGTGATTATCTTTCAGCATAATCATATCATACAATCCAAACCGATGATTATGGCCGCCTCCAATACGAACAGCCCATTTCTCAAACACTCTGAAATTGGGAGTAGTTTTACGCGTATCAAGTAATCTGGCATTGGTACCTGCAATAAGCTTGGAATATGAATTTGTAAGAGTGGCAATTCCGCTCATTCTTTGCATACAGTTGAGAATGATGCGCTCTGCACCAAGTATGGATCGCTCCTTTCCGGTAATAAAAAAGGCTATATCACCTGTTTTCATTGCAGCACCATCTTCCATCAGTTGCTCCAAAATCAGGTCGCCACCAAAAGCATCACAAATTATTTTTGCCAGATCTACTCCTGCTAGAATACCTTCTGATTTTACCAACAATTTTGCTTTGCCTTCCTTGTTAGCACCAATGGATGACAAAGCAGAGTGGTCACCTGTAGGGATTTTTCCGGCAGGGTCTGTCTGGTCTTCTTCAATAGCCAGACGTATATATTTTTCGAGAAGAATCTTTTCACTTTCAGAAATAGTCATTGGAGCAATTTACGCTGCAAAGTAGGAATCAATA
>CANHIG010000029.1 GCA_947461105.1 Bacteroidota bacterium | reverse complement strand
TGCCCCATAAGTACCACCTGCAAAACAGGCACTTCGTCAAATTCAAAGTGGTTCTGCTTCAATACAGCCACTCGCTTGGATTTAGAAATTTCAGTAGTACCCGTAGTCGGGTCTATTTCTCCTGAAAGGATTTTTAAGAATGTAGATTTACCCGCACCATTTGCACCGATAATACCATAACAGTTACCATCGGTAAATTTTAGATTCACATCTTCGAATAAAATCCTTTTGCCATAGCGTAGCGACAAATTATTTACTGTAATCATCCTGACTTCTTTTTTTGGAAGGCGCAAAAATAGGATGTTTTATGAGAAATATCAGGAATAAAGTATTTAATCCCAATACTATAGAAGACAAACTAACACCATGAGTCTAATTTGTTACTTTCACATGTATTATTAAAACCCTCAGATTGTGAAAAAACAGCCTAATATCCTCGCTATAGTCTTGCTTTTGGTGGTATCGTTGTACGTCTCTTCATGCAAAAAAGGTAAGAACACTACGGTGCAATATGACCATTTTATATTTGGTCGTTTCTATGGTATGTGCGGAGGGGAAGAATGCATCGAGATCTTTAAGTTAGAACAAAATAAACTGTACGAAGATACCAGAGACCAGTATCCAAGTAATCTTGATTTTTACAATGGGACCTATTTGCAATTGTCTGGTGCGAAATATGATGCAACTAAAGATATAGTCAACTATTTTCCGACTGATATACTTAATGAAAAAGATACCGTAATCGGTTCGCCAGATGCCGGAGATTGGGGAGGATTATATATTGAATATGATTATAATGGAGTGCACAGGTTCTGGCTACTAGATAAAATGAAATCTAATGTTCCAGGCAAATACCATTTGTTTATCGATAAGGTAAATGAGAAAATCGATTCGTTAAAGTAAGAAATAAACTCACAGGGAGAGGTAATATTGCTGATTTAGCAGATAATCCCCTTGAGCGAATTGTAATTTTAAACGAAAAATTCCATATTTAGTGTTGGTTTAAGTATAAATTCGAATCTCGAATTGATTAAATTATCATTTTCAACACACCAATTATGAAGCATCTGTTTTTTTGCTTGCTCACCATCTCACTTTTTTCTTTCTCCAAAACTTACTCGCAGTCCATAATACAGAAATATACTCTTGGAAAATCGAGAGATATTAATGTTACAAATGGAGTTTTTTTTGACAATGGAGGGAAAGACGGACACCTAATAAATGAATATTTTGTAACTACAATTCACTGTGATGAGGAAATTGAAATCTTTTTTGAAGAGCTGAACATACCAATAGGTTCCAGGCTGAATTTCTATGAAGGAAAAAGTGTCTCATCCAAGTTAGTAGGAACAGTAACCCATTATGAAAAAATTTCGAACATAAGCGGTAAAGATATTACGATTGAATACTTACCGACTAATGTCTTAAGTATGACCTTTAGTGATTTTAAAGGTGAAATCAGAAAGCTTACTCAAAACGGAAAGCGCGGTGGTCAGCGTTCTCAGCCAGAAAGTGATTGCCCGTATGCTATTCCTCTTTGTCAAAACCTTACTGCTGTTGCACTTGGCGGTAAGTATACAGACCTTGGTTCAGTAAGCGATGATTCAGGAGGCTGCTATGGTGGAACAGGGAGTGGTGGTTCTGTTTGGTATTCATTTCAACCGCAAGCTGATGGTCCGTTAGATTTTAGTATCACACCAACAGGTACAACAGATTACGATTTTGTTTTGTGGGATATTACAAGTGGTTGTGCGAGCAATCAGCGGAAAGAAATCAGTTGTAATTATTCACTAATTACAGGAGCAACAGGTTTAAGTAGCACTTTGTGTAATCAGGCGGGTGGTTCATGTACCACTAATGATTGCACAACTGACAGCAAAGGTTCTGACTGTAATAAATTTAACCGCAGACCAAGTGTTTTGGCTTCCCATAAATATGCAGTTTGCATCAATTTCTACAGCGGATCAAATGATGGTTTTACAATACAGTTTAAGAATGAAGCATCTTCTGTAAACATTACAGATATTACTCCGCCAACAATTATTAATGCTTCTGCCAACAGTTGCCCGTCAGCATCTCAATTTCATATTCGATTTTCTGAATACATAGATTGTACTACTCTACAGGCATCTGATTTAACATTACCGGGTCACACCATAACAATCAACAATACAAACTGCGCCAACAATACAACAAACAATATTGATATAACAATCACTCCGGCACTTACTTCAGGAACTTATTCTCTTCATGCACAAGATATATTGGATTTATGTGGCAACAATATGAACTCAAACTTCGATATTGTAATCGGTGCAACACCAACACCGACTATCAATGGCAATAAAACTACTTGCAAAAGCCCGGGATTTTTAGGAATCGGATTCACTTATACTCCTTCATCGCAATCACTGACAGCAGGCGGTGGTAGCTTTTATCAATGGAGTGATGGGCAGATTGGAGCAACAGTTTCGGTTTCACCTACTACAACTACAACATACACCGTCACAGTTACGCAAGGAGCATGTCCGGCTACTGCAAGTTCAACAGTAACTGTAGAAACATCTCCGGTAATTAGTATTCCTGACCAAAATATATGTTCCGGTTCCTCTAAAACACTCACAGCAACAGGAGGCGGTACTTACCAATGGTACACTAACCCTACACTTTTGGGGAATGGAACAACTATTCCGGCTCCAAATGGAACGGCACCATCGCTCACTGTGAGTCCATCCGCTACTACAACATACAGAGTAGTAGTAACCAGTCCCGGAGGATGCAAAGGTCAGGATGATGTAAAGCTTACTATTGTTACAACGGGCTGCTGCGATGCTACAATCGCTCCCGCAGGTCCTTATTGCACATCAGATACAAACAGAACCTTAATTGCAGGTACACCGGGCGGTATATGGCGTGGAGCGGGAATTATTGATAGTGTTAATGGGAAATTCAGCCCTTCTACATCAGGCGTGGGAACGTTTAAAGTGTATTACATTCTGAGCTGTGGTGCCAGTGACTCCACAACAATTACGGTTCAGGCATGTTCTGTTCTGGCTGTATGTAAAGAAACTAATGGCAACTTAACTGTTTCAGGAGGAATATCACCTTATACATGGGAAAAGCAAACAACATCAGTTGATTGCAGCAGTTGCTTTGGAGGTTCGTGCAGTTTCCTGTGTGCCGGAACTACTGTAACCAACTGGACAAATTTTGGTAGCACCTCAACAGTAACTCCACCGGGCACATGGCCAATCAGAGTGAGAGATGCAGCCGGAACAATCATTCAAATTGCAAGTTTAGCAGCTGTGCCCGCTTGCTCATTATGCCCTACAATTTCTATTACTACCAGCAATGCTGTTCAAGTAAAATGTAACGGACAAAGTAATGGTAGTTTTACAGCTTCTGCTACTGGCGGAGCGTCTCCATATAGTTATATTCTTAAAAATGGAACAACAACTGTTGCTACATTCACAGGAGTTTCAGGCTTGCAGAATTTCACTGGTCTCGCAAGCGGTACGTATAGCATAAGTGTTACAGATAACAACAGTTGCAGTGGGTCTAATACCATAACTATAACTCAACCTAATGCGCTATCTGTTATTATTCCTCCGACTACTTCATCAAGTTGCGGTCAGGCCAATGGAGCTGCTACTTCAAATGTCTCAGGCGGAACAACACCATACACTTATCTTTGGAGTAATAGTGGACAAAATTCCGGTATTAGCAATGTGGCTCAGGGCAACTACATACTCACAGTAACAGATGCTAATTTATGTTCAGCAACTGCAACTGCTGTAATCAGCAGCAGTTCATCGTTAGGATTATCATTAACTGCTACTCCTACAGGCTGTATCCCTTTGGGAAAGGCAAAAGTAACTGTAACTTCAGGTACAGGTCCGTTTTCTTATATTTGGAGTAATGGCCAAACTACAGATTCTACCACAGGATTGTCAGCAGGAATTGTAAAAGTAACTGTAACAGGAGCGGGAGGTTGCAGTTCGTCAGACTCAGTCACAATTACTTCTTCAATTACTTTGCCAAATATAAATGCAGGTACTGATACACTTTTAAATTGCATAAGAACATCACTGATTCTTCAAGCCTCTTCGAGTACTTCTGGAGTTACCTTTTTATGGTCAAATGGTAAAACCACGACCAATGATACTGTTATTGCTCCTAACATTTATTCAGTAACTGCCACAAATCCTCTTAACGGATGTACGGCAAGCGATCAAGTAGTCGTAGCTATTGATACCACTTCCCCAAATGCATATGCTGGTTTGGATAAAATACTGCTTTGCGGAACTGCCTCTGTAACTCTTGATGGTTCAAGTACAACTCCAAATGTAAATTTCACTTGGAGCAACGGACTTGGAAATACCGCAAGCACATCAGCATCAATTGCAGGAACCTATACACTCATAGTTACCGGCAATTTAAATGGTTGTTCTGCCAGTGACCAAGTTGATGTTTCACTGGATGCAAACGCTCCTGTATCAGATGCCGGACAGAATGCGAGTATCACATGTGTGCTAAACTCATCAGGAACTGTCCAGACAGGAACATCTTCAACAAACGGCTACACTTATGCGTGGAGTCCAAATACGGGACTATCGCAAAGCAATGTTTCTAACCCTACTGTCAGTCCGCTTTCTACTACTACTTATACAGTTACTACAACGAATACTGCAAATGGTTGTGCTTCTCAGGCAGTAGTGACAATAACTGTGGACAGAACAGCACCAAATGCAGATGCCGGACAACCAAAAGTATTAACTTGTAATATTACCTCAATAACACTAGATGGCTCAAGCACTACTCCAAATGCCACTTTCAACTGGAGCAGCGGACTCGGAAGCAATCCTTCAGCTACAGCAACTGCTACAGGCACTTATACATTAGTGGTAACAGACCCTGTGAATGGATGTACAGCCAGCGACCAGGTAGATGTAACACTTTACAACACCCCGCCAAATCTGAGCATACAAACGCCAGTTGATATCAGCTGCGTGAACCCTACAGTAACGCTTACCGCATCATCAACCACAGCTGGAGTGAGTTACAATTGGAGTGCAGGCTCAACCAATGCAACACAGGATGTGACTCTCGCAGGGCCATACACTGTAACAGCAACAGATAACAACAACGGATGCACAGCTGAACAAACCGTAAATGTAAATGCACAGCCATCAACCATATACTCCATTGCAACAACAGCTGCTACTTGCGGCAACAGTAACGGAACTGCAACTATCAATATCGCTAGCGGATCAGGTTCATACAGCTACGCATGGAATACAGGAGATGCCACAATAAGTATCAGCAGCATATCAGGCGGACAGTATATAGCTACTGTGACTGATGTGAATGGCTGCAAAGATGTAAGAACCGCGACAGTGAGTCAGACACCACAAGCCATAAAACCTGATATAGGAGAAGACAAAACAATATGCGAAGGAGAGCTAGTAGTGCTGAATGCAGGAAAAAGCTATGTAACATACAAATGGCAGGATAATACAACAGATAATATATACAATGCCACAAATGAGGGATTATACAGCGTAACTATTATGGATAATAATGGCTGTGAAGCAAGTGATACGATGGAGCTGAAATACAGAGATGATTGCAGTTTTGAGATAGCAGTACCTACGGCATTTAGCCCTAACGGAGATGGTAGAAATGATGTATTCAAAGCGGCATATATCGGCACTGCTACCTCATTTGAGTTGAGAGTATTCAACAGATGGGGTGAAAAAGTATTTGAAACAAAGGATGTGAACACAGGATGGGATGGCAGATATAAAGGAGCTGATGCGCCATTTGAAACATACACCTGGTATATCAAATACAAATATGGAACAGATAAGGAAAAGAGCCTGATTGGGAATTTGTCTTTACTTCGATAAAAAACAAAAAAATAGTTACAAAAAATGCCTCAAGTATTTGAGGCATTTTTTGTAATGTGACTCCAGAAGGATTCGAACCCTCAACCCTCAGAGCCGAAATCTGATATTCTATCCAGTTGAACTATGGAGCCGATTACGTTGCGAATATATAATTTTACTTTCCTTTTTCATACTCCTGTACCTCATCATGAATGTACTCAAGCTTTACCCCGGCAGTTAGAAACATTTCTTCTGATTCCGAGCCTACATGATATTTCCTCTGGCAAACAACACGCTTAATACCACAGTTTATAATAAGCATACAACATACTCTACAAGGAGTCATACGGCAGTATAAAGTAGCTCCATCTAACGATACACCCCGCTTTGCTGCCTGGCATATAGCATTTTGCTCAGCATGAACTGTGCGCATACAATGCTCTGTTATAGAATTATCATCATGAATCACCTTTTTCATGAGGTGACCTACTTCGTCACAATGAGGCAATCCTACCGGAGAGCCTACATATCCCGTTACCAAGAGCTGATTTTCCTTTGCAATAACACATCCGCTTCTCCCTCTGCCACATGTAGCACGCTTAGAAATAGCATCCATTACTTCTATAAAATACTCATCCCAACTTGGTCTGATGTAGATTTGATTATTTTCTGATGTCATGAATTACTTTTTCTATTTGATTAAATAAATTTTCGAATGAGCCATTGTTATCAAACAAATAATCTGCAGCTTGTTTGCAGGCAGCAAGATTCTGTTTTGAAGGATCGGTAGAACTCATTTCGCGGGCTTCATTAGCTAAAAAAGTTTCGTAGGAAACCTTATCTGTTTCAGAATTACGAAGCACCACTCGCTTATATCTCATTTTTGGGTCTGCATCTACTGCAAAAAGATAGAAATCTGCTTTATCCCTCAATGCATATACCTCACCAATAGTTCTGATACTTTCTATCACTGCATCTTTCCCTGATGTGGCAGCTTGTATGTATAGTTGCTCCACAATATAACTGGCACCATACGCCCCTCTCAGTTCATTTGCCACTGCTACCATAGAATCTCTATCCAGCGGAAGACCTCGCTCATTGATTACTTCAGTTAAAAACCCCCTAACAGAGTAATGCGCAAAACCATAATGCGATTGAAGATAATCAACAATAGTTCCTTTACCTGCTCCCAATGTTCCTGTTATTCCGATTATAAGCACAGCAATATTTGCAGCAATATATAAAGTGTGTGATGAAGTCTGAAGCTAAGATTGCAAATTTTATAAACGCATTATCAACTATCCTCGAATAGCATCCACAGGCTTCATTCTTGAAGCCTGCCAGGCAGGGATAAAGCCTGAAATTACACCAATAATAAATGACATTACAAAGCCAATCATGATATTTTTGAAAGTGATGTAGAATACAAAAGTAGATTCCTGATAAGTGACTAAATACCACTCCAAAGATTTTATTAAAGAAAACATGAGTATTAAACCAATGAGTCCACCAAGTAAACAAAGAATAACAGCCTCAAGTAAAAACTCAAGAAGAATATAAATTTGTTTAGCTCCAAGTGCCTTTTTGATACCTATAATGTTAGTGCGCTCTTTTACCGAAACGAACATGATATTTGCAATACCAAAGCCACCAACAAGCATAGAAAAGCCACCAATGATGAAACCTGCGAACGACACAAATGCCAAAATAGATGAAATACCATCTGAGAATACACTCATTTTGTTTAAAGCAAAATTATCATCCTGGTTGGGAGCTAGCCTTCTAATGGCACGCATAGCCCCCTTGGCTTCATACTTCATTTCATCAAACGGAATCCCCTCTTTAGGCTTGAGCGCAACAAGCGGGTCGCCAGAGACATTTGACCCTGAAAACAAAGGCAAGGTATTATATGGAATCACCAGCGAATTATCCAAAGTAAATCCGAAAAGATCGTCTCCTTCTCTTTTTAAAATACCTGTTACCCGCAGCTCTATTCCTCCTACCCGGATTCGCTTGCCTTCAGCAGATTTTGAATTGCTGAATAATGCATCTGAAACATTTGCCCCAATTACGCAGGTATGGCTGCCTGAATTAAATTCACTCTCTGTAAAATATCTTCCTGCAACAAAATCCAGATTTTTAATCAGATTGTAATCTTTAGTGGCACCAGTTACATTCACATTTTCAACAAAGCGATCGCCAAATTTCACCGTTTTTCTATCCGTAAAATTGATAAGAGCAATAGCCTCGGCTGTATTCATGGATTGTCCTAACTGATTCAACTCTCTTTGGTTCACATTTGGACGATTAAGAAACCGCCACCATGGATAGTTATTGTCGTCTGCCCAAATCCATGGCCATTTTTGGATATAAAGAATATCCGTACCAAATGAGGCAAAGCTACTTTGAATATTTTTTTCAAGAGAGGTAACGGCTGTTGTGACTGAAACAACGCAAAGCACTCCAATCGAAACGCCCAAAAGCGACAAGAAAGAGCGAAGTTTTGAAGAAACAATTTCTTCGAAACTCAGGCGAATACTCTGGGCTATTATTTTCCAATAGATAAGCACAGAGCAAATTAAATTCTTTTATCGGGAAATGCAGGCAATTTTTATTTTGATTAACGGTTTTTGTGTTGATAAAGTGGGGTATAATTCTATATTTGCATTTCATTTTAGAATTCCGTAAAATTCAATTTAAAACTTATGAAATTATCAAGTTTCAACTTTAACCTTCCTAAAGAACTTATTGCTCAAAATCCAGCTCCTAACAGAGACGAATCTCGATTGATGGTGATACATCGCAAGACTGGCAAAATAGAACATAAAATTTTCAAAGACTCCTTAAAGTATTTTGACGATGGGGATGTTCTGATTTTAAACAATACAAAAATATTTCCTGCAAGACTTTATGGCACTAAGGAAAAAACTGGTGCTAAAATTGAAGTTTTTCTTTTAAGAGAGTTAAACAAAGACAATTTCCTTTGGGATGTATTGGTAGACCCTGCAAGAAAAATCAGAGTAGGCAACAAACTATATTTCGGGAAAAATGATGATTTAATAGCCGAAGTTGTTGATAATACTACTTCCCGAGGAAGAACAATTAGATTTTTATACGATGGAGATTATGATAAATTTAAAAGAACATTATATGGTTTGGGGGAAACTCCGCTACCAAAAGCCATAAAGAGACCTGTAGAAAAGTCTGATGAAGATCGTTACCAAACCGTTTTTGCGAGAGAAGAAGGTGGTGTTGCTGCTCCTACTGCAGGGCTTCATTTTAGTCGCGAATTATTGAAAAGATTTGAAATCAAAGGAATCGAACTTGCAGAAGTAACCTTACACACCGGCCTTGGTACTTTTAGAACCATTGATGTAGAGGATCTTTCAAAACATAAAACAGATGCAGAATACATCGACATTCCTGAAAGAGCATCAAAAATTGTGAATGAAGCAAAAACGCACCACAAAAAAATATGTGCGGTTGGTACTACAAGTATTCGTGCGGTAGAATCTTCAGTATCAGCAGGTAGTTTCTTGACACCTTACAAAGGATGGACTAATCTTTTCATTCATCCACCTTATGATTTTGCAATAGCAAATGCTATGATTACCAATTTCCACATGCCGAAATCAAGCTTGCTCATCATGGCTGCCTCATTTGGAGGTTATGATTTGATGATGAAAGCCTATGAAACAGCAATCAAAGAAAAATATAAGTTCTTCACCTATGGTGATGCGATGCTGATACTATAAGCGTATTTTTAGATACAAAACCAAAAAGCTCAAGATGAATCATCTTGAGCTTTTCTATTTTTACCGTATTAATGAGCTATTTATCCCAATCTACTTTGTCTGTGATCTGAGTTCCGGAGGGAGTATTAGAATTTCGCTCAACTTCTGTCTGCGCATAAAGAAATCTACGCGGTATTTCTAAAGTAACAGCACCAGCATTTGGTGTCAGCACTGGAAATCCGGTTCTTCTCCAATCACTGAACGTTTCTGGATTAAGAAAAGTAGCTAAATACTTTTGCGTCATTATTGTTTCAAGAGTAATGGATGAAGATGTCTCACTTGCCTTTGCAGTAACCCATGCTGATGTAAGAGCTCCGCCAGTTATTGCAGTTACTGATTCAATAGAGGCATCATTATGATGCTGAGCTGCACTAGATTTATCGCCTTTTATAAAATCTATTTCTGCTTGTATGAATAGCAACTCTGCGTAAGTAATGAGCTGTATGCCTGAAGATGGTTGATTGTAGAATGAACCTAAATCATCATTCGTTACATCAATCAAATAATCAAGACGCGGATCGTTATCTGCGGTCATCATATTTGCTGCATTAGATGAAGCAAAGGACAAATAACCCGGGCGTTGTTGTTGAAACTGATAATATGGATTTGCGCTTTTACTGGTACTTCCAAAATAAACATAAGCATCATCGGCAGAAGATGAAAAACCATTAAGAATTGCTGCTTCAGCCTTTGCTATGTTTGTTGCATCAACTTTTCGTTGATGCAAGTAAAATCTTGCTTTCAGACTGTATGCCAGTTTTTGCCAACGCACAACATCTCCTCCGTAAATCACATCATCTGAAGATGGAGTTTTCACTCCCGGATCCATTGCTAATCGTGCAATTCCTGAATCCAAAAGGTTCTGAACCGTAACAAAAATTTCAGCTTGTGACTGGAACTTTGGTTGCAAATTATCAAAGCCCTGAAGTGCTTCACTATAAGGGACACCATTCCATAAATCAGCTGCTGTTCCCAATGTGTATGCAGAGAGAATATTTGCAACTCCCACATAAGTATTATATCCTTTGGCATCTGAATTTACAGCCAAATCATTGAGGTTTTTTAGAGTAAGAAAGGTGTTTTGCCAAGGTTGATCAAAGTCGGAATTCACAAAGTTGTATCTGTCAAAAACCGAAAATTGTCGGTCAGCTCCAACTATATGCTGCGTCAACACCCCACTATATCGTGCTATATCTCCCCCAATCGTATACCCAATTGAAAGTTCTGAAGCTGTAAGCTGAACATTTGGGGTAACTGATTCGGGACTATTTGGATTGATATTTGTATCATCCAATTTTTTGCATGAATTAAGCGAAGCACTTAATACCAAGCAAATTGTCGAAAATAAAATTAGTCTTTTCATTGCTATATAATTTTCTTTTGATGATTAAAAATGAAGTTTAAGAGCGAATCCGTAGCTTCTTGTACCAGGTAGATTGAACCACTCAACACCCTGAATATTAGAAGAACCTGCTAAACTTTGGTCAGGATCTATTCCTTTGTATTTGGTAACTAAGAATAAGTTTCTTGCGATGAATGAAATATCTACTCCTTGCAAAAATCCTTTCTTAATTATACTTCGCCCAATAGAATAGGTAAGATTAACTTCTCTCAGTCTAAACCAAGAACCATCTTCAACAAACTGTTTACCGGCTTTTCCAAAGCCACCTCCATTTCCATCGCTAAACCACAACTGCGCTATAGATTTTCCTGTATTAGGATCAATAGCACCATAGTCAACCGTAATATCATTCTTTCCGGTTACAACAGTATTTCCGTCTGCATCTATATGTCCTTTCACACCGCCATAATTGATTTTATCTTCGCGATTTTCTGTCTCAGCAGCTCTTCCATAAGTTACTAATGCGCCTCGTGTTCCATTGTATATATCACCACCATGTTTAATGTCGAATAATATACCAAGTGATAGACCTTTATAAGTAAAAGTATTTCTAATACCCATTAACCATTTAGGATTAGGATTTCCAATGATGCTGTCATAAGTCCTTGTTAGAGGTAAACCATAACCCGCGTTTGGATCTCCATTTAGAGTTTGCCTGTCATCTACCACTACATTGCCTTGATTATCTCTTATAAAATCCCCTCCCCAAAGCATACCATATGGTTGACCAACAACTGCGTGAACACTAGAACCATCAAATCCACCAATAAGGATATTATTAGTTCCTTCATTTAAGCTTAATACCTTACTCATATTTTTAGACCAATTTATATTGATGTCCCATTGGAAATCTTTAATCTTTACTGGCTTAATACTAGCTATAATTTCAAAACCTTGATTCTGAATGCTTCCACTATTCACAATTGCACCGGCAAAACCAGATGAGTTAGCCACTGGCACATTTAGAATTTGGTTTTTTGAAATCATGTAGTAGTAAGTAAAGTCAATTGCGAAACCTCCAAAACCCTTCATACTTTGTAAGAACCTTAAATCTAAACCTGCCTCATAAGAATTCGTCTGCTCAGGCTTCAATTTTTCATTTGCAAGCGTACTGCTTAATAAGAACCCACCCAAACCATTATATGGGAATGACACCCCATTTGTCCATTGATCAGAGATTATAGGTTGATTATATACCTGACGAAGACTGTAAGGTGATGCATCCTTTCCAACCTGAGCCCATGTAAATCTCACTTTACCGTATGGAAGCACATTGCTCTGAGCCATTTTAGCTGTTTCGGTAAATATCCAGCTAAGACCTACAGAAGGATAAAAATAACTGCGCTTTATTTTTGGCAAAGTTGAGCTCCATTCATTTCTGGCAGTTACATTCAAATACACTTGACTCTTATAATCTAAATTTAAATTGCCATATACGGCAGTAGTAAGCCGATTTGATTTTGACTCTCCACTTATTATGGTTTGTGTATTTGATAAATTATAGAATCCTTGGAAATTTAAACCATCACCAAGTGTATAATGATTCTGACTAAATTGAGAAAGAACATTATTGCCAATGAGCAAACTGGCATTAAAATCCTTGAACAAATTGTCTTTATGGAAGTTAACCCAAATATCAGAGTTGATATTTCTATTAACTGATTGATCTTCGATAACCTGACCTTCAGGAGTGCTTGCAGATTCTAAATCATAAACTTGCTTTTTTCTTTCGCTATATACATCTGCTCCTACCCTTCCCATAAATGAAAGACATTTGAGAGGATCAACATGTATCTGTACATTGCCAATTAATCTGTCCACGCTAGTTGTTGCCGGATTGCGATTTATAGACCAGTAAGGATTTTCAAAAATGGATAAATTATCTCCATAAGCGTCTCTGCCTAAATAATAAGTGTAAGACCTTTGGTGTCCATCCGGGGCGATAAAGATTTTTGGATTTGTATAACTATTTGTAACAGCATTTCTATTATCAAAAGAATTAGGTGTTCTGTATACCCCATACATTATACCAGAAACATTGTTTCCTTGCAAGTTGCCATCTGTTTTGGAATTAATGTAGCTTGCCGTTCCTGATATTTCAGCAATCTCACCAACTTTGTGGGAACCGCCAAATGTGAATGTTGCTCTATTTAACTGACTAAGTGGAATAATTCCCGACTGATACATATTTGACATGCTCAGTCTAAAATTTCCTTTATCTGAGCCACCTGAAACAGAAACATTATTGTTGGTTGTTATACCTGTTTTAAAGAAGGAACGCATATTATCATAAGGAGTAAATTTTTCTTTGGCATTCGGATCGCTTTGACCAACAAGATTTCCATGTTTATCCAAAGCATCTGATACATCATTATCCCAAGCCATTGTATCACCTTTTGCCCCCCATGATCTGGTTGCATAAGGAGTGTACTCACCACCAGAACCCTGAACATATTTACTGCTCAATTCAGGCAATTTATTAACTTGGTCAAATTGTATAGATGATCCGATTTCAATGTTGAATTTTTTAGATCCTGTACCTTTCCCTTTTTTGGTTGTTATCAAAATTACTCCGTTTGAAGCAAGGCTTCCATACAAAGCAGCAGCAGCAGGACCTTTTAAAACGGAAATATTTTCAATATCGTCAGGATTGATATCTATACCTCTGTTTTGGCTAAAATCACCATCAATACCTCCATAAGCGCCTCCATTGATGATATTATCAATTGAGTTGTTTTGGTCATTATTAATTGGAATGCCATCTACCACCATCAATGGTTGGTTATCGCCAACAAGTGAGGTAGCACCTCGTAATCTTACATTTACAGCTGCTCCGGGAGAGCCAGAAGATGTATTTATCTGCACACCGGCTACCTTTCCGCTAAGTGAACTCAGTGCGTTGGGGTTTCCGCTCCTTGTCAAATCATCACCACCTACTTCCTGCGTGGAATAGCCCAATGCTCTTTTTTCTCTTTTAATACCAAGCGCAGTAACAACAACATCACCAAGAACCTTTTCATTATCATCAAGTGATACATTAATAACATTACCTGTTATCGCTACCACTTTTGTTTTCATTCCTGTATATGAAACCAAAAGGTTTTTGGCATCATTGGGAACTGTTATAGAATATTTCCCATCAATATCAGTAGTGGTGCCAATAGTAGTTTTCTCAACAATCACAGATGCCGAGATTAATGGCTCATTGTCTTTTGCCGAACTTACTATACCCGTAATCACTTTTTGAGCATCTGCATCAACAGATAAGAGGAAAACGGTGGCAAAAACGTAAAGTAGTTTTTGTTTCATGCTTTTTAAGTTAAGGTTAAAAAAATAGTTAATTGTTAACGAATGTAAAAAAAATAATTACATCAGAACACTTGATTTAAATCAAAGTGGAAAAAATGTGCAAAAATTATGGTTGGTAGTTGAGTCCTCAGATAGCTGCCACTCAATCAAATCCTAAAAAGGCGCTTACATTATTAGTAATTCGTGATAAGATGCCCTTTGAGTCATCTCGCTCAAAGCTCTTACCTGTTACTATTTTGAAAAGTTCAATGTATCGCTCAGAAATGGTAGTTACAAATTCATCAGGCATAAATGGCATTTGCTGTCCATCTTTTCCCTGAAATCCTTGCTCCATAAGCCATTCTCTCACAAACTCTTTGGACAATTGTTTCTGAGCCTCACTTTTTGATTGGCGGTCTTCATAGCCATCCAGATAGAAATAACGAGAAGAATCAGGCGTATGAATTTCATCAATTAGGTACACCTGCCCGTTGTAAATACCAAATTCGTATTTTGTATCTACTAAAATCAATCCTTGTTTTGCAGCCATTTCAGTTCCTCTTTGAAATAGTTTTCTGGTATATGACTCCATTGTTTCATAAACCTCCTTAGCTACCAAATTTCTTCTCAAAATATCTTCTTTTGAGATATCTTCATCGTGACCCTCCTCAGCTTTAGTTGCAGGTGTTATAATTGGTTCAGGAAACTTGTCATTCTCTTTCATGCCTTCGGAAAGAACAACTCCACATAATATTCTTTTACCTGATTTATATTCCCGAGCAGAATGCCCTGCCAAATATCCTCTAATCACCATTTCAATCCGAACCGGTTCACACTTAATCCCTATAGAAACATTAGGATCTGGAGTTGCCTCGAGCCAATTTGGACAGATATCTTTTGTAGCATTAAGAAAGTAAGACGCCAATTGGTTCAAAACCTGTCCTTTAAATGGGATAGGCTTGGGGAGAATATGGTCAAATGCTGAAATCCTGTCAGAAGCAACAGATATAAGTTTATCTCCTACAAAATATACATCACGAACCTTTCCGTGATATACACCTGTTTGTCCCTTAAATTGAAAATCGGTGTATTTAATAGCTTGCATAATGATTATGATAAATTACAGTCTGGTATTAGGTTGCATTTCCTTCAGCTTGTCATAAGCTTTGATAATTTCTTTTACTAATCGGTGACGAACAACATCTGATTCAACCAATCGTATCATTGATATTCCGCTAATATCCGATAAAAGTTTAATTGCGGTATTAAGTCCTGACTCCTGAGAGCGAGGAAGATCTACCTGGGTCGGATCGCCCGTAATAATGCACTTTGAGCTTGGACCTATACGGGTCAAAAACATCTTCAACTGCATGTTCGTGGCATTTTGTGCTTCATCTAACAGAATAAAGGAATGATCTAAAGTTCTTCCTCTCATGAAAGCTAATGGAGCAACCTCTATCGTTCTGTTTTGCATAAAATACATCAGCTTATCGGCAGGAATCATATCGTCCAATGCATCGTAAAGTGGTCTTAGATAAGGGTCGATTTTTTCTTTTAAATCCCCTGGTAGAAAACCGAGATTCTCTCCTGCTTCAACTGCTGGTCTGGTCAGAATTATTTTCCTCACTTGCTTTTCTTTCAATGCACGTACTGCCAAAGCCACTGCTGTATAAGTCTTCCCTGTTCCTGCAGGACCAATAGCAAAAAGAATATCGTTTTTATCAGACTCTTCAACCATCTTACGCTGGTTATCAGTTCTGGCGCGAACTATAGTTCCATTATTGCCATATACCAAAACATTCTTGGTCAAATCATTTGCGGGCGAGTGTACCACCAAGTCGTTTAAAATAATTCTGTCCAAATCGTCCTCGGTAAGTTTTGAATAGCGAATGATATGTTCAATTACCTTATCCACCTTTCCCTGAAAAACAGACAAATCATCTTCTGTTCCCTCGGCCTTGATTGAGTTGCCGCGTGAAACCATTCTTACAGCAGGAAATAATTTTTTTAGATAATTAAACTTGGCATTGTTGACGCCAAAAAAATGCAGCGGATCTATTCCGTCTATTTCAATAGTCAATTCTTTCAATCGTTTATAATTTATTTTCTGCAAATTAAAAAATATAGGTGCTTCACCTTACCTTGACCACTGCATTTAATCAACAACTTTTCCACTAAATAAAATAATGCCAGTAATCACGCTTACCACAGACCTTGCCGGAGGCTCCTATTATCTAGCTGCCTTAAAAGGCACTATTCTAAGTACATTGGCAGACGCTCAGATTATTGACATATCAAATCACACTAATCATTTTGATATGCGACAGGCAGCATTTACGCTGCAACGAGCTGCAAAATTTTTCCCGGCTGAGACTATTCATCTACTACATGTAAACAGCTCTGAAGCTGACAGGCGAATGATTATTGCAAAATTCAATGAAAAATATTTCCTGCTTTTCAATAATGGCTCAGGCCCTTTGATATTTGGAAACGAACTGGTGGAATATTTTGAAACAGAAAAAATAGAAGAACCTGGTAGCCTTTTCCTACAAACAATTTCAACCGCATTAAAACAGATTACGGAACGAAAACTTAACCCCATTCCAACAGAAAAAATAAAAATACTCCGAAGACTGAACCCGATTCTAAGACAGGGTTTTATAAGAGGGAATATTTCTACGATAGATCAATACGGCAATGCCATTACCAATATCACCAAAGAAATGTTTCAAAAATATATAGGCAAAAACTTTGAACTTGCTGTCAACTCATACAGAATTACTGAATTTTCGGAAGATTATAATGGAAAAACAAAAGGTGACATTGTAGTATTTTTCAATTCTGAAAATCTATTAGAAATAGCCATGAACCAAGCCAGTGCAGAAAAACTTCTTGGACTGAGAGTAGAGGGCATATTCACAATTGAAGATTTATGATTACCCGATTTGTAAAGCTCACTATAAAAGTAGACCAGATAGTTGCTTTTCAAAAAGCGTTTTCGGAGCGCAATAAGGTCATTGAATCTTTTCAAGGTTGCCAAAAGGTAGAGTTATTGCAAGATGTAAATGATAAAAGAGTGTTTTTTACTTTTTCGGAGTGGAATAAAGAGGATGATTTGGAAAACTATAGAAATTCAGACTTCTTTCAAGATACCTGGAGTACGGTCAAACCTATGTTTGACGGAAAGCCCGAAGCCTGGTCTCTCAATGTGCTCTGAAAGTATTATAGAGTAAAACGCTATTCATTCAGTTTATTTTCAAATATTTATTTTAAGTTTATCAAAATTATATTCATTAATGAGATTCATTGCTGCGTTAATTGTTTTGCTTCTATTTGCCGGATGCAAAAAAGACAGTAAAACAGAATGGGATTCGGAGTTGCTAGCCCCGATTGCCCGCACTTCACTTTCTATTGAGAATCTTGTGAGAGATAGCCTTGCAAAAGTAAATGGCGATGATTATGTAACGCTAGTGTATAATGCAACTATATACGAGCTGAACCTCGCAGATCAGCTTATCAAAATACCTGATACCAGTATCTTTCAAAAAATTACAGTTGACTCGCTATTGCTTCCTCAAACTTACATTGATTATGTTAGCACACTGGGTGCTTTAGCCACTAATTTGAAGTTGAGTGCAGACCCTGCACAAAAATTTCTAGGCTCATACATTATAAATAATCACGGTAATGTTACCACTATAGCAGCATTGAATGGATTCACCACTTCTCCTTTTTCATTTGATGGCTCTAATTATTTTCAGACTTTAGAACTTTCACAGGGCAATCTTGATTTCTGGTTAATCAATCACTTACCCATACCCATCACCAACATTACTTTCGAAATAAGAAATGCAGTATCAAATACTTTGATTCTTACAGATAATATCCCTTACATTCCTGCATACGATTCCATATATAAAGTGTATGACCTCTCTGGAAAAACAATAGATGGCTCCCTCAATTTCCAAATCACTAACTTCAATTCACCCGGAAGTACTGGTCCTGTTCTTATAGATACCAATGACTATATCAGGTTGAAAGGAAGAATTTTTAATATCAAAGCAAAGAGGGCTATTGCTTGTTTCCCTTCTCAAGACTTAATATCAACAGACCAGGAAATCACACAGAGTATTGGTGAAAGAAAATTCACTTATGTAGATTGCAAAAGCGGAGAATTAGAGGTGGATATATCCAGTTCTATTCAGGAAAAATTAAGATTAACATACAAACTTAAAGGGGCCTACAATATTTTTGGAAGAGGAATTCAAGCGATATCTGATATTCCTCCTGCGCTGAATGGAGTTCCGCAAACCATAACCCAAACATATGATTTAAGTGGCTTCGCAATCAATCTTACCGGAAGCGATGGGTCGAAATTCAACACTTATACCCAAATTATTCTTGCGCATATAGATTCCACCGGAATACTTAGAGAGATAACAAGTGATGATAGTCTCTTCATTATATATAAACTCAAAAACATAAAGCCTAATTATATAAAAGGATATGCTGGTCGTGATACCATTTTATTTGCAGGTTCATCTCCTTTTTCGTTCAGCAATTTATTTAGTGGAAATGCCCCGAATGCCCTTGATTTTAAAACTGTAGACGTGTCACTTGAGGTAGATAATGGCCTTGGAGTGGACGGAAATATTAGAATCAATTCTCTTTCCAGCACAAATGCAAATGGAAACAAGGTTACACTTTTTGATAATTCACCTAACTCAATTTTAGGAAAAACACTTAATATAAACAGAGCTACTGATTTCCCGCTAATACCTGCGAAACAGGAGTTCTCAATAAACAGCACAAGTAGCAACATCAAAGACTTCCTTATAAATCTTCCTAATCAGGTAGACTATGATATAGAAATAAAAACTAATCCCGGTGGCAATAAATTCACCTATGATGATTTTGCATATTTGGACTCTAAGCTAAAAGTTAATCTTAACCTGAGTATTCCGCTTGATGTGAAGGCTGATAATTTAAAACTCAGAGATACATTTGATTTCAAACTGGGAAATTCACCAAAAGAAATTGATAATATTAATGATGGTATCCTATATCTTATCACATACAATAAGTTTCCAATGCAGGCTAAACTCAATCTAATAGCATACGATTCTCTGGGAAATGTACTCGATACACTCTTGAACAACATTTATGTTCCTGCTGCCGAAACAGACCAAAATTGCAGAGCTAATACTGCCAAGAAAAGTGTGATACCGATTAACTTGCCGACAGAAAGAATAAAGAATCTGTTCAATGTCAGAAAGGCTGTTTTGACTGCAACTTTTGATACTAAAACAAATAATCCGGTTTGTGATGGCAACTATTACAAGATTTATTTTGACTACAAACTTGATGCAAAAATAACTGCTCATTTCAATTATCGCTTAAAACTATAACCGAAGAATCCTGAATAATGACATTTCTATTCCGAAAACAAATCTCACATAGTCTATTCCTATTGTGCCTGCTCTCTGTTTCTGCCTTGAAAGCACAGGAAGAAAATGAGGAAATTAAGCCACAGCTTTCGTACACTAATGATTTACCTAACTTATTACCTGTTAGTGATGGGCTAAATCAACTTACTATTCAAGGAGGATATAGAAATAACTCAAATGCCGTTCCACTTTCTTTTTCTTTAAAGCTTCTTGCAAAAGGGACTATAACTAAAGGCCTTAAAAATCAAATAAACAGCTACCCCGGTAAACGAAGACTTTTTGATCAGGAAATTAATGCAAGCCTATTTTACCAACGAAAAATTGAGTCGAAGGATTTATATCTATTTGTTGGCTACCAATACAGAAATCTCCAATGTGGCAATTTCTCAAAGGACGCACTCAACCTTGCTCTATATGGCAATCAAATGTTTGAAGATAAAACAGCTGATTTATCAAACATCAACTTTGAGTATTTATTATACAATCAATACTCCATCGGATTAGGCAAAAAAAAGAAGAATCTGTATGCCGGAGTTATGCTATCGTTCCTTCAAGGATATAGCGATATACAGGTTCAAAATAAACAAGGAAGTTTTTATACTGCTCCGTATGGAGAATATCTCGATTTAGATTATAACCTGACGCTGAATCAGTCGCATGAAGGTGCGCCAAACTTTTTTAAACCACTTGGGCTTGGTTTCTCCGGAGATGTTCATGTATCATATCAGCTGAAGAAGGGAATACTCCTGTTTGATGCGAAAGATTTAGGATTTTTAAGATGGAGCAATGAAAGCATTCACTATGCCAAAGACACCTCATTTCGATTTGAAGGTTTAATAGCTATAGACAATTTGCTGAAGCTAAACCTAAACTCAGATAATATTTTAAATCTTGATTCTCTGCAACAAAATTTGATTGGGGCAAAAAGCAAAAAAACATACAATACTATCTTGCCAGCCACATTTCAAATTGTATATGCACTACCTTTGAAAATAAAAAGCACTTCGTTACAACTAAATGTTGGTTTAAATACACGCATTCTCAACCAATATTATGTGATGGGCTTTGTAAAAGCCAATATCTTTTTAACTAAGAACTTTGTAACCTCAGTGGCAGTTTCTGCTGGTGGATATTCGCTATTTAACCTAGGTTGGGATATAGGCTACTTCACCAAAAACATAGATTTCCTTCTTGGTACAAATAATCTGTTGGGACTGTTAGCACCAAACTATTACCCATCTACTTCAGTGAATTTGAGATTTGCATACAAATTCTGAAATGCCTCTCGCTGAAAAAAAAATACTGATTATAGGTGCCGGTCCTGCAGGTTGCGCTACAGCATTAAGGTTAGCTAATTTGGGAATAAAATCAATTATCGTTGATAAAGCTGTTTTTCCCAGAGATAAAATTTGCGGAGATGCATTAAGCGGCAAAGTGATGGCTATATTGAAAATGCTCAATCCCGAATGGATTGGCGAGATAGCTGGTAGTGAAAAAAATATAGGTTCCTATGGAGTTGTTTTCACCTCTCCAAATGGAGAAAAACTAAGACTTCCATTCGGCAAAGTTCCAAAGGATAGCACAGCACCCGGATTTGTTTCTAAAAGAATAGACTTCGATAATTGGCTTATAGAAAAAGTGAAACAGAGGTCTGAAATCGAGTTACTTGAAAATACTGAAATCAGAAATTATGAAGCTACTGAAACTGGCTGGAAAGCCTTTTCTAAAGACGAGAAAATTATTGAAGCTGCATTGATAGTAGCCGCAGATGGCGCTTATTCTTCATTCACAAAAGATATTGCACAAATTGCTACTGAGCCGGAACATAACTGTTTTGGATTGCGCGCATACTATAGTGGCGTCTCAGATTTGGATACAGCAAATTTTATAGAGCTTCACTTTATAAAAGATTTACTTCCAGGTTATTTTTGGATTTTCCCTTTACCTAATGGACAAGCAAATGTGGGCCTGGGGATAAGAGCTGATTATCAGAAAAAGAAAAATCTCAATCTTAAAAAAGAACTGTTTAGAATTATTGAAAATCATCCACAGATTTCAAAGCGATTTCAAAATGCAAAGTTGGAAGACGATGTAAAATTATTCGGACTGCCATTGGGTTCGAAAAAAAGAAAGCTATACGGCAAAAACTATTTACTTACAGGCGATGCTGGCATGCTGATTGACCCTTTCACAGGCGAAGGTATTGGAAATGCCATGGTAAGCGGAGTAGCCGCTGCTGAAGCCATAAATAAATGGCTGGTAACGGATAGTATAAACGACCTTGCAAACTACCAAAAAGTAATAGAGCGAAAGCTATGGTCTGAACTCCAACTGAGCCACAAATTGCAGCAATTGGCTAATTATTCTGTGCTGTTTAACTTTGTGGTGAAAACTGCTAGCCGAAACAGAGCCATTCAAGATAC
>CANHIG010000028.1 GCA_947461105.1 Bacteroidota bacterium | reverse complement strand
TCTATCTGTTTGATGGCAGGCCTATATTTTGTGAAGCAAAAGCAATATACCTCACACAGAGCTGTAATGATGATTGCTATGGTGTTATCATTCTTATTTCTTGTCTCGTACATTCTACATCATTTGCTCACTGCCGATACTCACTTTGGAGGAACAGGAGCCATCAGATATTTTTATTTCCCGCTCTTAATAACACATATTATTCTTGCGGCTACTATTTTGCCTTTTATATTACTTACAACATATAGAGCCCTCACCGCTGATTTTAAAGCGCACAAAAAGATTGCCCGAATTACCTTCCCTATATGGCTTTATGTGTCTATAAGCGGTGTTATAGTTTACATTCTAATTTCGCCCTACTACTCATAGAATTATCAAAAACTATACCTCGTTTCAATAAGAAAAACTACTTTCACATCATGAAGCGCACACTAAAATTTTCAATTGTTTTCATACTTCTTTTTTTGTCATTAGACATGTTGGCACAATGTGCAATGTGTACTGCTGTGGCAGATGAGGCCATGAAGAATGGTTCATCTCAAGGTGCAGGAATAAACAAAGGCGTATTGTATCTTTTCCTTACTCCATATCTGGTAGTGGGAACAATTGGTTTTATATGGTGGCGAAAAAAAGTAAAAGCTACTGCTGAAATGCATTCTGAGCATTGATTTCTAATGAGTATACTCTTTAAAATTCTAAGAAGATTTATTCTTCCCCAACATTTAGCAAAGGTGATTTCCTTGCAAAGAAACAGAAAGAAGCATCAACGCGTTTATGATGATGCGCAACTAAAACTATATGCTGAAATTTTGCCCGGAGATTTTCTTCATTACGGATACTTTGATAATCCAAATATAGAGCCGCGTGAAATGTCCTTGAATGATATTTTTCGTGCTCAGGAAAACTATGGTCAACAATTGGTTAATCTGGTTGTAGATAAAGAATCACCGGTGTTGGATATTGGATGTGGAATGGGAGGCCTTATTGCATTATTACGGAAGAATAAATTAAATCCTCTTGCGCTTACGCCTGATGTAAATCAGGCAAAGCATATCAGAGAGAAATATACCGGAGTGCCACTTTTAGAAATGAAGTTTGAAGATTTGGATGCGAAAGAATACCACAAATATTTTGGTACTGTTATTACTTCAGAATCATTACAATATTTAAATCTTGATGTTTCAGTGCCTTTAATAGCTGAAATATTAAAACAGGATGGCAAATGGATTGCTTGTGATTATTTCAAGCATTCTGAAAAAGGAGAAAAATCTGGTCATAACTGGGGTTATTTTACACGAGTGCTTGCTGAGCATGGATTTAAAATCACATATCAGCGCGATATTACACCAAACGTTTTGCCTACCATAGCATATGCTCACATGTGGGCAACTCAGATAGGATTACCACTTAAAGATTTTATTCTTGGGAAAATTCTGGTGAAAGCACCCGGAATACGATATGCAATGGAAGAGGCTTTGCCAGAAATAGAGGCTAAAATTCACAAGAACATTGATACAATAACTCCTAAGATATTCGCTGCAAACAAGCAGTATATTTTGATGGCAATTGAGAAAATTTGAGAATGTAGCGAGGGGGGGGCTCGAACCCCCGACCTCAGCATTATGAGTGCTGCGCTCTAACCAGCTGAGCTACCTCGCCATAAGGGACGGCAAATATAATTTTTCTATTCAATTTCCGTTAATCTGTAACTTTCTTTTTCTTTTATTCTTCCTTCATATTCAGCAACAGTACAAATTTCGGTTAATGGGTCATGTTCTAAGAATAGATAGTAGTTATCTTTTACAGCATCTGAAAGTAAGGTTTGCTTTTCATCTAAAGTGAGCAAAGGGCGGATATCATAAGCCATTACATAAGGAATGGGAATATGCCACCTGGAGGGAATCAAATCTGCACAGTATACTATTGTTTTGCCATCGTATTGAATGTGAGGAGTAATCATAGATTCTGTATGGCCGGATACTGTTTTGATGTTGATGTTTTGATTGATTGTTTCAACACTTTTATCTATAAATTTGAGTTGACCACTTTCTTGTATTGGAAGTATGTTCTCCGATAGGAAAGAAGCTTTTTCTCTTGCATTAGGGTGAATGGCCCAATCCCAATGTTTGGAGTAGCTCCAGAAAGTAGCATTTGGAAATGCGGGTATTAGCTTTTCTCCGTCTCTTTTTATAGCTCCACCACAGTGATCAAAATGAAGATGCGTAAGCAACACATCGGTAATGTCATTTTCACTAAAGCCTAAACTATTCAATGATTTATTTAAAGTATCATCCCCATGTGGCTCGTAATGACTGAAAAACTTTGCATTCTGTTTATCACCTAATCCGCAGTCAATTAGGATAAGTTGTTTGCCATCTTCAATCAACATACATCTCATAGCCCAGGTACACATTCCTTTTGAATCAGGTGGATTGAGCCGCTCCCACATTGTTCTGGGAACTACACCAAACATTGCACCTCCATCCAACTTGAATAGTCCCGTATTTATAGTATGCAGTTTCATATCATTTAATTTAGTGTCCCGAAGTCATCTTCGTCCAACAAATGGCGGTCATAAAATGCTGCCATTTTTAGTGCGGCTATGGCACATTCTACGCCTTTGTTTCCATGTTTTCCTCCTGCTCTGTCGAGTGCTTGCTCTTTATCATTTGTGGTTAATAATCCCAAAATAACCGGAGTAAGCATTTCAGTACTTAACCGCGTCAATTCTGTTGCTACAGCCTGATTAATATATTTATCATGGTCTGTGTCGCCTTTGATTACACAGCCTAAGCATATTACAGCATCCACTTCATATTTCTCTAAAATCAAGGCAGCAGCAGCAGGCAATTCATAGGCGCCGGGAATATAGTCCAGAATAATACTGTTGGGCAAAACCCCATGCTCCTGCATGGTTTCCAGACAGCCTTTAGCTAATGCAGCAGTAATTTCATCATGATATTCTGATACAATAATTGCAAATGAAAACTGGGTATAATCAGCCTTAGATTCGATTTTATAATCAGAAAGGTTTTTTACTTTACTGGCCATTTTGTTCTTATTTTTTACAAACATAAAATCATTTTTCAGATGGCTACTTCTTAAGTTTTAATTTTGCCTGATTATAATCCGCAGAATTCTTAGTTTTAGCATCATAATATTGATTTGAATATGGTAAAAAGAAATACTTGGATTGGACTAGGCTTGTTGTTTTTTGCAGTACTTGCAACCTATTCTAACCATTTCCACAACTCTTTCCATTTTGATGATTCTCATACTATACAGAGTAACATCTATTTGAGAAATCTTAAGAATATCCCTCTTTTCTTCAAAGATGGCGCAACAATAAGCTCTCTGCCTTCTAATCAATCCTATCGTCCTGTGCTTACCACCAGTCTGGCTTTTGATTACTGGCTTGGTAAAGGTTTAGATGACACCTTTGTTTTTCATGTAAATTCATTTCTGCTTTTTCTTGCATTGGGGCTGATGATGTTTTTTCTCGCAGAGAAAATATTCAATCAATCTGTAAATCAGACAACGAAGAATCAGTATATAGCTATGGCTACTGTTGCTTTTTTTATGCTACATCCTGTTTGTGCGGAGACGGTCAATTACATAATTCAGCGAGGAGATATTTTTGCAGCTTTTTTTACTGTTTTGAGTTTGGTGATGTATATGTTTTCTCCCCTTTGCAGAAAGTATTATTTGTATGCAATTCCTGCTTTCATTGGTATTTTGGCAAAACCTAATACACTTATGTTTGGCCCGATATTATTGCTTTATATCTATCTGTTTGAATATGGTTATGGTGGAGATGATTTGTTAAATCCTAAGAAAATCAAGAATGTTGTTTTTAAGTCGCTTGTTGGGTTGGCTGCTTGCGCTTTTGGATATCTCACTATACAACTGATGCAATCAAAGACATTTGTGCCGGGTGGGACATCTGCATTTAAGTATATTATTTCTCAGCCATTTATGCTCATGTATTATGTATCCGCTTGGTTTGCTCCTGTTCATTTAAATGCAGATACAGATTGGTCTCCATTTCAATCTATCCTCCATTCGAGAGTCTTGTTTGGTTTTTTATTTCTGATATTTATACTTACTGCATCGTACATTACTTCCAATTACAAAATCACGAAACCTATTGCGTTTGGTTTGTTATGGTTTTTGGTTGCCAATGTGCCAACATCATTAATTCCTTTTGCAGAAGTGATGAACGACCACAGAATGTTTTTCCCTTTTGTAGGCTTGACGATAGCCATGGTGTGGGCAGGCTATCTCTTGTTGCATTTTTTGGCAAAGCATATTGAGGAAACAAAGACACTTAAGTATTTCCTTTTGGGTACTCTTTTTTCTGTTTTTCTGGGAATGGCTTATGGTACTTATCAGCGAAATGAGGTATGGAAAACTGAAGAATCACTTTGGAAAGACTGTGCTGAAAAAAGCCCTGAAAATGGCAGAGCACTTATGAATTATGGACTTGCTCTTATGGGGAAAGGTGATTATAAAAATGCTGAATTACTATTTTCACGCTCATTGGAAGTTTGGCCATATTATTCCTATCAGCACGTGAATATGGCTATACTTAAAAATGCTATGGGCAAAGCAAATGAGGCAGAACCATACTTTTTGAATGCTATAAAATATGCTCCGGGTCTGCCGAATTCGTATTTCTTTTATGCGCGATGGCTCAATCAAAAGAATAGGAAATCAGAAGCTGTTGTTCAGCTAGGAAAGTGTTTGCAAATATCTAAAGCAAATACTGATGCCAGGTTTTTGCTGATGGATATTTTATTTGAAACAGGGCAATTAGAAGATTTAAAAAGAGTTTGCAAGGAAACATTGGAAATTATTCCTGATAATGAAAAAGCGAAACAATATCTGGATGCCGCTCAATCAGGAAAAAGCAAAATGCAGGTAGCAGAAGAGTCAGCAGTAGCATCAGGTAAGCCCGAAGATTTTTTAAATCTTTCATTGCAATATTATTTGGCTGCGGAATATCAAAAGAGTATTGATGCTGCGAATAAGGCATTGGCTCTTAAACCAAATTTTGCTGACGCTTATAACAATTTAGGGTCATCATATAATATGTTGGGTAAGTTTAAGGAAGGTAGGGAAGCTTTTTTAAAGGCTTTGGCTATTCAGCCCGATAATCAATTGGCTAAGAATAATCTTGCTTGGGCTGAGAGTGAATTGAAAAAGCAGCGCAAATAACCCTACTAAGCGGAATGGAATTAACAGAGCAAAAACTTTTAGCCATTGTTATTTTAGGATGGAACGGAAAGCATTATTTGGAGCAGTTTCTGCCTTCGGTGGTAAAGCATTCTGATATTTCAAATGTCGAAGTTATATATGCTGATAATGCCTCAACAGATGATAGTGTCTCCTTTGTCAAAAACAATTTCCCTTCTGTCAGAATTATTCAAAATAATATTAATTCAGGTTTTGCTGAGGGATATAATAAAGCCTTATCTCAGGTAAATACGAAATATTATTTATTACTCAATCAGGATGTGGCAGTTACTGAAAATTGGCTGGAGCCAATGATTGATTTCATGGAAAAAAACGCAGATGTAGCCGCAGTGCAACCAAAGTTAAGAGCTTTTCATGACCCTGATTTTTTTGAGTATGCCGGAGCTGCGGGTGGGCATATTGATTTTTTAGGTTACCCTTTTTGTCGTGGGAGATTGTTTGATACATTGGAGAGAGATAAAGGGCAGTATGAAGATGTTTCAAAAATCTTTTGGGCATCTGGTGCAGCAATGTTCGTTCGCTCGGAATTGTATCATCAGGTTGGCGGACTTGATGCCGATTTTTTTGCGCATCAGGAGGAAATTGATTTATGCTGGCGATTGCAGAATGCCGGTTATAATTTGTATTGCATTCCTCAGGCGATAGTGTATCATGTTGGTGGAGGCTCGTTGCATAAAAGCAATCATAGGAAAACCTACCTTAATTTCCGAAATAATCTTTTTCTGCTACTTAAAAATATGCCTGTTGCTAATCTGATTTATATCTTTCCTTTGAGAATTTTGCTGGACTGGTTAGCTGCGTTTTACAGTATCATTAAGAATAAAAACATTGGCGATGCAAAAGCTATTTGCAAAGCACACTTTCATTTTATACTTGATTTCAAGAAAATGTTTGCCAAGCGAAGTCAAACCAAGCCATCAGTTCCGCCAATAGTATTTGCCAAGAGTGTGATTTTCCAATATTTTGTGAATGGACGAAAGACGTTTTTTGATTTACAAAAAACTATCTAAAGCCAATACATAACTTTCTAATCCAAAACCTGCAATAATGCCTTTACAGACACCTGAAATCAGAGATTGATGTCTAAACTCTTCGCGGCTGTATATGTTGGAAATATGCACTTCTATCACAGGTGTTTTAATCGCAGCGATAGCATCTCTTAAAGCCACTGAAGTATGAGTATAGCCTCCTGCATTTAAAATAATGCCATCATACTTGAATCCGATTTCCTGAATCTTATCAATCAATTCACCTTCTATGTTTGACTGAAAATATTGGAGTGCTACATCACCGGAATACAACTCTTTCAGTTCTTCGAAAAATTCCTCAAAAGACATATCACCATAAATATCGGTTTCTCTTTTGCCCAAAAGATTCAAATTTGGACCATTAATGATGGCGATTTTTTTCATTCAGCTATTTTGAATTTCAAATAAATCAAAAAGAGGTCAATAAATCGCAAATATTTTTAGATTTGCCGCGGGCGAGCCTCATACGATCAGCTCCTGTTGAATCCCCCAGGGTGGAAACACAGCAAGGGTAGACGGTTGTAGCGGTGCGATGTGAGTCACTCGCCTATTTTTTATCCCCTTCTATAGTTTTCTACACTTTGTTTATTTTATTTTCGGAAAATGCTTTTTGCTTTAAGCAACTTTGCTCAAAATTAATTTTATGAAGTTTTTTATCGATACAGCTAATCTGAAAGAAATTAGGGAAGCAGCTGATTTAGGTATTTTAGATGGCGTAACTACCAATCCATCTTTGATGGCTAAAGAGGGGATAAGTGGCACGGAGAATATCTTGAATCATTATAAAACAATATGCAGTATTGTAGATGGGCCAGTAAGTGCCGAAGTTATTTCTACTGATTTTGCCGGTATGGTAAAGGAGGGTGAGCATCTTGCAGCATTGCATCCAAATATTGTTGTGAAAGTACCCATGATAAAGGAGGGTATTAAAGCAATTAAATATTTTTCTGATAAGGGAATTAAAACAAATTGCACGCTGGTTTTTTCTGCCGGACAAGCTCTGTTAGCAGCAAAAGCCGGAGCAACCATGGTTTCTCCATTTTTAGGGCGAATTGATGATTCAGGTTGGGATGGTGTTCAGCTTATTGAGCAAATAGTTCATATTTATCGTACTTATAACTATAAAACTGAAGTGCTCGCAGCATCTATCAGAAGTGGCCTGCATATAATCCGATGCGCAGAAGCCGGTGCAGATATTGCTACATGTCCACTTTCTTCTATCACAGCATTGTTCAATCATCCTCTTACTGACATAGGATTAGAAAAGTTTTTGGCTGATTACAAAAAAGTGAACGGATAATTAAACAATATTCCATTTTATGGTAAAGCAATTACCGAGAATATTATTTCTAGTTTTCTTTACTATCGCTATTCTGGTTCATATACATGGATTGGTTTACCATTCCACCTCGGAGTCAGACCTGTCTCATGTGATTCATTTGGTATCTTACTCAGTATGTTTTTTGAGTTTTTTCATCAGGTTAAAAATTCCTGTTTTTGTATATGTTATTGCTGCTATATATCCCTTGATTTTTCATCTGCGATGTGCTTATCCGAGCTTAAATCCGATTTGCATTTTCACCGTTTTTATGCTTTTATTAGGATTCTGGTATCTTTTTTCATCTTCAGAAAGAACACAATAAGACTTTATAGTTTGAAGACCTTCTTATTTTAATTCTTGATATTCAAATTTTGGATATCCTTTGGAGCCATCGCTATTATAGAAATCAAGCATTCTAAGTTTAAAAAACTTTTCGTTTGATCTTACAATATAGTTCTTTGAGGATTTGATTATGTATTCTCCATATTCATATTGCTTCCACTCATATCCGATGCCATCTCTTTTTTCATTAAATCTGCTTAAGTCCACATCAGCGAATGAAATTTTTGAGAAGTCTGATGTTGAATCCAGCAAATACGTCTGGCTGCGGGATGGGTTACTTAAAACTCCTGTAACTTTATAAGATAGTTTTTCATTATAGAAGTATGTGCTATACATGGTGAAATTCAGATCCCAGTTATCTTTGAAGGGCTCAAGCTTTTTTACGGCATGGTCTGTGAAGGAATAGTATACAAAATTGGCATCGGGATCTTTTGGTATAAAAGCAGTCTTTAAATCACTGCCATCAATATTTGCATAAGAGATATTGTAGCCTGTGGTGAAGTCATTTATCTTTAATACTTTAAACCCAATGCTTTCTTCTCTGATATTCAATCCTCTGTTTATGAGATAAACTTTATTAAACGATGATGGATAATTTCCCCAATTCCCTATCGAATTGGAATCTGAAAGGCCGTAACCAAATTCTACCCGCCATGTTTTGTTTAGCGTATCTGAAGCAGTAATCTGATTGAAATTTGTTTTATCGGTTTGGGCACATAGCATCAACTTGGCTCCATTTAGCCAAACATTAAATTTATTGGGGTCGCAGTCAAAAGCTAAATCATAGTCGAATCTTGAATTTTGGCTTACAAACTCAGCGGTTTGCATATTGAAGTAAAGCTGTTGTTCATAATCTGGCCCCATTTGTGCCACAAAGGTATCTCCAACATTAGTGAGGTCTTTAGGTTTTACCGATTTTTCCTTAAAGCAGCTGCTTAAGGTTATTGTGATGACTATAAACGTGATTATCTTTTTCATTTTATATGTTCTACTTCGAAAATTTAAATGTCAATGAAGCAAAAAAGGTTCTGCCCCAGTTTACCTGTGTGGAATTTGCACTGAAGTTATGACCTATTCCTGAGAGGTTTTCAGCTCTAACATTGTTCACATTTAATAAATTCTTGCCACCTACAGAAATCGCAATACGTTTTTTCCAAAAGCTCCTTGACGCAGAAATGTTTAGTTGATGATAGGATTGTCTCACTCCGGTTTGAATGCTGCTGTTCAAAGCGTAAAGCAGCTTAGGTCCGGTGTATTTATACCAAATATCAACATCGATTTCAGCTTCTGGAATCAGATAGCCAATTTTACCCGTAGCGTCTATACTCCATAAACCACTTTTCTCTGTCTCAATATTTACCATGTTGTAGCTGTATATTATTCCCCCGCCTATGTAAAATCTTTTAAAACGGTAATCTATTTCGTGTTGACCTGTAAATGCTGTATAGTTTTTGATATTGAAGTACTGATAAGCTGTTGGAAATACATTTACGTTTTGAATGGCTAAATCAATTTTGTTGTATACATAATTATAATTCCAAGTATTGGTAAATGAAATTTTGTGCTTGTTGATGGTGTGATTCAAGTCAACTGAAAAGTCAGCATGATGCGATGTTTCTGGCTTGAGGCTTGGATTTCCGTTTATATCATGATTGCTGTCTTTGAAGTTGAGATAGAGCTCTTTGAGTGATGGCGCTCTGTATCCCATTCCATAGGAAGCTCTTACTATTACATGCTTTGGGAAATCGTATTTGATGTTGAACGAGGGCACTACTGCAAATTTGAATTTTGTATTGTAAAGTGCTCTGAAAGCAGGCTGTATTTCCAGGCCTTTTACTCCATAGTATTTAAATGAACTATAGGCAGCATAGTCTCCTATGTTTTTATTGGTTCCTTCAATTCTGTTTTGTGATGTCCATGTATGGTTGAGCTCAAGCCCATTGAGCATTTTTATACTTGCCTTTTTAAATGTTTTTTGAAAAACCGGTCTTGCGTTGATGTTGTGAAACACTGTAGTATCCTGAAGTTCAGACGGCCTGATGCTTTCCTGAAGGGTTGTCATTTCTTTTTTGTAGCTGTTCACATTTCTGATAAAGCCGGAATATCCTATGGTCATATCGAATTGCATCGTATTATCTATAGTATAGTTCAATCCTAAAGTAGCACCGGGTCTATAGGTCAGGAAGTGGGTGTCGAAAGCATAGGTAGTTCCGGGGCGCAAATTGCCTCTATCTATCATGAGTTCTCTGAAAAATGCCAGTTCTGCCCAGATTTTGAAATTAGTTTTATCGTATCCGAATTTTGTATTTGCAAAATATTGCTCTTTAGGCCGCCATTCTTTTTTTCGCGAAGTATCTGTAACAGAAAATCCATCAAAAAAATTCCTGCTTGCATCAATCAGGAAAAAAGCATTTTTTCTTTGAAAACCACCGCCAACCGAAACATTGTATTGTCCCACGCTTTCATAGAATCCTTTTGCATAAACGTCCCATTTATCGGTTTGCTTTTTGGTAATGATGTTAATTACTCCACCTAAAGCATCAGAGCCGTAAAGAACAGATAATGGGCCTTTTACGATTTCAATTTTCTCAACGTTATTCAGATTTATTTGGGACAAATCTAATTTGCCATCTATTCTACCTACAAGAGGCACGCCATTCATTAAAACTTTTATCCCTTCACCCGAAATCCCATTGATGCTTACGCTTGAGCCAAATACATTATCCTGGCTGAGGTCAATTCCTAACTGATTGTCTAATGCTTCCCTGAGGTTAGTAACCCCTCTTTTTTGAATTTCCTGTTTGTCAATAGACGTTATTTTGTAGGTAGCATTTTTTGACGAAGTTGGCGCGTATTGTCCAGTTACTACCACATCCGATAGCTCTTGTGTATCAAAAGGTTTTCTTGTTTTTTTTGATTCAAAATTCGAAGAGTCAATTGATTTCAAGCCCTCATCTTTGTCCTGAGCCAATGCACAAAATATAGGTGAAAGTAATGCAATAAATAGGACAAATTCCGACCTCTTCATGGTGGGGCGAAGCTAATCAAACTGCCAAAATCGATGGCGCTTTGATTGTCATAAAATTGTCATTCGTCCATGATTTATATCATAGTAGAATGCAGATTCTTTTATTTCGCTATCACTAATCGTTTTGATATTAGTCCGAATTCTTTGCTTTGAAATGTTACTGTGTAAATACCATTTGGGCAATCCGATAATGGCACTTCAATGTTGTTCTTTCCCTGTGGGGAAATTGAAGCAATCAGTTGACCCGCAATATTACTTATCGCAATTTTATCAATGCTATTACCTGATTTTACATATATTATTCCTTGTGCAGGGTTAGGAAACATTTCTGTTTCGAATGACTGTTGTTCATCTATGCCCAATGCAGGTTGACACATGTCGTAGTAAAATGTGATAGTATTTGTAACTGAGTTTACATTGCTGAAGTTGAAATCATAGTTGGCATAGTTAGTTTTTATTTTCCAATGAGTATCTGTAATCACAGATTGTAGCGTATCGTTTTCATTACCATACCAGAATGTTCCCATGGCGTTAAGTTTGTTATCATAAGTTTGACCAATAAGGCAAGGTGTAGGAGCCATTGCCGATTCGCTCATAGCACTATTTTTATCATTAAGCAATACGCCAACTTTCCTCTTGCTATCATTTTCAATAAAAAGGCTGAATTCCACATCCCAGCTACTTGCAGTAGGTTCCCTATCCAAAATGGAATTGGTGTATAGGTCGAGATATACAAAATTCTTTGTCTTGTATTGTTTCTTTGAGATTTTTGTAGTTGTGTTTTGGCTATTGTCCAAATTTGCAAACTGAACTATAAATGCGGTATCATACTCATTTTTCAATACGGCAAACTTTTTAAGACTTCCATTAGGTAGCTGTAGCAAAAATAATGAATCGCCAAGCACGCTGTGTGCGTTGAAATTATATTGACCCCAGCCATAATTAAAGGCATCCGCAGTGTTTATATTTCTATTTAAAGCACCCATCCACCAGCTGGTGTCACTGTCATGCAAGCTATCCCAATTTCTCCACCCTGTAGTATCTATCTGATTAAAATCTGCGGGAGTTTTTCCGGGAACCTCATATAACTTCACGCCATAGGCTTCATTTATCCTTATTGTTGCCGATTGTAGCGTATTGCTTGGGAACTGGGCGGGCTTTGTAGAGAATGCCAGATGCCAGTCATCATTTTTTATATCTGCTATTTTACCATCTTTGAAACTATAAAATACCGTTCTGTCTTTATTTGCTCCGAGTGATATCGAATCTGATAGTGCAAAAAGTGAAATAATGTTGAAAGTAATAGCGAAGAATAAAAAATACTTTAGTTTCATGCTGCTTTATATTTTGGGTACAAATAAACTTTTTTTACAACGCTTTAATTGTCATATATATGTCATTTTACAAAACAAACATTTCCCCTTCTTTTCCAGATCATTCTAAAGTATGGATATATCAGGCTGCTGATGTTTTTACTGATGAAATAGCTGCTGCAATTCAGACTAAGATTACTGAATTTACTAAGCAGTGGTCTGCTCATAAATTGCAGGTGAATGCAACCGGGGCTGTGTTGCATAATTTGTTCGTGGTTTTGGTGGCAGATGAGTCGGAGGTGAATGTTAGCGGCTGTTCTATTGATAGTTCTGTTCATTTTATTAAAGCATTGGGGCAAGAGTTTAATATTGATTTTTTTGACAGAATGAAAATTGCATTTAGAAGTAGTTTAGAAGGCGAAATTGAAGTTCAAAATTTCAATTTGCTTATTGAAAAAATAAATAGCGGAGCAATAAATTCAGACATAAACGTTTTTAATAACACAATTCAGACATTGGCAGATTTTAAAACAAAATGGTTAGTCCCTGTGAGCAATAGTTGGTTAGGCGCAAGGATTAATAAAGAAGCGCTGAGCTCATAATGGATATTTACACCAGAAAATCGAACTATAAATTATTTCTGCTTTTCATAGCTGTTGTTATTGCTATTGGAACCACTTTTTATACAAATTATCTAACTCAAAAAATTGCTAACGAAGAAAAGTGGCGTGCAAAGCTATGGGCTGAGGCGGTTTCAAGCAGAGCAAAGTTAGTGCGATACACCAATAACTTGTTTAGCAGGCTGGCTGAGGACGAGAGAGATAAAGTAAATATATGGGCACAGTCCACGAAGTTTATTTTGCAAGTAGACAATAATGAAGAGTTGAATTTCTTTAGTGATGTGATTACAGGAAATACCGATATTCCTGTAGTACTTACTGATGATGAAGGCATAGTAATCGATTTCAGAAATTTTCAGGATGCAGGAATTGGAAAGAACGCTAGAATCACTGATGCCGTTTTTACAAATTTTCGTTTATATCCGCCAATAGTTATAAAATATGGCGATAAGAGTAACTACATTTATTATAAAGACTCTAATCTCTTTTTGGAATTGAAGGAAACGCTCAATGAAATAATTAGTTCGTTTATTTCAGAGGTCGTAATTAATACTGCCTCAGCTCCTGTTTTGCTTACAGATGATAAGTTAAATCTCTTGGCCTTTGGAAATATAGACTCCGCTGCTGTTTCCAACACAGATCAGCTGCTGAAGACCATAAAAAAAATGGAGGAAAATCACGCTCCTATCGAAGTGGATTTAGGGGAAGGAGTGAAGCAACGAATATACTATGATGATTCACTGGTCTTGAGACAATTAAGAGTGTTTCCCTTTGTTATACTCATGATTTTCGGAGCATTCGCTTTGTTTTCTTATTTAGCTATGAGCAACGCGCGAAGGGCGGAGCAAAATCAGGTTTGGGTTGGGTTGGCTAAGGAAACAGCTCATCAGCTAGGTACCCCGATTTCATCCTTATCTGCCTGGGTTGAATACCTTAAGGAAAATAAGGACAATGGCATTGGTAATAATGTGATTAATGAGATTGAAAATGATGTAGAGCGATTGACGTTAGTAGCAGACAGATTTTCTAAAATTGGTGCACAACCGCAATTGAGTCCGACAAGTGTGCTGGAGACGGTCAATCACAATGTCAATTATATCAGTCAAAGAGCTTCAAAATCGGTACAGTTTTTCGTGAATTGCTCTGATAATACATTGCTGTTTGCAATAAATAGCCAGCTTTTCAATTGGGTTTTAGAGAATTTATTTAATAATGCACTGGATGCAATGGATGGGGTAGGTACCTTGAAAGTAGATATATCAGCAAGTACATCGAAAATTTTCATTGATGTTTCAGACACGGGTTGTGGCATTCCCAAAGGAAAGCAGCACACCATTTTTGAACCTGGCTTCAGTACCAAGCGCAGAGGCTGGGGGCTGGGCCTATCGCTTACCAAACGAATAGTAGAGGAATATCACCACGGGAAAATTTTTGTAAAATCTTCTGAACCAAATGAGGGTACAATTTTCCGCATCGAGTTGCCCAGATATAATGAAAGTGAGATTGTTTAAGTTTTTACTTTTTCTCTTTGCTACAAACTTTTTAATTATTTTTCCCAAAAATTGAGAAACGTTGAAACAGATTTTTACCAAGCCTTTTCTGATTAATATACTCATTGCGTTTGGGATACTCGCTTTTCTGCTACTGATTACTGACTGGAGTCTGAAGTTATATACCCGCCATGGTCAGAGCATGGAGGTGCCGGATCTAATGGGTAAGAAGTTGGACAAAGCAGAGGCTATACTTACAAGCTGCGATTTGGAATTTAAAATTTTAGACTCCGCATACCGTTCAGATTTACCGCCCAATACTATTATTGATCAAACTCCAAAGTTTGGTACAAAAGTTAAGCAAGGGCGAACCATATATGTTACGTTGAATTCATTCAATCCGCCATTAGTTGAAGTTCCCGACTTAGTGGGTAAAAGCTCATTTAAATATGCAAAAATGCAGTTGGAGAGTTATGGGCTTGTGGTTGCTGAACCTATTTATAGACCCTCTCCCTATGTGAATGCGCTTCTTGAGATTCTGGTAAATGGAAAGCCTGTTGCCAAGAACACAAAACTGCCCAAGGGTTCTACTGTAACACTTGTTGTAGGCAAAGGAATTTCCGATGAGGAAGTAAACATTCCATATCTCATTGGGCTTAACTATAAAGCTGCAGTTGAAAAGTTAACCAAAGACTTTAACCTGTCTTTGGGGGTTGTCATATTTGACGATGACGTCACTGATACTTTAAATTCAGTGGTATATAGACAAAATCCTGATTTTGTTCAAGGCAGAAAAGTGAGAGTGGGAGAGGAGTTTGATATTTTTGTTGCAAAAACATTACCAGCAGATGTTTCAGTGAATCCGGAGTTTTATAATATTGGCAGAGGGGACACAACTACAGTGGTGGAGTAAAATAATTTTAATCTTATATCGTTAGTCAATAAATTCAATTCATGCGATTACTTTTTCTTTTTATCTCTTTTTGCTTTTCTGTTTCTTTTTTGTCCGCTCAGTCTGAAACGGTCTTGCCCCTTAGTGGTAACGCCACCCTTTTTTACCAAGATGGAGTAAGGAATACAAACCGTAATCACAAAAATTTTATTGTGGAACGCAATAATGTTTTCATAACCACAGATACACTTTCACTTCCTTTTATAGATGAGTTTTCCTCTAATGCCCTGCGTGAACAAACTTTCTTCAAAACAAACATTACTGATTCGGTTTTATACACTTATGGTCCTTGTGATTCCTTTTTGGGAATATCATTGATTCAGGGAAGATTTCATTTGCAACAAACTTGGGATTTTACATTTAATGTTACCCTTCAGCAGTTAGACTCCACTCCCAAAACTTCTATCACATTGACTCGATTACCTGCTACTACACCCAACTGCCTTGATTTGCCTTCAGGTGGTTTGACATTGTGGCCGGAATTTTACCGATATACTTTCGACTCGCTTACAGGAAACGTTTTAACTCAGCAGTTGGATACACTTTATCCCGATACTTTGTTGCTTTATGCTCCCGTAATTTATAAAGCACAGCTTTCTGCAAATACCAAATGGATAGACAACTACGCTTATTGGAATACCCATTTTCCTATCTTGCCACCTACAATTGGTGTAGCTACTTTGGATGGATTGAATCAGTATGGCTTGCCATATAATAATTCTTCTCCCACTAATATTGGTATAGCAGATTATCTCACATCAAAGCCAATAGACATGTCCGGGTTGACTGATGCCGATTCTGTTTATCTAAGTTTCTTTTATCAATCAGAAGGGCTTGGTAATTGGCCAAACCGCAACGATTCTTTGATACTGGAGTTCTTTAATGAGTATAGTCAAAAGTGGGATAAAATGTGGAGTACAATAGGCGATACTACAGTGCCCTCATCGGTTCAGCCTTTTAAACAAGTCATGGTTCAAGTACCCAGAACTGTGTTACCAATAAATAACTATTTCTATAAAGGGTTTAAATTCAGGTTTAAGAATAAGGCATCCCTTGCAGGGAATAACGACCATTGGCACGTAGATTATGTAAGATTGAATAAAAGCAGAAATGTTAACGATACAGTGATAAGTGATATTGCATTTTTATATCCTTTTCCTTCAGTTCTGAAAAATTACGAACTTATGCCCGGTAAGCAATATATCGGATCTAGTGACTTGATAGATACTATTAGTTTATTTGTGCGAAATAATAATTATGATCAGGCTATTGGCAACCCTCCTGCTACGCAGTATAACGTTTCGGCAGAACTACTCTATCCTTTTCAAAGTATTGTTTTTACAAAGCAAAATGTATTTAATGCAGAGCCTGTAACTGAAATTTATCTTAACCCTAAACAGGATTATGTAATTTTTGGAAATCAGGGCGATTCTCTCTCGTTGCTCAGTGAAGGCGTTTTGAGCGTTACAAATGTTAATCAACAAAATGATACAATACGCGCTGGACAAATATTCTCAAATATTCTTGCCTATGATGATGGTTCAGCAGAAAGGGCTTATGGATTAGAGGGCTTGGGCCTTAAAAAGTTTGCACAGGAATTTGAACTAAACGTTCCTGACACTTTAGTCGGTTTTCAGGTTCACTATTCAAATATTGATGTTAAAGTTGATGATTTAATTCATTCTTTTAATGTATGGAAATCACTTGAGCTGAATAATGCTGCATACATTGATACACCCATATATACCAGCTTAAACAAAAAGCCATATTATATCGATACTGTAAATGGTTTTGTAACCTATTTGCTTGATACACCAAGAGAGCTGAGTGATAAATATTATTTGGGATGGTCACAAACGGATACAAGAAATCTTCAGGTAGGTTATGATCTTAATTCAAAAAAAGGCAGGGCTCATATGTATATTTTTACCAATGGCACATGGAAATTATCGACTACCACAGTAAATGGATCTGTGATGATTCGGTCTGTCTTTGGCCACTACAGTGGCTTTGCTACTTCAGTGAATCAAATGGAAGCAGAGAAAGAGGAGATTTCTTTATTCCCTAATCCAGCAAGAAACAATGTAAATGTCGGACTAAAGGGAAAAGCAGAAATGACTCTTGTTGATTTGTCAGGGCGATTGCTGATGCAGCAGTCATTTGAGAATAACACTTCATTTGATGTTAGTTCCTTAGCAGAAGGTGCTTATCTTGCACATATCAAAAAGAATGGGCAAACAACTACTCATAAAATTGTTGTAGCTAAATAATAGTCTCCTTAGTTATAATTTAACTTATTGCTTCTGATATACATTGGTGCAAGCCTGCTTATTATTATAGCATTTATAAGAACCATTCCCAATTGAAATGGCTGAGGAAGCATAGCGTGTCCCATCAGGAACAGTATTTCTATAATTAGCGAATAGAAGATAACTTTTTTAAATAGACTGGAATGATGTTTTTTTAGATTGGAAAATGCCAGATAGAGATTTGTTGGCAAAGCCCAAAGTAGATTTAAATTTGCTGCCGTAGTCCAATGTTGTGTGAGGAACCAAAGCGATAGAAATAGCAGTCCCATAAAACCGGTAGCGAATAGAATGATAAAGTCAATAGACTTAAAGTTTACATTGGATTTCAGCTCTATGATACTCAGGATAAGCGCTATGAAGGCGATCACTGACAGTATGATTTCAGGAGTTTTAAAATCATTTGCTTTTGCTTGGTATGGTCTGTTCAAAAGAATCTTTGTACCAGAGACCAATTGTTCCTTTACCCCATCTCGTGTAACGAAGGCATTTTCAAATCCTTTGCTTAGATAATCAGGTAGAAACATTTGTTCCATAGGTGTAGTAGCTTTATCAACCGGTAACCCAATTAATAAATTCATGCCGAAATTCTCCCATCTTTTTTCCAAAGAGTACTCATCAATCAAGTTGCGAAAAGTTTTGGTAGTATCCCAATCAGAAAGCTGAAAAGAGAGCTTCTCCCCTAATGCAATCTGAAACACATCGCGTATTCTTGTTGCGCAATTGTCTAGCAAAAAATCATAGCGGTAATCTCTGTTTTCAGGAGAGGCATTATTAATTAAGTAGTCCGTGATTTTTTGTTTCTCAGTGGTTGTGAGATTGAGTTGCTGTTCGCTAATGCCTCGCTCTTCATAAATGTATACATGTTTGAAGTCCTCAAAATAATCTACACCAAGCGAATAAATAAGTATCCCTCTGCAAAAATTCACATAGAAATAGGGCTTGTTGAAATCAAATGTTCCATAGTTGAAAACAAGGTCAACATTATTATAGCTATCTTTTATTCTGATGCCGCTATGTCCAAAGCAGCTATATAATTCATTTCCGGGAGTGCAGGTCAGCAAACTGATTTTACAACTGTCTGAGACTTGTAATGAATCACAATACAAAGCTGATGGAAACATGACTGTGACACATATCAAAATAAAAAAAAGGTTTTTGTTGTTTCGCATGTGTAGTTTAGTTCAAAATTGGACTTTCAGGATATTTTGCCATTGTTTTATAGATGCCTCCCATTTTATTAAGAATGGATTGCCACAAATTATTGGTCTCTGAATAAAAAATAGCTTCATTAGCTTCACCCTCAGCAATTATCCATGAATTATCGTTTAGTTCTTCTTCAATTTGCCCTGACGACCAACCTGAATAACCGAGATAAAATCGGATATGTTGTGTTTTTAAATTCCCTTGCCTGATGTGTTTTTTGATTTGTTCAAAATCGCCACCCCAAAATACACCATCACTTATTTGCATACTATCAGGTAATAGCGAGCCCTGATTGTGGAGGGTTTGAATAATATCTGTGCCGACAGGCCCCCCAAGGAAAAGTTTAGCATCAAAATCGAGAGGAAAGTTATTAAGCAAATCCTGAACGCGAAGTTTTATGGGCTTATTGAGCAGAAATCCGTGAGTGCCATCTTTATCATGTTTGCCAACAAGTATTACAGCTCTTTTGAAGTTTTCATCCTCCATAAATGGCTCAGCCAGTAGCAATGTGCCGGGTTTTATTTTTTTGTGTTTTTCTAACTCAAAACTCCAGATAGACTCGCTCATGGTTTAAACATAAGTAATTTCAAAATGCAGCAATTAGGTTTTTTTGAACACTTTATTCAATACTTTGATTAAATTCAGAATTCAATAACTTTGATACATGTTTAAAAAAATCAGGGTCTTACTTTTTTCTTTGTTGCTGCATCCTCTTTTTTCTGATGCCCAAACAGTATTCAGTCTATCATCTGTAAACGATACATTACCTGAAACTGCAGGCTTTGTGATGCTGGCAAAAATCGCAACAAACACGCCATCATTGAAGGATGATACTTTTGATGTAGTGTTCAAACCGGCAACACTTTCAGCAGCTGACATCAATAGTTACACTATCCAAACCGTTATCGTTCCGGCAGGTGTAGATTCTTTCCCATTCTATGTTCAAATAACTAATGATATTGATGTGGAATTTCCCGAAACAGGTTCATTTGTATTGCGTAAGAATGGCCAGCATACTACGCTAAGTCCGGATTCTGCAGTGGCACTCACAGTTTTAGACAATGAACTTTCTGCTACAATAGGATTCATCAGAACAGTTGATTCAATCAGTGAGATTGCAACATACTATTTGATTAAAGTAGTTTCCAATAATCCCAATCCCACAGCAGTCAGAGCGTTTGTGAGGGGGGATAATTATAGTTCCTCCCTTCAGGCTGCCGGTATTGAGTGGGGGTTTATTAACCAGTTTTATAATTTTCAATCAGGGCTGGATACTCAAGATGTATACATCTATCTATATGATGATATCATTCAGGAGCCTACAGATAATGTAATGATAAAAATAAGTGATTTTGGTGCTAACAATGTTGTTGATTCTTCATTCAATCTTTTTGTTTTAGATGATGATGCGCCACTTCCTGTTTATATCAGTTTTACTTCTCCGCCAGATTCAGTATGGGAAGACACAGCGGGTACAAAACCAGTTTTTGTTGAAATATATAATCCTCACAACCGAACTTATCGAGTTCAAATAGTTCAGGACAACATTCATTCCACTGCAGGGCCTAAAGACTACTATTTCTTCAATCCTACATTTATGGCATATCCCGGCTATAACTATGATACCGTCTTTATTGATGTGAAAGACGATGAAGTGGTAGAGGGCTTGGAAAAAGTAATATTGACTACGAAATTTGATGGAGGAAATCTCTCTTCTGACAGCACATATACCTTTTATATCATTGATAAGGATACAGTGAAAATTGGTTTCCTTGGGGCAGGGTTTTCCTATTTGGAGGATGTAGGCAGAAGTGTCGTAAAATTAGTTACTACCTCTCCTATGCCATTCGATATTTCTGTGCCTGTTACCTATTTTAATGGAAATGCAACGCCTAATGTTGACTTTGTATATCATGACACACTTATAGTATTCCCGGCTAATTCTACTGATACTCAAATGGTCTATATTGATGTGATTGAGGATAATATCAAAGAAATTAATGAGCAGGTAAACATACGTTTGGGCACACCAACTCCACACGATACAAAAATTAAAGTATTGCAGTTTTCATTTTTTATTATTGACAATGACACCTTTGCATTGAGCGTTGATGATATTTTGCAAACTGCGATAAATCTTTCCCCAAATCCTTTTAAATCTATTGTCAAATTGGTTTCTGAGGTTGAAATATTGGGTTACTTAGTTAGCAATATGAGTGGGGAATATGTTATGCGCAATAATGATTTAGAGCAAGATAAAGAAGTATTGATTGATGCCTCAAATCTGTCTTCAGGTATGTATTTCATTGAAGTAATAACTGCTGAGCGCAGCATTAGGAAAAAGATTATCAAGGAGTAATTTTTACCAAGGAGCATCTTCTTCTTCAGCGTTCAGGTCTTCTTTTTTGTGTTTAACCTCTGCATCGAAATCATTGTCTGAGTTAATTTTAGAGCCAATCTTTTTAAAGATTCTTTTCTCACCGGCACTATCTATTTCTACTGTATTTCCTATTTTGCTAAACTCATCCAGGTCAGCAAATTTTGCGAATTTGTCAATGAAGCGCACCTTGATATTTTTCAAAGGACCATTTCTGTGTTTTGCCAAAATAATTTCGGCTGTACCTTTTGTGGAGTTACTTTCTTCATCAGTCAAGATGCCGTAATATTCAGGTCTGTAAAGGAAGATTACAATATCTGCATCCTGCTCAATAGCTCCTGATTCACGAAGGTCAGAGAGAATGGGTTTTCTGGCACCACCTCGGGTTTCTGTAGCTCGGCTTAACTGAGAAAGTGCTATCACGGGCACATTAAGCTCCTTTGCCAATCCTTTTAGTGACCTTGAAATTAAACTGATTTCCTGCTCTCTGTTTCCTGATCCTTTGCCTTCAGAGTTGGCTGTCATCAATTGCAGGTAGTCAATAATGATTAATTCAATACCGTTCTTTTGCTTCAGTTTTCTGCATTTGGAGCGTAGGTCAAAAATGGAAATACCCGGAGTATCATCAATGTATATCTCCGCATCTTTAAGACTGTCAATCTTTGTGGTAAGCTGTTGGTATTCGTATTTTTCCAACTGACCTCTTCTGATTTTGTCTGCAGCAATTTCCGTCTCCATCGAAATCATCCTCTGCACCAATTGCGATGCAGACATCTCCAGCGAGAATATAGCCACAGGTTTCTTATGGTCAATAGAACTATTTCTTGCTAACGAAAGTGTGAAGGCTGTTTTACCCATACCCGGCCTTGCTGCCACAATGATTAAATCTGATTTTTGCCAGCCGCCTGTGGTGTTGTCAAGTTCCTCAAATCCGGCTCTTACGCCATTTAAATGCTCATTTGAATTAATTCTCTTGTCAATCTCTTTAAGTTCATTTTTAAGTACAGTGCCTATATCCTGAGCCATTGATTTCGAATTGTTTTCCGAAATGCTCATTACTGCATTTTCTGCCTTATCCAGCAATTCAAACACATCAGTTGTATCTTCGTAGGCTTCTTTAATAATTTCGGTAGAAGAAGAAATCAGGGAACGCTGAATATATTTTTGCGCCAAAATTCTGGAGTGATATTCCACATTGGCTGCCGATGCTATTTTATTGGTGAGTTTAGCAATATAATATTGACCGCCAATGCGCTCCAAATCGCCATTGTTTTTCAGCTTTTCAATTACAGTAAGCATATCAATAGGGCTTTCAGTAAGGTAAAGCTGCTTAATCGCTTTATAGATAAACTGATGCGCCTCCACATAAAACATATCTTCTTTTAGAAAAGTAGCTACATCATCTATAGCTTTGCCTTCTATCATGATAGCCCCAAGCACTGCTTCTTCCAGATCGCGGGCCTGTGGCGGCAGCTTTCCAATTTCTATTAC